>DDMF01000119.1:8092-8842 GCA_002340515.1 Rhodobacteraceae bacterium UBA2553 | reverse complement strand
GGGCTGTCGGTGGCGGCGATGCGCGCGGTGCTGACGGGCGAGCTGACCAATGCCTATGCGCTGTCGCGCCCGCCCGGCCACCATTGCCTGCCTGATTTTCCCAACGGGTTTTGCCTGCTCGCCAACCTTGCCATCGCGATCCGTACCATCCAGGCCGAAGGGCATGCAAAGCGCATCGCGGTCTTGGATTGGGACGTGCATCACGGCAATGGCACCGAGGCGGTGTTTATCGACGATCCCGACGTGCTGACCATTTCGATCCATCAGGAACGCAATTACCCGATCGACACGGGCGATGCGGATGTGCGCGGCGAGGGCGCGGCTGAGGGGACCAACATCAACGTGCCGCTGCCGCCTGGTGGCGGGCACCGCACCTATCTTGAGGCGATGGAACGCATTGCCCTCCCGGCCATTCGTGCCTTTGAACCAGAGATTATCGTGATCGCCAATGGCTATGACGCCGCGCTGATTGACCCGCTGTCATGTATGCTCGCCACCGCCGACACCTTTCGGCAGATGACCAAGATGGTGAAAGACCTGGCCGGGGGTATCTGTGACGGGCGTCTGATGATGGCGCATGAGGGCGGCTATTCCGAGGTTTACGTGCCCTTTTGCGGTCATGCGGTGCTGGAGGAAATGTCAGGATCCAAGATCACCGCCCCTGATCCGCTGGCAGAGGTCTTCGCCGCCCGTCAGCCCAATGCCAAAATGGACGCTGTGTTTTCCGCGCATTTGGCGGAGCTTGCGGGG
>DDMF01000119.1:230-8049 GCA_002340515.1 Rhodobacteraceae bacterium UBA2553 | reverse complement strand
TATTTGAGACAAGAAAAAGGGCGTGGATTTTGAAGGTTGGAGTTGTGTGTTTGTGAAGAGACATGGGTTTTGGTTTCGGTTTTTGGGTCTACATTTGCTGGATGGGCTTGGCTCGATGTTGAAGGTTTTGCTCGCAGCAATGGGAATTATCGCAATGATGATAGTATTGCGGGTGGTTTTTCATTTTCTTGCAGGTGCTTTTTAGCTTTGCGCAGATGATGAAGCAGAAAAACAGTATGTAAATCGGCTTTACATCTTGACGTGGGCGGTGCGAGATACGACATGACATGAAAGCCAGTCGCATCTGCGGCCAAGCCAGCAGAATGCTGACCAGAAAGACGATTTATGCCTGAACGTAATGACGCCGCCCTAGAATTTTTGCTGACCCGCCGCTCGCGCCCCGCCAAAACGCTGACCGGGCCGGGCCCAATGCGCGAGGATTTGATGCCGATCCTGACGGCNNGCCGCGCGCACGCCGGATCATGGCAAGTTGGAGCCGTGGCGGTTTATCGTCGTTGAAAAACCTGCGTTGGAGCGGTTGGGCCATCAGGTCACCACGCGCGGCGAAGCGCTGGGCATTGACCCCGCTAAGATCATCAAGGAGCGCCATGCCTATGACACCAGCCCCTTGGCGGTTGTTGTCGTTGAAAGCCCGAAAGCATCTGACAAAGTGCCTGCGATTGAGCAGACATATTCGGCGGGGGCGGCTTGTTTGGCACTGCTGAATGCGGCCCTTGCCAGCGGATGGGGGGCCAATTGGCTGTCCGGCTGGGCGTCATTGGATCGGGATTTCATCCGTGATGGTTTTGGTCTTGAGGATCACGAAAGCGTCGCGGGCATCTTGCATATTGGCACGGAAACCGTGGCCCCGCCCGAACGCCCACGCCCGGATGTGGATGCGATTACCCAGTGGATAAAGGACTAGCAGATGTTTTTTGACGATTTCTTTCGCGCATTGGGGCAATTGGGCGACACGCGGTTTCGCAAGGTTCTGTGGAAAGGGCTGGGCCTGACCGTGGGGCTGCTCATTGCGATCACTTGGGGCATGACCACGCTGGTTGGTTTTCTGGTGCCTGACGTGCTGACCCTGCCTTGGGTGGGAGAGATTTCGTTTGTCGGTGGGCTGGCGATGGGCCTTGCCGCCTTGGTGATGATTGTCCTGTCGGCCGTGTTGATGGTGCCCGTCGCGGGTGCTTTCACCGGGCTTTTTCTGGACGAGGTGGCCGACGCGGTTGAGGCGCGCCATTACCCGCATCTTGCCCCCAACGCCGAACAACCCCTGACGGAAGCGATCCGCGAAAGCCTTGGGTTTTTCGGCGTGATTGTGGGGGTGAACCTCGTGGCGCTGATCCTGTTTTTCTTTGTGGGCCCGCTTGCTCCGGTCCTCTTTTGGGTGGTGAACGGATATCTTCTGGGGCGCGAATATTTCGTCATGGCGGCAATGCGCCGGATGGAACGGAGTGAGGCCAACGCGCTGCGTAGTCGCAACACCATCCAGATCTGGGTTGCAGGCACCTTTATGGCGATCCCGCTGTCGATCCCGCTGGTAAACCTGATTGTGCCGATCTTGGGGGCGGCGACCTTCACCCATATGTTCCACCGATTGGCGCGCAGCTAAGCCAGACCGAGAAGGTAGACAAAATGCCCCCTCGCGCGGGCGCGTGCGCTGGGCTAAACAAGCGCCATGTCACAGATTGAATCGCTCTTTGCCACCCGCCTTTACCGCGCCGCCTTGTCCGAATTGGGCAAACCGGTGGACGCAGACGAACTCGAAGCCTCCTGCTGGGCCATCGCTGAAGATGACGAAGCGGGCCAGAATTGGTGCGAGGAAAACGGATATCCCGGCTATACCAGTTATGCGTCTTTGGATGATCTGCCCTGGCGCTTTCCAATTTTCAAAACGCTGAAGAAAACGCTCGACAAACATGTCGCGGCCTTTGTTGAGGATCTGGAGTTTGACCTTGGCGGCAAGAAGTTGAAACTCGACAGTCTGTGGATCAACATCCTGCCCCCCGGCGGCACACATGCCAGCCACATCCACCCGCATTCGGTGATTTCCGGCACCACCTATGTGGCGATGCCGGGTGGCGCCAGCGCGATCAAATACGAAGACCCGCGATCCGCCCGAATGATGGCCACCCCGCCGCGCCTGAAAACCGCGCGCCGCGAAAATCAGCCGTTCATTTACGAGGCCCCAAAAATCGGTGACGTCCTGTTGTGGGAAAGCTGGTTGCGCCACGAAGTGCCGCTGAACATGGCCGAAGAAGACCGCATTTCGGTCAGCTTTAATTACAGCTGGGGCAAGCCCTGATCCATTTGTGGACTGCAGATACAAAAAGGGCGCAGATCGGTATACCCGCCTGCGCCCTTTTTACGTGTTCGGGATGGGTTATTCCGGCGTATCCAACCGGTTGAACCAATCAATATCCTCGATTGTGATCACGCCCGAGACGATGATCCCCGCCACAATCGCCCAGACGATGGTGCCGAATATGGTCACGATCAACAGCGTGCGGCCCAGTTTGAAATCAGCAGGTGCGCCCGCATGGGTGCCCGGCACAATCTCGCCTTCGTCGCCCTGCGTGCGCAGGCGGATGGGCAGGGTGACAAACATGGTCACAAACCAGATCACCACATAAAGGACAAGGGCGGCGGTGACGGTCATCAGGTCTGTTCCAGCTCAACCAGCGTGCCGTTGAAGTCTTTGGGATGCAGGAACAAAACCGGCTTGCCATGCGCGCCAATCTTTGGCTCGCCCGTGCCCAATACCCGCGCGCCAGAGGCCTTTAACTTGTCGCGTGCGGCGATGATGTCATCGACCTCATAACAGATGTGATGAATGCCGCCCGCTGGGTTTTTCTCAAGGAACCCCGCGATCGGGGACCCTTCGCCAAGCGGATACAGCAATTCGATTTTGGTATTCGGAAGCTCGATAAACACCACGGTCACACCATGATCCGGCTCGTCCTGTGGCGGGTTTACCTTTGCCCCCAATGTGTCGCGATATTGCGCGGATGCAGCTTCCAGATCCGGCACGGCGATGGCGACGTGGTTCAGGCGTCCAATCATGTCTCTCTCCCATAAATCTTGCGTTGCAGCCTTATGCCGCGTGCGCGTCGATGGGGCAAGTGCGCCCATGCCGCAGGGGGATTGCTGAGATAGCGCGTAAAAATAGGCGCGTTAACCTCTCATTCACCCCTTTTCGGATTTAGTGGAGGATGAAAGGAATCGCTGCCATGAGTGATGATCTCGAACGTTTCTTAATGACCCAACCCGCAACCGCCGACCGCCCCCTTCAGGGCAAAACCGTGTTGGTGGTCGAAGACAGCCGCTTTGCATCGGAGGCGATCCGCCTGTTGTGCCTGCGATCGGGTGCCCGGATCAGGCGGGCAGATACCCTTGCCTCGGCGCATCGCCACCTGCGGGTGTACCGCCCGTCGATTGTAATTGTGGACATGGGCCTGCCGGATGGATCAGGCGCGGATTTGATCCGTGAATTGGCGGCAGAGACCGCGCGCGTTCCGGTGATCCTTGCGATCAGCGGCGATGACGGCGCACATAGTCTTGCGATGAAGGCAGGGGCCGATGGGTTTATGACCAAGCCACTGGAAAGTTTGGCGATTTTCCAAAAAACCGTGCTGGAGCTTCTGCCCGTGGGCGAAGGACCAACCGGACCTCGAAAAGTGCCCAGTGAAATGATTGAACCTGATCAAATGGCGCTGCAGGATGACCTGAGCCATATGGCTGAGATCATGAACGCCGAGCCGAACTCACATGAGATCGAATATATCGCCCAGTTTTTGAATGGAGTGGCCCTGTCAGCGCATGATGAAAAACTGAAAGCGGCCGCAGAACAATTGGGCCGTACCGGACCTGCGGACAGCAATTTGCGCAGACG
The DNA here is from genome assembly GCA_002340515.1 of Rhodobacteraceae bacterium UBA2553. GTDB lineage: Bacteria > Pseudomonadota > Alphaproteobacteria > Rhodobacterales > Rhodobacteraceae > Aliiroseovarius. Next base: position 4,151 of record DDMF01000119.1, on the reverse strand, counting down.
GTTTGATCGTGTTGCCGGGATGGTGAATGAACGTCTGGCGGAACGGCGCGCGTTGTGAATTCAACCAATGCTGTGGGCGTACCGCATTAGAGAAAATACCCTACTCGCTACGTGAAATCGGCAGGCTCACGCCTGCCTTTTTTACACGCGAGAGGTCACATCTTGCGGCAAACCGCCACCGGAGATCCAGAGGTTTGACGCTGAACCGACCTTCAAACGACCCCATAATGCCGCTGCAGGTTCACATTTTCGCCCAAATCCCCCGGCAAATTACCCGAGACAAAAGATTTTGGGCTGAGCGGGTGAATTTGAAAAGGACTGTAACGATGAAAGCTTTGCTGAAAAAATTTGCAGATGACGAGTTTGGAAATGCCGTGATCGACTGGACCGTGCTTATGGCGGGGACGGTCATGATGGCGATGGCGGTCGTGTTCACCATTACCAACAATGTCGACAGCATCACAGATGACACAAATGAGCGGATCGAATTGGTCGGCACCGAACTGGCGAATTCCTGATCAGCTTTTACACCCCAAGCAGTATTGATTGAGTGCACAAAAAATGCCCGAGGTTTCCCCCGGGCATTTTGCATTTCCAGTTGAGCGACGCATTAGTCCTGCGGAATGACCCGCAGATGCAGCTCGCGCAATTGCTCGTTCATCGGCTCGCTTGGCGCGTTCATCATCAGATCTTCTGCGCGTTGGTTCATCGGGAACATCACCACTTCGCGAATGTTGTCTTTGTCGGCAAGCAGCATCACGATCCGGTCAACACCTGCGGCACAGCCCCCGTGGGGCGGGGCGCCAAATTGGAACGCATTGACCAGCGCCCCAAAGCGCTTTTCAACCTCGTCCTTGCCATAGCCCGCCAGTTCAAACGCCTTGAACATGATCTCTGGTTTGTGGTTTCGAATGGCACCGGACACCAGTTCATAGCCGTTACAGGCAAGGTCATATTGATAGCCAAGCACCTCTAACGGATCGCCATTCAGCGCGTCCATCCCGCCTTGCGGCATGGAAAACGGGTTGTGTTCAAAGTCGATTTTGCCGGTCTCTTCATCCGCTTCATAGATGGGGAAATCCACGATCCAGGCAAAGGCAAAACGGTCTTTATCAGTCAGGCCCAGCTCATTGCCGATCACATTGCGCGCGCGCCCTGCGACCGCCTCAAAGGCTTTTGGCTTGCCGCCCAAGAAGAACGCTGCATCGCCCACGCCCAGACCCAATTGCTGACGGATCGCTTCGGTGCGCTCCGGGCCGATGTTCTTGGCCAAAGGACCGGCGGCTTCCATGCCGCCTTCCACTTCGCCGGATTTCATCATCGCCTGTGCTTCTTTGACCGTGATCCCCAGCTCTTGCGCCACGGAATCGGCGGTCTTTTCGCGCCAGAAGATATAGCCCATGCCCGGCAGACCTTCTTGCTGGGCAAATTTATTCATCCGGTCACAGAATTTGCGCGAACCACCTTTCGGGGCGGGAATGGCACGAATTTCAGTACCTTCGTTTTCCAACAGTTTGGCAAAGATCGCAAAACCGGAGCCTGCGAAATGCTCAGACACCACCTGCATCTTGATCGGGTTGCGCAGGTCAGGCTTGTCCGAGCCATACCAAAGGGCGGCGTCACGATACGAGATTTGCGGCCATTCGCTGTCGACTTTGCGCCCGCCACCGAACTCTTCAAACACGCCCTGCAGCACCGGCTGAATGGTGTCGAACACGTCCTGCTGGGTGACAAAGGACATCTCCATATCAAGTTGATAGAAGTCGGTGGGCGAGCGGTCCGCGCGAGGATCTTCGTCGCGGAAACAAGGCGCGATCTGGAAATATTTATCAAAACCAGCGACCATCATCAGCTGTTTGAACTGTTGCGGCGCTTGGGGCAGGGCGTAAAACTTGCCCGGATGCAGGCGGGACGGCACCAGAAAATCGCGCGCGCCTTCGGGGGAAGATGCGGTGATGATCGGCGTCTGATATTCACGGAATTCCTGATCCCACATGCGTTTGCGCATACTCATCACCACGTCCGAGCGCAGTTTCATGTTGTCCTGCATCTGCTCGCGGCGCAGGTCGAGGTAACGGTATTTCAGGCGGGTTTCTTCCGGGTATTCCTGATCGCCAAACACCATCAACGGCAATTCGCCGGCGGCCCCCAGCACCTCTAACTCACGGGCGAAAACTTCGATTTCACCGGTGGGCAGGTTCGGGTTCACAAGGCTTTCGTCGCGCGCCAAAACGGTGCCGTCGATGCGCACGCACCATTCAGAGCGCAGCGTTTCCAGGTCTTTAAACGCGGGGCTGTCGGCATCGGCAATCACTTGTGTGATACCGTAATGGTCGCGCAGATCGATGAACAATACGCCACCATGATCCCGGACGCGATGCACCCAGCCCGACAGGCGCACGGTGTCACCCACATTGGATTTGTTGAGTTCAGCACAGGTCTGGCTGCGATATTGGTGCATGGTCTGGCCCTTTGTCGGCAATAGCGTCTGGTGATGCGCGCAAATCGCGCGGCGTGTCATGTTTGCGCCCAATGCGCGCGGTTTGCGCATTAAAACGTGTCTGGGCCGATACACAAGGTTGCGCCGCACTTGTCAAGCGATGTGGGCGTTTTGGCCCCTGCGATGGCGCGGTTTGGGCCGCTGCGCGCTGATATTTTCCAATTCACCCCAAGATCTTCAAAATTTTGCCCAATTGTTTCGATAGCGAGGGGAAAATAATTGGGGCAACCATGCAACTTTGTCGCGCGTATATCTATGTTCTTTTGTCTGTCGGTGGGGTGTTCCTTGTCGCAATGGGCTTGTTTAGCCGGGTGGAGTTTCTGCCCGTTGTGTGGCGACCAGATTTGGGCGCGGCCTGTCAGGCGCTTTTGCTGTGGGGGGCGCTTAAGCTGGTGGCGCATAAATTGGGGCGTCGCCCTTTTGCCCTGCGCATGGGCGAAGTTTTGGCCGAAGGGATTTTCCTGATTTACCTGATGGCGATCATTCTGCGCCTGTTGGATCACACAACCAAAACATTTGCGCTGCCCCTCGCGGATCAAACGCTGGCTGGGCTTGATCAGATGTTGGGCCTGTCGTGGCTGACCTATTTTGAATGGATCCATGCCCATCCCGCGTGGCATGGCGTGATGAAATGGGCCTATGATGCGATCAATTCCGCCACGGCGGCGATTGTGTTGGGCTTGGTGGTGATTGGGCAAGGCCCGCGCGCCAAAGCTTTTGTCGAAGCGTTTGTGATCTGCGCGCTGATTTCGATTGTGATCGGAAGCTTGTTTCCCGCGCGCGCTGCGGTGGATTTCTGGGTGGGGGATCTTGCGTCTTACACCAATTTCCTCTCGCCGCCCGGTGTCTACCACCTTGATGCGTTTGAAATGTTGCGCGCGCCCGATGGCCCGATTGTGATTGGGACACAGCAATTGGTCGGGCTGGTCACCTTCCCGTCGTTGCACACAGGAATTGCGGTTTTGATCATGCCGGCCGCAACGCGCACCTGGTTGTGGGCGCCCGCTTGGGCCTATGGTTTGGTGATGATCACCTCGACCCCGATTTGGGGTGGGCATTATTTTATCGACCTCATTGGCGGCACGGCGATGGCAATCACGGTGTGGGTGTTTGTGATGAAAAGCCTTGCCCCACAGGGTGCGGCGGCGACGGACCCGCTCCCGTCGGATGTGCTTACGCCAGCGGAATAATCTCGGCTGCAATCTCCCCGCGCAGCGCGTTCATCAAAATCACTTTGGACGCGCGCCGTACATCCTCCACCGCTATTGCCACTTCCTCAACCTTGCCTTCATCCAGCAAATGCTGCCGGTAGGTGCCGGGCAAACAGCCCGAGGACAGCGGCGGGGTCCGCCAGATATCGTCAATCAGCAGGGCGATATTGGTGATGGTGCCTTCACACAGCTCATCCCGCTCATTGAGGA
>DDMF01000119.1:0-216 GCA_002340515.1 Rhodobacteraceae bacterium UBA2553 | reverse complement strand
AAGATTGTAATCATCCAGCAGTCGACGGCGAACTTCCGCTTCATCCACCCCGTCAGGCAGGGCGGCGCGCGCGTCATTATAAAGCGCACGCTGGGTGGTTTTGTGGCGCAAAAACGGATTGTCTGAACGCAATCGCACCGGGTGAATCGCAATTTTCCATGGTTCTGAGGCGGGCGCGGGCAGGGGTGCGGTGCCCAGATCCAGCGTGCCGTCCTG
>DDMF01000015.1 GCA_002340515.1 Rhodobacteraceae bacterium UBA2553 | reverse complement strand
CAAACAAGGGGCGGTTCATAATGGCGCGTAACGTACTGGGGAGTACGAACGAACAATGCCGCAATCTGTTCGCATTGCTCTCTCGAGATATTATTAAGGCGCGTGTCACGCCCGACCTCTTCAGTCAGTGCGCGAGCTGCCAGTTGGTATTGATTGAAACGAGACTTTGTAACTAGGTCGCGCTTTTTATCCAGATAGACATCAATCAAGTCGCCAACGGTTTTTTCTGGTTGCGTGTGGAGCGGCTGGGCAAAGTTTAGCGCTTGTGCCAGCTCTGGGCGTTGCAGATCAGGCATGCCCATTCTTTCGAAAGCTTCTACACGACGACGAGTATACTCTACCACTACATCAGCCATTTTGCTGCACAGAGCTTCAAATCCATCAGAGCTTTTCACAACATCTGACAGTTGGCCGCTGTCTGTTAAGTCATCAGGATGAATAAAGTTATGATCCAGCAACAACTTTTGCGCCGCTTTCTTAATAGCCTGCCTTCCCAGTTGGCCTTCATATGGACTATCAGCGAGGCCATCGGGAAAATCATCTTGTGCTGTTGCAAAAGTCTCCATTGCAGCAAGGTGATCGCGCTGGGCGTCTTCCTTCAGGTTTTGATATTCGGCTTCATTCAAACTGCTTAGTCCAGCCCCGTATCCACCTGTCGTCTCCACATGGAGTTCCAGTTGTCGAAAGTAAGCCAATTTGAGTTGCGTCAATTCTGTCACGGAAAGCGTGAACCGAGGTGCATCAGCGTGCCTAACAGGTGCGGGTGAACGGTTCTTCTCGTTTTTATGTTTCTTTAGTTCGGCGTCTGTCTCAACACCAAAGCAACGCGCGCGCACGCACATCTCAGAATATGGCATGCCGCTTAGCCTTTCGACCCACTGCGTCTTGCCGATCTGACTTCGAAACGCTTTTGGGACGGGTCTACGAAGCTTGTAACCCTTGTTGTCCTTTGTGAGGTATGGAGGCTTAGGCATGTCTGTCATGCCCCAAGTGTACCACAGATGTGTACCACCACAAAGAAAAAGCCCCTGTAAAAACAGGGGCTTTGTTCTGTTTCAGCCACTTAGCTGAAAATTGGTTGCGGGAGTAGGATTTGAACCTACGACCTTCAGGTTATGAGCCTGACGAGCTACCGGGCTGCTCCATCCCGCGACAGTGAGGCTGATATACGCTCGCACTCTCGGAACCACAAGGGGTATTGGCAAAAAAGTGTTACATTTCTTTACGCCCTCAAGATCTGGTGACAGAACATGAATTCTCCCCTAAGTCTTTGAGGGGAAAGGACGCATTATGGACGGTACTCTGGCGGTGATATTTCTGTTAACCGGGCTCATCGACATGGGCGCGAATTATTGTGGTGACGGCTGCATGCGCTTTGCTTGGAGCGGAGTCCGCCACACAATTTCAGCAGGGCAATTGATTTTTGAAGCCGACATTATTGGCCAGGAAACTTACTACCGCTTTGATGCTCCGGTGACCTTCGGACCTTTTCGACCCACGGTTGGAATTTCAGTCGACACACTTGGCGATGTTTGGATTGGCGCAGGCGCATTGAACGAATTTTCGACTGGAAACGGGCATGGGTATGCAGAGCTAAGCTTTATGCCCGGCTGGTGGATGCGCGCGCAATCAGGCCCGCAACTCGGATACCCGCTGGAATTTCGCTCTGGCGTTGAAGCTGGTATTTATCGTGAAAACGGTGATCGTGTGGGCGTTTCACTGGACCACCGTTCGAACGGCGAACTCAGCTTCCCAGTCCCGAACCCCGGGCTGGAAACGGTTTTGGTGCGCTATGGGCGTGTCGAAGGGTAAGACACAGAACGATTATGTCTCTGCCAACCCCGCCACGCGGACACCATCCATCAACAAACCATCCCGCACCGCTTGCGCAATTTTGATTGCCTCCGGCGTATCCCCATGCACGCAGATTGTGTCGATTTTCGTTGGAATGCGCTTGCCAGTGGCGGTGATGATTGCACCCTCGGCAACCATTTCGCGCATACGTATGGCCGCCAAATCCGCATCATGGATCACCGATCCGGGCAGGCTGCGCCCCATAAGCGTGCCATCGTCAAGATAGGCGCGGTCTGCAAAGATTTCGGCCGCGAGGTTACAGTTCAGCCGCTCGGCGGCCCGCTGCATACCGGTGCTCGCAATCACCATAATGATGATATCTGGTGAAATCTCTTGAACGGCCCGAAAACACGTGGTTGCAATATCTTCATCCGCCACAGCCATATGTGACAGCGCACCGTGCAGCTTGAGATGTGTCACATTTCCACCGGCACTTTCCGCCATGGCCATCGCAGCCCCCAATTGATACCGAACCATATTGCCGAGTGTTTCTGCGCCAATCGCCATCTCTCTGCGCCCAAATCCTTGCAAATCAGGCAAACCCGGATGCGCGCCAATACCAACGTTTCGCTGGACGGCGGCCTTCATGGTGTCCGCCATGACATCAGGATCACCGGCATGAAACCCACAAGCGATATTCGCCGATGTGACAATATCAAGTAGCGCCCGGTCGTTCCCGATGGTCCAGTTCCCAAAGCTCTCGCCCATGTCGGCATTCAAATCCACACGTGTCATTTACAGTCCTCTGGCATATCTGTTTCCCAGCCTGTCACGGCGCCGCTGATAAGCTGATAAGAAAGCAGATCGCGTATGTCTTCAACCCGCCGCAGCAGCGGGCGGGTTTGGCCGCGCAGGTTCTTAAGGTCTGTAAGGTACGATTGATAGGCCAAATCCGCCTCTTCAAAAGTCACAAACCGGAAACGCAACACCCTGTCTGGGGTGGCCTGTGCAACGGTGGACAGATCACAGGGGAGCACCTGGGCAATACGTGCAAACCCGCCTGCGGTTTGGCATTCACTTTGTAAAACAAATGGATAGCCATCCCCAGTCATCTGAATATCACCCATGATCATGGGTTCAGACAGAATAGTTTGCCCCGCATCAGGTGTGAAGGGTAGCCCATCAAATGTTAGTGCAGCGCCCTGTCGATTGCTGCGCAAAGATCGCTGGAAATTGGTCTGTGTAAACCTTTCCACTTCCGCGTTTGAAAACAGGGAGGTGTGCAATGTTGTCACGACACGGATATCACCGCCACTGAACCGGTCCCGCTCCGGAAGAAAAACGGACATACCGCCCTCGTTCGGGTCATCCCCCACCGGCAGCCTGTCGCCTGTGGAAAGAAGGCCACCAATATTTGCGGCAAGATGCGCAGACCGGCTGCCCATCCATTCGGGTGTCTGAAAGCCACCACTGACACTGAGATATCCATAGACACCTGTGGTGGCAGCGCCGATCGACAGGCGCTGGCCATTTGTCACCTTATGACTTGCGTTCCAAACCAGTTTCACCCCGTCAAGTTGGGCAACCATAGGCGCACCCGTCAAGGCGATGCGGCAGTCACCTTCGATCAGGAAATCACCACCATAGGTGGGCATCTCGAGAGCAGCGCAATTCGCAGTTTGCCCCAGCAAAGCCGCGCCCTCATAAAGGGCCATACGATCAACCGCCCCGCCATTTGACACACCGTAGGCATGCCAACCCGGGCGGCCCAGATCCTGTATCGTCAGGCCCGGGCCGGCGCGTAATATCTGCAAGGAACGGATCAAGAAAGCTCCACCAATTCGGCCGCCGTCGCGCGCGTAGGATCGGCTAGACAGAGGCGCATCTCGTCTTGCCCAACCCGAACAAATTCCATTTCATCGCCAGTGCGCAAACGAAACGGCGAAACATGATCTGGTTCGAAATTGCGAAACGCTGTTTGACCAATTTGTCGCCACCCTGTTGGCGTATCATTTGTGAACAACACCAATTGTCGCAGAGCCACCACCAAAGACCCCGCCGGCACGCGCGGGATCAGCTCTGGTAGACGTGGAAAATCCCAATTGGGCGGAAGTGTTCCCAGATAGGGTTGCCCCGGCGCAAACCCTATTGTGATCACCCGAACGCGGGTGTCGAGAATCTGATTGATCGCCGCCTCTGGGGTCAGGTCAGCCAGCTGGGCAACCTCTTCTAAATGTGGGCCATCTTCGCCACCAAATGACGCCTTGACCCGCCAAAGCCTGCGCGCGACAGATTTCTGCGAAACTGACCAATCGCGCGATCCTGCCAGTTCTTGCAGGTGGCCCTGTAGGGTCGTTCGGGACAGGCGGGTCGGATCAAACTGAATAAAGGTCGACACGAGCGACGTCGAGGTTTCAGTCACACCGTCAATGTTCAAGCCATCAACCGCATCTTGAAATGCCAACGCCGCCCGGTTTGTCACCTCCGACAGCTGATCTCCGAATGTCACCAAAATGCCGGTCAATCCAACCGTTCGAAGCCAGGGCAACGAGGCCAGTTTTGCAGAGCTGGGATTGCGTGGGGTCATGTTAACCTGATTTTATGGTTGTTCGTGGTGATGGATAGTCTTGTCATATCGGCTGAGCACGCAACCCACAATTCCAGTGTGATAGCGCGCGCGTTGAAGTCACCACAGTGAGTATAAACTCGATAGCAACTTCCTTTACCCACCCGCCGCATTCTTTGGGCACCCTGCGTAATACTGAGATCCTCCCACAATGCGGAGGGATCGGCCCATCATGACAGTTGCCTATGCAGATTAGGAGGGGTGAAGGAATGGCAACAAGCAAAACTAGAATGTGCGACACAGCCCCTCGAATATTTATCGGGATCGCCTTCACTTAATCCCATTGGCGCGCTGCAAGTCGCGAATATAGATGACAACCATTGCGACATCCCCGCGGGTCAGCCCTTTGACGGGCGGCATGTCGTCAAAGGGCCAATGATGCCCATTTACGCCATTGGCGACAGCTCTCTGGAAGGCCTCGTCGCCGTGATGAGACGGCTCATAAATCTTGTGAACAAGCGGCGGGGCCACATCTTTGGTGCCTGAACCGCCCCCAGTTTG
>DDMF01000032.1:6749-6935 GCA_002340515.1 Rhodobacteraceae bacterium UBA2553 | reverse complement strand
CCCGAAAACTCATGCGGATACATGCCGATGCGCTTTTTCGCCTCGGGAATACGCACCGCATCCAACATCTCGACCGAGCGCTTTACAGCCTCGGACTTCGAGGCACCTTGGTGATGCGTCAGCACCTCGGCCATCTGGTCAGAGACCTTCAGGTAAGGGTTCAAACAGGTCATCGGATCCTGAAAG
>DDMF01000032.1:6493-6712 GCA_002340515.1 Rhodobacteraceae bacterium UBA2553 | reverse complement strand
TCCTGAAAGATCATCGCAATTTTCTCAGCGCGGATCTTGTTCAGTTTGGCGAGCGGAAGGTTCAGGATTTCCTGACCGTCCAATTTCACCGACCCCGTTGCGGCCCCATTTTGCGCCAATAGGCCCATCATGGCGAACACGGATTGAGATTTCCCCGATCCACTTTCCCCAACAACGCCAAGGGTTTCCCCAGCGTTAAGATCAAAGCTGATCCCATCC
>DDMF01000032.1:0-6363 GCA_002340515.1 Rhodobacteraceae bacterium UBA2553 | reverse complement strand
TCGCGCAACCCGTCGCCGATGAAGAAGAAACAGAAGATTGTGATGATGAAGAAGGACAGCGGGAACCCGAGGTGCCACAAGGTGCCATAGTTCATGCTTTTCACGCCTTCGGAAATAAGCGCACCCCAAGAGGTCAGCGGCTCTTGCACACCAAGCCCAAGGAAAGAAATGAAGCTTTCGGTCAGGATCATTTGCGGCACCAACAGGGTCGCATAGACCACCACAACGCCCAGAAGGTTGGGCACGATGTGTCTGAAAATGATCTGCCATGTGGGCACACCAATGGCCACGGCCGCTTCCACATACTCTCGGTTTTTAATCGACAGGGTTTGACCGCGCACAATCCGGCTCATGTCCAGCCAAGCGGTCAGGCCGATGCCAATAAAGATCATGGTGATCGAGCGACCGGCCACAACCAACAGCAAAATCAGCACAAACATGTAGGGGATCGACATAAAGATATCGACCAAACGCATCATAATGCTGTCGACACGTCCGCCGATAAACCCAGCGGTGGCCCCATAAATGGTGCCGACGATCACCGCCACAAAGGCGCCAACGATGCCCACAGCCAGCGAGATCCGCGAGCCTTGGACAACGCGGTTGTAAAGGTCACGTCCGTTTTCATCAAAGCCAAAGAAGTGGCCATTTTCAATTGATGGGCGACCCAATTCCTTAATGCTTCCAAGGATATCCCAGTCGATGGTTTCATTGTCAAATTCACTGATCACCTCGCCAAACAGCGAGAAAATCAGCACCAGTGAGAGCACCAGAACCGAGGTCATGGCCGCTTTGTTGCGCATAAACCTGCGCCGCGCATCGGTCCAGGGCGAGCGGCCCTGAACGTCCTCTTGCGCCAGACGATCCGCCAATTCGGCGGTCTTGGCTTGGCTAAAGGGTTGAACGAGCTTGTCTGTCATCGATCTACCCTCACAGCCGGATCTTGGGGTCGATCCACGCGTAGAGGATATCAACCACCATATTGAACATAATTGTCATAGACCCGAGCAGGATCGTCAGCCCCATCATCACCGCATAGTCACGGTTAAAGGCCGAGTTGACGTAGAAATAGCCAATGCCGCCGGTGCCAAAGATCGCGTCAATGATGAACGACCCGGTCACCATGCCCACAAAGGCTGGCCCAAGATAGGAAATCACCGGCAACAGCGCTGGTTTTAGCGCGTGGCGGTAAATGATTGTGCGGTCCGGAAGGCCCTTGGCGCGCGCGGTGCGGATAAAGTTTGACCGCAGCACCTCTAGCATGGACGAGCGCGTCAGGCGCGCAATCGAGGCCATGTATGATGTGGAAAGCGCAATCACTGGCATAATCAAATGCTGCCATTCGCCGCCATTCCAGCCACCGCCCGGCAACCAGCCCAGCCATAGCGTGAAGATCAAGATCAGGATCGGCGCCATCACAAAGTTCGGCAGAACCTGTGCGCCAATGGTGATGCCCACGGCGAAATAATCAAGCCAGCTGTTTTGGCGAATGGCCGCGGCCATGCCCAAAACTCCGCCGACGACAATCGCCAGAACAAACGAGATGATCCCATAGGTCAATGTGACCGGAAAGCCCTGTGCGATGATGTCATTCACCGTGCGGTCTTTGTATTTATAGCTTGGGCCAAAGTCGAATTCGGTCACGATGCCGACGACATAGTTCCAAAGCTGCACATATGTGGGTTGATCCAGGCCATATTTGGCCTCGATATTTGCAAGCACCTGCGCCGGCAATGGGCGTTCAGAGGTGAACGGGCCACCCGGTGCGGACTGCATCAGCCAGAAACTGGCGATCAGCAGAATGATCAGTGTTGGGATCGCAACAGCGACCCGTCTTAAGATGAAGTTAAACATCCTGTCCCCATGTAACAGGGCCGCGCGTTTTACTTTGACCAAAGTCAAGCGCCGCCAAAACTGTTCCCAAATGTGAACGAGAACGGGCGATTTGCCCGTCTGGCCCACCAGAAATTTGCGGTATTTTGCACCCACGTGGTGCGAGCGTATCTCCAGTTGCCTCACTGGATCCAGCGCATTTGTCAGATTCTTGAAGGGTGTTCAAGCCCAGTGAACAAGCGTCTGCCGCAAAGAAGTGGGGCACCGCAACCTGCGATGCCCCCTTTCGGTCAGAGATTACTCAGCAACCTTATAGAGGTCTTTTGAGTACCAGTTCTGTTCCACGTTTTTGATTGGCCAGCTGCCAACAATCGAAGGTTGGAACATGAATTTGCCCGAGTAGTGGTAGATCGGGATCAACGGCATATCTGCCGCGATGATTTCCTCAACCTTGGTGTAGTTGGCCTGAGGATCATCCATGGTTTTTGCACCAGCCAGCAGCTCATCAACCATTGCGTTGTTGTATTTGGCGTCGTTGTAACCTGAACCGGACTGAACCAGATCAAGGAAGGTGGACGCTTCGTTGTAGTCACCACACCAGCCAGCGCGCGCAATTTCATAGTTTTGCTCGCCACGGGTGTTCAGGAAGGTTTTCCACTCTTGGTTTTCCAATGAAACTTTCACGCCAAGGTTCTGTTTCCACATCTGTGACACAGCGATAGCAACTTTTTTGTGCGCCTCGGACGTGTTGTAGATCAGGCTCAGTTCCAGTGGGTTCGACTTGTCGTAACCAGCTTCTGCCATCAGCTCAACCGCTTTGGCATTGCGCTCTTCCTGGGTCCAGGTCGCGTAGTCAACCGATGGCACTTCGAAGCCAGCAGTCGCAGCCGGGGTGAAAGTATAGGCAGGGAATTCACCACTTTGCAGTACTTTTTCCGTGATGATGTCACGGTTGATTGCATAAGACAGCGCCTGACGCACGCGGACATCTTTCAAGAATTCAGGCGCATTATCCGACACGTTGATGGTGTAGTAATACGAGCAAAGACGTGGGAAAATAGTCGCTTCATCTGGGTTGGATGCTTTCAACGCAGGATACTGACCAGCAGGAATTTCTGTCCGGTCAAGTTCGCCAGCCTGATATCGGGTCAAAGCCACGTTTTCATCGTTGATCACCAGCGACACAACTTTGTCGATGATGGTGCCCGCGTTGTCCCAATACATCTCGTTGCGCTCACGCACCAGGCGTTCGTTGGCCACATGCTCGGTCAGCTTATAAGCACCGTTCACAACGATGTTTTCTGGTTTGATCCAATCCGCACCATGCGCATCAATCGCCCATTTCGGGGTGGGGAAGGTCGAGGTGTGGGTGGTGGTTTTCGCAAAATATGGCAGCGAACCTTCCAGAGTGACCTCAAGCGTGTGGTCATCAATGGCTTTCACGCCCAGATCGGTCACAGGCGCATCGCCTGCCATCACCGCGCTGGCGTTTTTGATGTTCATCACTTCCATGTACCACTGGTACTCGGACGCAGTTGCCGGATCGGCCAGACGCTGCCAGGCGTATACAAAATCGCCAGCGGTCACAGGTTTGCCATCCGACCATTTTGCATTGTCACGCAGAGTGAAAGTGTAAACGGTTTTGTCGTCATTGGTGGTGTAGCCCGTGGCCACGCCCGGCACCAAGTTGCCGTCTTTGTCTTGGTTGTAGAGACCTTCGAAAAGGTCGCGCACAATCTCTGAACCAGATACGTCTTCTACGATTTGTGGGTCAACCGAGGTGTGCTCGTCCAATACGCGGTAGGTAAAGGTCTGGTCGTCGGCCAGTTTTTCGCCAGTCTCTGGGTGTGTGCCCGCCGCAAGCGCAGGACTTGCCAGTGCAAAGGCCGAGCCGAGCAGGGCAGCTTTGATCGTGAATGTCATGTATGTTCTCCCATATCATTTTAATGCGCGCGCTTGGTTGAAACGGGGTGCAGCCCCTTCCTAACCATGCCGAGACTCAGCCCCGGCAATGCACGCGGATGGAGCATCCTATGCGCACAATGTTATCGGAAACAACCAATTACCGCGCGACAGGCGCTCCGCCGAGTTGCATGGTTATTTCGCACGAACCGCTCGTCAATTCGCGGCATTGCGTCGGTGATTATCGTCAATACGTCGTTTTTGTTACATTCAATATTTTACCAAACGGTAAATCTTGCCATTCCCCCCGCCCCGTGTCACCCTTGCAACCTTGGGAATTCCGGTAAATCTTGGCCCGGAAACCCCGATTAACACACAGACAGATCACGCAAAGGGATCAACCGTGCTTAGTGACAACAAACAAGGGCAACATACGCCCCAGGGTCAGGCGCCGGCTCATCAGCTGCCCCAAATCGCCGAAGCTCGCAACCCGGGAATGGAGTTGGATATGGATTGGGTGCGTAGCGTCCAGGCCAATACCTCTGCCATTGAACGTCGTTGTGCCAGCTTGCCCGGGCGCCGCTCGGTCAAAAAAGCACATCAGGCCGCCTGGTTACTTAAGGCAATCAGTATGATAGACTTGACAACCTTGTCGGGCGATGACACCGCAGGACGTGTGCGCCGGTTGGTCGCCAAGGCCGCACAACCGGTGCGTCCGGATCTGTTGGATCAGCTTGATATGACCGGGCTGACCACCGGGGCCGTCTGCGTGTATCACGACATGATCGAACCCGCGCGCGCCACCATGGACCAGCTGGGCGTGAACCTGCCCATCGCGGTTGTCTCCACCGGGTTTCCGGCGGGCCTGTCACCTTTTCATCTGCGCGTGGAAGAGATTCGCGAAAGTGTGAAAGCGGGCGCGACAGAGATCGACATCGTGATTTCCCGTCGCCACGTTCTGACCGGAGACTGGCAGGCACTTTATGACGAAATGCGCACCTTTCGCGATGCCTGCGGCGATGCCCATGTCAAAGCGATCCTTGCCACTGGCGAATTGGGCAGCCTGCGCAATGTCGCGCGCGCATCCCTTGTGTGCATGATGGCAGGCGCTGATTTTATCAAAACCTCCACCGGCAAGGAAAGTGTAAACGCCACCCTACCCGTGTCTTTGGTGATGATCCGTGCGATCCGCGACTATTTCGACCGCACCGGATACCGCGTGGGCTACAAACCTGCGGGCGGGATTTCCAAGGCAAAAGACTCGATCACCTATCTGGCTTTGATCAAAGAAGAGCTGGGCGACGACTGGCTCTCGCCGCATCTCTTCCGCTTTGGCGCCTCGTCCCTGTTGGGCGACATCGAACGCCAGCTTGAACACCATCTGACCGGCCACTACTCCGCTGGCCACCGCCACCCGATTGGATAAGCCATGACCATCAAAGAGATTTTCAACACCATGGATTATGGTCTCGCCCCGGAAAGCGCCACTGAAGCGCAATCCTGGATCGCCGCAAACGCCCCCTTTGGTCTGTATATCGACGGGAAAATGACCAAAGCGGGTGACACGTTCGCCACGAACAACCCCGCCCATGGGACCGAGCTTGCGCAAGTCACCCAAGCCAGCCCGGATGACGTGGAGCGCGCAGTGACCGCCGCGCGCAAAGCACAACCGAAATGGGCAGGGCTTCCCGGCCACAAACGTGCACAGTACTTATATGCTCTGGCACGATTGGTGCAAAAACATTCGCGCTTATTGGCCGTTCTGGAAACCATGGACAACGGCAAGCCGATCCGCGAAAGCCGCGATATCGACATCCCCCTTGTTGCGCGCCATTTCTATTACCACGCCGGTATGGCGCAACTGCAGGACGCGGAGCTGCCGGACCGCGAAGCCCTTGGCGTTTGCGGGCAAATCATCCCGTGGAACTTCCCGCTGTTGATGCTTGCCTGGAAGATCGCCCCCGCGATTGCTATGGGCAATACGGTGGTTCTGAAGCCTGCCGAATTCACACCTCTTACGGCCCTCGCGTTTGCGCAAATTTGCGAAGAAGCGGGCCTGCCAAAAGGTGTGGTGAACATCGTGACCGGCGACGGGCGCGTGGGTGAAGCCATCGTAAACCACGAAGACATCGACAAAATCGCTTTTACCGGATCGACCGAAGTGGGGCGCCTCATTCGTCGCGCCACCGCTGGCACCGGAAAATCCCTGACTTTGGAACTGGGTGGAAAATCCCCCTATATCGTCTTTGACGATGCCGACATTGATTCAGCGATCGAAGGTCTGGTCGACGCGATCTGGTTCAACCAAGGTCAGGTCTGTTGCGCAGGCTCGCGCCTGTTGGTGCAAGAAGGCATCGCGGACAGATTCTATGCCAAGCTGAAAACCCGGATGAGCAATCTGCGCATCGGCGATCCGATGGACAAAAGCATCGACGTGGGTGCGGTCATCGACCCTTCGCAACTCGCAACCGTGACCAAAATGGTCGACGCCGGACGGCATGAGGGCGACGTGTTTCACGCCCCTTGCGCCATGCCGGAAAACGGCTGTTATTATCCGCCGACCCTGATCACCAATATGTCGCCTGCGGCAACCTTGATGCAGGAAGAAATCTTTGGCCCGGTGCTGGT
>DDMF01000009.1:12834-13364 GCA_002340515.1 Rhodobacteraceae bacterium UBA2553 | reverse complement strand
GTTCAAAGGCAAGGATTTTGACCTGACCATCGTCAGCCACACCGAACCTGCGGATATCGGGATTTACGCGCGTCCCGCGTATTATTTTCAGTATGACAATGCTGCATTTCAAGACCTAAACGCGACATTGGAAACCACGTCGGATGCCGCGGCCCGTACGGAGTTGCTGGCAACCATGCAAAAGATGATCGCCGAGGATTATGTGAATGGCTATCTGTTCCAGCTTGCCAAAACAGGTGTTGCGAATGCGAAAATCCAAGGCCTATGGGCAAACGCACCGACCCAAGCGAATGATTTGACCGGGGTCAGCTGGGCGGAGTAAGCACTTTCACAAAACCCAAAAAGCCGGGGCAACCATCGTCCCGGCTTTCTTCATTCTGAACAAAGACTTAGGGTGCTGCCCCTCGACCTGTGGATGGGCTCCGCCCTATCTTCGAGCAAACACTCCCCGGGACCGTTTAAAGGTGCCCTCGCACCCCCAAGCTATTATAAATAAGAAAAAAAGCGCGCCCCTTTTTTCTTGTCATAAA
>DDMF01000009.1:12377-12824 GCA_002340515.1 Rhodobacteraceae bacterium UBA2553 | reverse complement strand
ATATCCCCGCCGGAGGCAGAGCCAAAGGGGTAAACTCTTAGAGGGGAGAGATTACGCGCGTTCCGTGCCCTCAATCGTCACCCGCCGTTTCAACATCGCCTCGCGCCAAGTGATGTAACTGACCGCTGACATGATCATCGCAGCACCAAAGATCACCCAGATGTCCACGGCCTCGCCAAACAAGGTCCAGCCCATGATCACCGCCCAGACGATTTGCAAAAACGCGACCGGTTGGGTGACGGAAACGGGCGCTTCGGCAAAGGCGCGCGACATGGCGTAATGCCCGCCGGTGGCAAACCCCGCAACCACAAACAGCCACGCGTATTGCAACGGCGAGGGCCAGACCCAGACCGCATAGGCAAAGGGGATCAACCCAATGGTCACCGTGATCGACATCATCGCCACCACCACGGCGGCAGACAGATCAGCGGACAGGCGTTTGGCAAT
>DDMF01000009.1:5600-12370 GCA_002340515.1 Rhodobacteraceae bacterium UBA2553 | reverse complement strand
CAATCAGATACGATCCGCCAAGGCCAATCGCGGTGAACACCATCGCCAAATGGCCGGTGCCAAGTTCGCGCAGCCCCGGGCGCAGGATCACCAGAACACCAAGGAAGGCGACGGCAACAGCGGCCATCCGGCGATATGAAAACGTCTCGCCCAGAAATACCGCAGCCCCAAGCATGACGTAAATCGGGTTGAGGTAATTCATCGCCGTGACCTCAGCCACGGTGATCTGCGTCATCGCGTAGAACCAACACAGCACCGCCCCCGTGTGCACCACACCGCGCCCAACAAAGAGCATCCAGATGGTGCGATCAAACCGCGCGCGCATCAATTGGCCAAACGCGGGGGACACAAAGATCAAGCCAAACAAAAACCGCAAAAACGCCGCCTCAGCCGAAGGAAGCCCCTGCCCCACGTGCTTTACAATCGCATTCATGGCGACAAACAACAGCCCGGCGGTGAGCATCCAAGCCACGCCAAAAAGGGGGCGATGTGTGGGGGATGTGGAAAATGTCATTGCGCGACTTGACCGGATTGGCGGCGGATTGGCAAGGGGCAGGAGTAATTCCAACCTTGACCAATTTGGCCGCACTTCCGGTGGAAGTCAGAACGGATAAAAACCGCTTGGGTCATCCCATTCCCGAAACGCCAGAATGTCATCAGCGCGTTTTACTGTCGTGTTTTCACCAAGTTCAGCTTGCCAAAAAGTATCAGCAGGCACTTCCTGCGGCTCGATGACCTCATTGCCAGTCGAGAGATGCTGGGTTCCTGACCATTCTATGACATATTTGGGTTTAGAGAGTTTTTCCCGGATCAACCTGTTGAGGTGCTTATCTGCGCCACCATATCCAAACAAAATAATTTCCTCAGACTCGTCAATGGCCTTATCCAACATTCGCCAATACAAGGACAACACATCTGATCTTTGTATCAAATGCGGCTTGAGTTCTCCGTCCGAGAGGATGATGTGCCGCGCGCTTTGAGGGGTGTGATCTTTCAACTCATTTCGTTTTAGTTTTTTCGTTTGCCCATCTTCTTCTACAAATAAGGGGCTACCATGAAGATGAAGGTAGAAACCGAAATCGTTGTCCGGAGGTCGCTCAAAATGGTTTCTTCCAAAACCAGCAGCTCTATATCCGTCACTTAGATCGGTCTTCCAGGGCTGTCGCTTGCAATTTTGGAAGGTTTCCCCATCGACTTCCTGTTCTTCATTAAATGCAGAATAAAACAGCGTGTCGTAGTTCAATGTCGCAATGTGAGAGCATGTCTTAGAGATGAATGGAATGAGCCCATTTCTGAATTGGACAAACCTCTCATCATCCTGAAACTCTTTTGAATTCTCATTCAATTGACGCGCTACGTTGTAAATGTACTTTGCAATTGCGGTTGGAAAATTCTGAGCCGTGTCTTGAAACCAGTTTCCAAGATTGTCGTCACCAACCATCCCGGAAATAAGTTCATGTCCAAACTGCACAATCTGCGCGCCCATGAGTTGCGCCTCATCGGAGGGCCCAGTCGTTTCATCAACACCTTTGAGGCAATCTGCTACTAGCCTCTGCTCGTCTTTTTCCTTCTCTGAATCACCATAGTTCTTCCAAACCATTGGCATAACTTTTTTCAAATCAAACTTGTCGGGGGCGAGCGCCATACCCACACCGTTTCCAAAAATAATCAGCTTTCTGCCCATTTTCCCCTCAAACGAAATTTCTCGAAATCAATACACCTTTTGCGATAGCTGCATTTAGGATCAAACCGCGCCGTTGTCGACGCCATAAACAAAAAAACCCCGACCAGTGGCCGGGGTCTATGGTCTTTCTGCAGGCGCGGCTTAAAGTTGCGCCAGCACCTCGTCTGAGGCTTCGAAATTGGTGGTCACACGCTGTACGTCATCGTCGTCTTCCAGCGCATCGACCAGCTTCATCAGCTTTTCCATGCCCTCCAGATCCAGCTCGGTCGACATGTTCGGTTGCCAGATCAGTTTCGTGGATTCTGTTTCGCCCAAGACCGCCTCTAGCGCGGTGGACACGTCATTCAGGTCGGTGTCAGCACAGATGATCCGGTGACCGTCTTCGGTGGTTTCACAATCCTCAGCGCCAGCCTCGATCGCCGCTTCCATCACGGTGTCGGCGTCGCCCACGTCGAGGCCATAGGTCACTTCGCCTTTACGGTCGAACATAAAACCCACCGACCCGGTTTCGCCCAAGTTCCCGCCGTTCTTTGAGAAGGTCGAACGTACGGTCGACGCGGTGCGGTTTTTATTGTCGGTCATGGTTTCAACAATGACCGCCACGCCGTTGGGGCCGTAACCCTCGTAACGGATTTCGTCATAGTTTTCAGCATCGCCGCCAATGGCCTTTTTGATCGCGCGATCAATCACGTCTTTCGGCAAAGATTGGCTTTTGCCCTCTTTCACGGCCATCCGCAGGCGTGGGTTCTTATCCGGGTCCGGGTCGCCCATTTTCGCGGCCACGGTGATCTCTTTTGCCAGTTTGGAAAAGAGCTTCGAGCGCAATTTATCCTGACGCCCTTTGCGGTGCTGAATATTTGCCCATTTTGAGTGGCCAGCCATGGCGACCTCCATCTGCTTTACGTTCTATCTATCGGTTGCCGTGTTCAATACCGCAAGGCAGGGGCGAGGTTCAAGGGGGGGGGCGAGGAGTGCCGTCTGGTTCACATCGGGATTTGGTTATTTCTGCGCGCTGTGTGCGTTCATTTGACGACGTTTCGCGGTCATTTTCAGCCCGTCACGCATATTGCGGCCCAGCAGGGTCAGGTTCATTGCGCCAGCGGCAAGCTCAAGCCCTTGCACCAGATAGAACATGGTATCAAACGCGCCCTGGCTTGCTTTGCTGTTAAGGTAAAACGCTGCTGGCACCAGCACCAACAGGCCCGCGCCCGCAATGATCGGCATGCGTTTTTTCTTGGCCTCAATCAAAGCGCCTCGGCGTTTGGCGCCCAAGGACATGCCGGTCGCCCCAACCACCGCCATCGCCGGTATCATAAGGATCAGCGCGTAAACGATGGTCTGTTTCACCATTGCCACGGCGGCGGGGCTGCCAAAGATTTCGACGAGAACTGAACTGGTCCAAAAGCTGAGCACGCAGACAAAAGCGATGGTTCCGGCGGCGGCGTGAAATTTCGTTTTCATGGTGTGGTCCTTTTCCTGAGTCGCCATTAATATAGCAAGCTATATATTATTGCATAGCATGCTATGCAAGTGTAATCTTTCCACATGGATTTTCAAAAAAACACCTCAGCCGGATTTCTGATCAATCAGTTGGCCCGGCTCTTCGCGCGCAACCTGCAACAGAATATCGCGGATCTCGGGCTGGTGCTGGGGCAATTTCCAATCTTACTCGAGCTGTGGGAAAAGGACGGGCTGACCCAGAAAGAACTGGTTGCGCGGCTAGATCTGGAACAGGCCACCGTCGCCAACACGCTCAACCGGATGGAGCGCGACAAGCTGGTGCGCCGTGTGAAAGACCTTAATGACGGGCGCGCCCAGCGGATCTGGCTGACCGAGACAGCCAAAGCCCTGCGCGCGCCCGCTTATGCGGCGGCCACCGGGGTGAATAATTCCGCGCTCTCAGCGTTGACTGCCGAGGAACAGACCGCGTTTCTTGCTTTGTCACAAAAACTGATCAACGGGTTGCGGCGCGCGCCATAACCCGCCTCATCCACGGCGTTAAGCCCGCTCATCCTTGGGCGAGCCCATCACCACATGGGTCACGATCTGATGCACCTGCGGCAGGGTGCCCAATTTGTCGGTGTGAAAAAGCTTATAGGACACCAGATCTTCGGTCTCGATGCGCAGCAGGTATTCCACCGTGCCAGTGATATTGTGGCACTCGCGCACCTCGTCAAACCGGCCAACCGCGCGTTCAAACCCTTCTTGCGCCGCTTTGGTATGATCGTTCAGCCCGACGGTCACGTAAGCGGCAAACCCCTGTCCCATCGCCGCGGGATCCAGCACCGCGCGATAGCCTTTGATCACGCCGGAGCGTTCGAGTTCCTGCACCCGCCGCAAGCAGGCCGAGGGCGACAGGCCCACGCGGTCCGCAAGCTCTGTGTTGGGCAGGCGACCATCGCGGGACAGTTCTCGCAATATTTTGCGGTTTATTTGGTCAATCTTCGTCATCAATTGCAAAACTAAGCCGTAAGCGCGCAACTTTGCAACCGTGCAGCGTGGGTTTTGCACAAGAATACCCGAACACTTCCTGATTTCGCACAATATTTGGACACCCCCATGCCGACCCTGATGCCTTATGATCTGTTCACCGCTTTTGTGGCCTTCGCCTTTGTGTCCTCAATCACCCCGGGGCCAAACAATCTGATGCTGATGGCGTCTGGCGCGAACTTTGGCTTTCGCCGTTCGGTGCCGCATATGTTGGGCATTGGCCTTGGCTTTACCTTTATGATTGTGTTGGTTGGTGCTGGTTTGATGCAACTTTTCGACGCGTTTCCCGTCAGTTACACGGTGCTGAAGGTGTTCTCGGTGATTTATCTGACGTGGCTCGCGTGGAAAATTGCCCGCGCGGGGGAACCCGGATCTGGCTCCTCTGGCGCCACCCCGATGAGCTTTCTGCAAGCCGCAGCCTTTCAGTGGGTGAACCCAAAAGCATGGGCGATGGCGCTGACGGCAATCTCGGTTTACGCGCCGGACCGGTCGATGCAGGCGGTGTTACTGGTCGCGCTGATCTTTGGGCTGGTGAACCTGCCGTCGGTGTCCACCTGGACCATCTTGGGGCAGAAAATCCGCGTGATCCTGACCAACCCCACCCGGCTTCGTGCGTTTAATGTAACAATGGCGCTGTTACTGATCGCCTCGCTTTTTCCTGTGATCACCGGCTAAAGAGGCGCGTGGTCACGCAAATTCCCCGCAGGTTTTCGCAACGATACGGTTTCCTCACCCGACACGGCGCGCTATCCCTGTGACATGACCACAGATCAAATCATTCTCTTTTCGCTTTTCGGTGCCGTCTTTGCCATGCTGCTTTGGGGCAAATACCGATATGATCTTGTTGCCTTTTCCGCGCTGATGCTGGGCGTCGTCTTGGGGGTTGTCCCCACCAAGGACGCGTTTTCCGGTTTTGGCCATCCGGCCACGCTGGTGGTGGCTTTGGTGCTGGTGGTGTCCGCCGGATTGGTGCGATCGGGGGCGGTCTTTCTGATCACCCGCACGCTGGTTGATGCCTCACGATCCTTGGGCGCACATATCGCCCTGATGGGCGCGATCGGCGGCATTCTGTCGGCGTTTATGAACAACGTCGCAGCCTTGGCGCTGTTGATGCCCGTCGACATGCAGACCGCGAAAAAGGCTGGGCGCGCGCCGGGGCTGTCGCTGATGCCGCTGTCCTTTGCGACCATCCTTGGCGGCATGGTCACGCTGATCGGCACACCGCCCAATATCATCATCGCCTCGATCCGCGGCGACGCCTTGGGTGAGCCGTTTCATATGTTTGACTTTGCCCCTGTGGGCGGCGTCACAGCACTTGCGGGCCTGATCTTTGTGGCGCTCATTGGCTGGCGTCTGATCCCCCAGCCCGAAGTGGGCAAAGAGGGCGTGGGCGTGATGGATGAGGTGGGCCAATATGTGGCCGAACTGACCGTGCCGGATGAGAGCAAACACATCGGCAAACGCCTGAAAGATCTGGTGGAAACGGCCGAGAAAAACGACGTGGCGATCCTTGGCTTGATCCGCGACGGGGCGCGCCGCTATGGCACCCAGCGCAACACCAAATTGGCCGCAGGTGACACGCTGGTGCTTGAAGCCCGGCCTGAAGCTTTGGACGAATTCCGCGCGGCCCTTTCGCTCGCTTTTGCCGAAGACAAACGCCAGGACAATCTGACAGCAGAGGGCGCGGGCCTGTCGAAAATCGAAGTGGTGGTCCCGGAGAATTCCCGCATCACCGGAAAATCCGCACAGGCGATTGGCCTGAACTGGCGGCGTAATACCGTGCTGATGGGCATCTCGCGCGCGGGCAAACGCATCACCCAGCAAGTGCGCAAAACCGAGGTCCGCCCCGGCGATATCCTTCTGTTGCTGGTGCCCGCGGGCAAAGAGGCCGACGTGGCCGAATGGCTTGGCTGTCTGCCGCTCGCCGAACGGGGCCTGACCGTGACGCAGGACGAAAAGGTCTGGCTGGCGATTGCGATGTTCGCAGGTGCTGTGGCCGCCGCAAGCTTTGGATTGATCTATCTGCCCGTGGCTTTGGGCCTTGTGGTGATCGGCTATGTGTTGACCAAAATCATCCCCCTGTCTGAGATGTACACCCACATTGAATGGCCGGTTGTGGTGCTGTTGGGGTCAATGATCCCGCTGGGGGCTGCACTTGAAACCTCGGGTGGCACCGAACTGATTGCAGGCACCTTGGTGTCCCTGACCGAAGGGCTACCCGCTTGGGCGGTGCTGACGGTCTTGATGATCGTGACGATGACCCTATCAGATGTCTTGAACAACACAGCCACCACCATCGTCGCCGCCCCCGTTGGCATCCAAATGGCGCAAGCTTTGGGCAAGAATCCGGACCCGTTTCTGATGGCCGTGGCTGTGGCCGCCAGCTGTGCTTTCCTCACCCCGATTGGCCATAAGAACAACACCTTGATCCTTGGGCCGGGCGGGTACAAATTCGGGGATTATTGGCGCATTGGCCTGCCGCTTGAAGCCTTGGTGGTTGCCGTTTCCATCCCCGCCATTCTGGTGTTCTGGCCCCTGTAAGCGGTTTTAGTTTTCTTGCCTCCGGCGGGGATATTTAAAGCGTTTCGAATTAAAC
>DDMF01000009.1:3949-5502 GCA_002340515.1 Rhodobacteraceae bacterium UBA2553 | reverse complement strand
AATATCCCGGGGTGAGCGCATCGCGCGAGGGGCTGCGCCCCTTCTTTATAACGGCCAGATGAACGGGATAATTGCGGACGCCAAAACCCCAATCGAGATGTTAAGGGGGATGCCCACGCGCAGAAAGTCAGAGAATTTATAGCCACCGGGTCCGTAAACCAGCGTATTGGTCTGATAGCCGATGGGGGTTGCGAAACTGGCCGATGCCGCCACCATCACCGCCACCACCAGCGGGCGTGGGTCAAGGCCCAATGCTTGTGCCAACCCAATCGCAATTGGTGTCACCACCACCGCAACCGCATTGTTAGACACCAGTTCGGTCAGCACAGAGGTCAGCAGGTATATGGCCCAGATGATCAGGAATGGCGGCAGTTTGCCCAGCACGGGGGCGACGCCATTGGCAATCATCGCCACTGCACCGGAATGCTCTAATGCGGCGCCTATGCCCAGCATGGAAAAGATCAAGACAAGCAGGCGTCCGTCCACCGCGCCAAAGGCTTCGTCCGCATCAATGCAGCGTGTGACCAAGACCAGCGCCACGGCCAGCACCGCCAGTAAGAAAATCGGCGCGACCCCCAGGCCGGCCAGGACAACCAGGCCGATCAACCCAGCCACGGCAACAGGGGCGTGACCCCGGCGAAATTCGCGTTCAGAGGGGTGTGAGACGTCAGCCAGATCCATCTCTTGTGCAAGGCGGCTGAGGTCTTCGGGCGCGCCTTCCAAAAGCAGGGTGTCGCCCACTTTCACCACCAGCTCATCCAACTGGCGACCGATGTTTTGGTTTTTGCGGTGCACGGCCAGCGGGTAGACGCCAAACCGACGGCGCAGGCGCATTTTACCCAGCGCTTTGCCGACCATTTTACAACCCGGCGTGATCAGAACTTCGACCGTGGTGGTTTCCACCGCCGACACCTGATCCACCCGTTTCAGGCTTTTGTCGCGCTGCAATGACAACAGCTCGGTCATCGCGGTGCGCAGCACGACCCGATCGCCGACCCGCAATGTCACCCCGGTCAGATCACGGCGCAACGACATATCGCCCCGCACCACGTCGACCAACCGCACGCCTTCGCGTTTAAAGAGTTGCACGCCCGTGACCTCGCGGCCAATCAAGTTGCTGTCTGGCGGGATCACCGCCTCGGTAAAGAACTTTTTGCGCGATTTATCCCCCCCCAGAAGGGAGGCCATCGAGGTGCGATCTGGCAGGATATTGGGCGCAATAAAATAAAGATACACCATGCCCCAAGCGACCAGAATGATCCCCAGCGGGGTGACCTCAAAAATCGAAAACGGCTCTAGCCCATGGGCGCGGGCCACACCGTCGACCAGCAGGTTGGTGGAGGTGCCGATCAGGGTGAGCGTCCCCCCAAGGATCGCCCCATAAGACAATGGGATCAGCAGCTTAGACGCGGATTGGCCGATCTTTTTCGCCAATTGAACAAAGACCGGGATCATCACAACCACCACCGGCGTGTTGGACACAACCGCAGAAGAGATCACCACAAATCCCATCAGGCTCGCAAGCGCCAGCATCGGGTTTGTCCCCGCCTGCC
>DDMF01000009.1:0-3935 GCA_002340515.1 Rhodobacteraceae bacterium UBA2553 | reverse complement strand
CCTGCCGTTCGGCGATTTGGGTGAACCACCCAAGCGCACCGGTGCGCACCAAGGCCCCCATCACGATGAACATGCCCGCGATGGTCCAAGGGGCTGGGTTGGACAGCACCGCCAGCGCTTTGTCATAGGGCAGGATCCCGGTGATCAGCATCACCGCAACACCCGCAATGGCCACCACCTCGGTTGGAAAGGTCTCGCGCACAAACAGCGCAAACATGCCCACAACCACCAACAGAGAAATCACCGCCTGCGCGGACTGGCCCAACTCGAAAAAACCCATCTACCGTCCCTGACTTGTTTGTCTTTGCGCCAGTTTTGCCAATTGCTGGCGCGCGGGGCAAGCACGCAATTAAGCAGGGTCGCTTGGTGCCTCGTCGCGCGGTTGCACCAGGAAAAGACCAATGAACATAATGCCCAAGGCCAGCCAGACCCAACCGGCATAGCTTTCATTCAGCAATACCATCGCCCAAAGCACCCCGAACCCGGTGACAAGATAGCTGACTTGGGCGGCAAATGACGCACCTGCGCGCCCCACCAACCAGACATAACCGGAATAGATACAGGCGTGCAGAAGCGAATTGACGACGATCAGCGCCTTGGTGTGATCCCAGCCGGTGAACGGGTCAATCCAGCCTTGGGTGCCAATCGCAAGCACTGCGGCAATGCCCGACCCGACCAGTGACGCCCCTGCAAGGGTCTGGATCGGGTCCAGCCCGGCAGTGCCCCATTTTGCCACCACATTCCCTTCGATCCCGTAAAGCAGTGGCGCAATCAACGCGATGGCGATCCAGATCCAGGCCCCGGATGGCAACGCAGATTGTGGCCCTGCAAGAATAACCACACCGACAAGCCCGACCAATAGCCCCAAAAGGCGTTTAAAATCAAAACTCTCGCTGCCAAGCAACAGAGCGATCGGAAAGGCAAACATCGGCACGACAGCGATAATGATGGCCATGATACCCGCGGGCAAATGCACCAAAGCGGTATAGCTTGCCGCGTTGGGCAAGATCGTGCCCCCCAGCGCAATGAAGACGTATACCGCCACGTGCTGCCGCCCAAACGGCAGGGTTTTCCCGCGCAAAACGGTCATCCCTCCCAGTACAATTGTGCCGATGACCATCTGCCACAGGATGATGCCGAAAGTGCCGTGGCCGGCCTCGACGATGGGTTTGGCGAGCACACCGCTCAGCCCCCAACCCGCGCCCAAAAGCGCCAAAAGACCCAGCAACCGAAACGACATCAGACACCGTCAAGCGGGGTGGATTGCATCAACCGACCGCCTTCCCGCACCATCTGAACGCGCGTGGCCAGACCGGTGCGATCATCAGTTTCCACGTAAAGCCCTGACAGGGTGGCGTCACCATTCGCAGGTTCAAACCGGCCCTTGACCATACCGGTGATAAAGCGGCGCATCGGCTCTTCTTTATTCATACCAATGACCGAGTTATAATCCCCACACATGCCCGCATCCGATTGAAAAGCTGTGCCTTTTTGCAGAATTTGCGCGTCGCCAGTGGGCACATGGGTGTGCGTGCCAACCACGACGGAGGCCCGCCCGTCACACCAATGACCCATCGCCATTTTCTCCGACGTCGCCTCGCAATGCACATCAATCAATGTCGCGTGAACCGCACCACCTAGGGGGTATTTGCGCAGCACCGTATCGACGGCCGAGAATGGATCATCAAAGGCGCGTTTCATAAAGACCTGCCCGAGAACCTGTGCGACCAAAATCTTGCGACCGCGCCCGTCGGTGAACACCTGTGCCCCCGCACCCGGCGCGCCTTTGGCAAAATTCAGCGGGCGGATAATGCGCTTGTCTTGCTCGCAAAAGGTCAGCATGTCTTTCTGGTCAAACGCGTGATCGCCCAAGGTGACCACATCCGCGCCCGCGTCAAACAACCCCTTTGCATGTGAGCCCGAAAGCCCATGGCCCGAGGTGGCATTTTCGCCGTTCACAACCACAAAATCCAACTTCCACGCCTCGCGCAATTTCGCAAGCCGCTCCGTCACCGCGCGCCGTCCGGCCCGCCCCATTACATCGCCAAGAAAGAGTATTTTCATGCACGTAGCCCTAGGACGATTGCCATAAAAGAGCAAGAGGGGCGGTTTTCTCTTTACACGCGAAAAGGGCGCGGGGTAACCAAGCGACCATGCCTGCGATGTTACGCCTTTTGCTTGCCCTGACGCTGGTCGTTGGAATTGTCCTGCCCAAAGTGGCGGCGGCGGTGCATTTGGTGTTTCCATCTGACGTGATGGTGCTGGTGCTTTGTACCGGGGATGGGTTGGTCACGGTGAAAATTGGTGCCGACGGTGAACCGATATCGGAACCAAAAGTAATCTCCGAGCCATGTGTGATGGCCGTGGCGGTCACACCCGCCGCCCAAGATCTGACCCATTGGCAACGCCTCTCACGCGAATTCACACTGGCCCGCGCTTTGCGCGCTTCTCCCCACCCAATCGAACCACGCTATGCGCGTAAAAAACCAGCCCGCGCGCCCCCATTCCTTTTCGTCTGACCCAAACCTAAACGTCTGACACTTAAGGAAATACTATGTCTACAACTCAAACGGCGGCGCCGGCCGCACGCCCTGCCCTGCGCGGTGGGATGCTTTATCGTCTTGTCTGGAAATGGCACTTTCTGGCCGCCCTTTATGTGCTGCCCTTCATGTTGATCTTGTCAATCTCTGGCGGGATCTACTTGTATAAACCGCAGATCGAAGAAGTAATTTACGCCGATCGGCTGAATGTCGAAGCAACCGGCACCCCCCTGCCCATCACGGAGCAAATCGCCGCCGTGAAAGCCGAATATGGCTTGAAACGCCTGCGCATGATCACCGATCCACTGGACGCAAACCGCTCCACACTGATTGAATTCAACGACGCGGACAACACGCGGTCATACGCGTGGGTCAACCCCTATACGGCTGAGGTTTTGGCCGTGACCCCACGCGATAAAACCCTGATGCAAATGGTAAAAAAGTTCCATGGCGAGCTTTTGGGCGGACCCTTTGGCACCAAATTCGTCGAACTGGCCGCGCAATGGGCAATTGTGATGATGGTCACCGGCGTGATCCTGTGGTGGCCACGCGGCAACCGCAACTTGAAAGACGCTGTGTCTTTGCCCAAGTCGCCGGGCCGCGCGTGGTGGCGCGAAACACATCTGTTCACCGGCATGCTCGCCGCCGTGTTGATCACCCCGCTGCTGATCTCTGGCCTGCCGTGGACGGATGTTTGGGGCGGTGCGCTCAGTCAGATCCAAAAGCAAACCGGTCAAGAAACAGTAAGCTTGCGGTTTGGCGGTCAGAAACCCAATTCCACCGCCTCTGAAGGCACCACAATTCCGGTGGAACAGGTTGTCGCTTTGGCCGTGGCGCAAGGGCTGGTTGCCCCGATTGAGGTCAAACCCCCACGCAAACCAGACGCCGCCTATTGGGTGCGATCCGCGTCACGCATCCGCGCGGATCAGACCGAGCTATTGGTGGATCAATACTCTGGCAAAATCTTGAAACGTATTGAGTTTTCGGAAAACCCCATCATCTCAAAAACCGTAAGCTATGGCATCAGCCTGCACCAGGGTGAGCTTTTTGGCCTGCCCAATTTGCTCCTGAACACATTGGCCGCTGTGCTTGGATTTACGCTGGCACTTTCAGGGTTCATCGCATGGTGGAAACGGCGCCCCGCAGGCGAACTAGGTGTGCCAAGCGCGCCGGACGCGCGCCTTGGCTGGGGCTACGGCGTGGCGATTTTGGGGATGATGATCCTACTGCCCCTGATGGGCGCCAGCCTGTTGATCGCGCTATTACTGGATTGGCTGCTCTTTAAGCGCCTTGGCTGGTTCAAAGGTGCGGATGTGCAACCGGCCGAGTAACTTTCCGTTTAATGCCAAACTTTGGTCCCTGCTTCGGTGGGGGCCTTTTTCTTGCCAAAAATAC
>DDMF01000118.1:7796-12122 GCA_002340515.1 Rhodobacteraceae bacterium UBA2553 | reverse complement strand
TATATCAGCCGTGATCTGCGCGTGGCCCCCGCCTTGCCGCGCTGGGCGTGGCTGTTGATTGCGGCGGGGGGGATGTTGGCGGCATGGCTATGGGAAGGGCGCGCGCATCGCTCAGCGGGCGGGCAGCGACAGCACAAACATTTGATCTGACCAGCCATCCCGATTGCAACGCGCGCGAATATGCAGCTCGGTCACGCCTTCTGGCACATCAATATTGCCAAGCGACCGGGTGAAAGGTTGTTCATTTACATGGGGATGCGCCAGAATGCGCAGACCAAGTGAGGTGCCGTCGGGGGTGAACACCTCCCACCCATCCGCATAGTGATCCCAACCGCTGTCCGGGTGGCTGATCGTGACCGACAGGCTGTTGCCGTTGAGTTTTGCGTCCTCAATCACGGGGAAATCCGCCCAAGTGGGCAGGGCAAAACTGAGAGAGATGATCAGGGGCAGATAAAACTTCATTCCGGGCCTCCTTGCAGCAAAACGGTGCGGGATTGCGATGCAAATTCACGGCGCCACAACACCAATATCGTGACCAATGTGGCTGCGATCAACGTGCCGGGGCCGATCATCCACGCCAGCGCCGCCATCGCAAAGTAAACGGATCGTAAGCCGCGATTATAGCTGCGGGCGGCGGTGATGTTCAGCTCGCCCGCCTTTTGGGCGCGCGGCAAAGCGGCGGGGTGGTCCGGCTCGTTCGGAACCGACGCCATCATCACCGCTGAGTAGCCAAACAACCGGTGTGACCACATGAATTTCAAAAACGCATCGGTCAGAAAAAACAACGCCAGCAGGATCTTAACCTCCCACACCAAAGCGGGGGCATTGGTTTGGGTCAGGTTTTGCGCGACACCCTGAAGCTCTTCGGTCTTGCCCAAAAGCGCCAAGCCACCACCAATGGCAATCATCGTGGCGGAGGCGAAAAACGTGGTGCCCTGACGTAAAGTGGCCAGAATGGCGCTGTCAAAAATGCGCGGTTGGCGGGTGATCATCTGCACCATCCAATCGCGGCGATAGCGCGCCATCAGGGACGACACCGATGGGGTGGTGGACGAGGGGTTCTCAATCCGCCAGCCGATCACAATCCAAGAGATCAGGATCAAGGCGACAGCAGAGCCATCCAATGGGGAAAACAGGGCGATACGGTCAGATAAAGTCATGGCAAATGCATAGTCTGTTCTTCTTTGCTTGCCAAATCCGTAAATTGGTTATATTTTATTACCAATCCATTCAGCGAGGCTTTCTCAATGCAAATGCCCAAGCCAAGTGACCAAATTTTGGCCCGCAAACCCCAGATTGTGGCCCGCCTTCAAGCGGTGCTGCCCAAAGGGGCGGTGATCCATGACCCAATCCAGACCCGCGTTTACGAATGTGACGCGCTGACGGCTTATAAATGCCCGCCGCTTTGCGCGGTTTTGCCGGCCAGCACGGCCGAGGTGTCGGCGGTGATGAAGGTCTGTTTTGAAGAGGGCGTGCCCGTGGTGCCGCGTGGGGCGGGCACCTCGCTTGCGGGAGGGGCGCTGCCCACTGCGGATTCGGTCATTCTCGGCGTGGCGCGGCTTACGGATGTGATTGAGGCGGATTACGACAACCGATTTATCCGCGTGCAAACCGGGCGCACCAACTTGTCGGTGACCGGCGCTGTGGAAGAAGAGGGGTTCTTTTACGCGCCCGATCCCTCCAGCCAATTGGCCTGCGCGATTGCGGGCAACATTGCGATGAATTCCGGCGGGGCACACTGCCTGAAATACGGCGTGACCACAAACAACCTGATGGGCGTGACCATGGTGATGGCCGATGGTGAAGTGGTCGAGGTTGGCGGCGCGCATCTGGATGCGGGCGGGCTGGATCTGTTGGGGTTGATCTGCGGATCCGAGGGGCAGTTGGGCATCGTGGTCGAGGCAACTTTGCGCATTCTTGCCAAACCCGAAGGCGCGCGGCCGGTGCTTGTGGGCTTTGACAGCAACGAGGTTGCAGGGGCCTGCGTGTCCGACATCATCAAGGCCGGTATCCTGCCGGTTGCGATCGAATTTATGGACCGGCCGGTCATTCGCGCCACCGAAGATTTCGCCAAGGCGGGGTATCCGGATTGCGAGGCGCTGTTGATCATTGAGGTCGAAGGATCGGATGCTGAGATCGACGATCAGCTGTCGCGCATCATCAAAATCGCGCGGGCTCACAACCCGGTTGAGCTGCGCGAAAGCACATCGGCGGAAGAAAGCGCCGCGATCTGGCTGGGGCGTAAGTCGGCCTTTGGTGCCATGGGGCAAATCAATGATTACATGTGCTTAGACGGGACAATTCCGGTGAGCGAACTGCCTTTTGTGCTGAAACGCATTGGCGAGATGAGCGTGCAATACGGCCTTGACGTCGGCAATGTGTTTCACGCGGGCGACGGCAATATGCACCCGCTGATCCTGTTTGATGCCAACAAACCCGGCGATCTTGAGAAATGCGAAGCATTGGGGGCGGACATCCTGACGCTATGTGTTGAAGTTGGCGGTTGCCTGACTGGCGAACACGGGGTCGGCGTTGAAAAACGCGACCTGATGCACACGCAATACACGGATGAAGATTTGGAAATCCAACTGGCGGTCAAGGACGTGTTTGACCCGAAGTGGATCCTGAATCCGGCCAAAGTGTTCCCCCTGTCGGCCACAGAAACGCGGCGCGGGTAAGGGGCGCTGCCCCTCGGCCTTGCGGCCTCACCCCGAGATATTTAGGACAAGAAAAAGATGATCAGACCTGAAAGTGAAGCGGAACTGGCCGAACTGATTGCCACCGCATCCGAGCCTTTGCGCGTTTTGGGCGGAGGAACCCGTGATATTGGTTGCCCGGTTGAAGGGACCAACCTCTCAACCGCGGGCCTTTCAGGGGTCAGCTTGTATGAACCCGGCGCGCTGACATTGGTTGCTGGGGCCGGCACATCCGTGGATGAGATCAACGAGATGTTGGCCAAAGAAGGTCAGCGTTTGGCGTTTGAACCGATGGATCACCGTGCGCTTTTGGGCACCTCAGGCACGCCAACCATCGGCGGCATTATGGCCACCAATACTTCTGGCCCGCGCCGTATTCAGGTGGGTGCGGCGCGCGATTTCTGCCTTGGTGTGCGTTTTGTGGACGGGCGGGGCCAGATCCTGAAAAATGGCGGGCGGGTGATGAAAAACGTGACGGGCTATGATCTTGTGAAACTGATGTGCGGCAGCTGGGGCACCTTGGGTGTGATCAGTGACGTCAGCCTAAAGGTCTTGTCGATCCCGGAAACTGAGACCACATTGATCTGCCAAGGCCAAAGCGCCAGCCACGCCGTGGCCAGCCTTTCGGCTGCTTTGGGATCGCCTTTTGACGTGACCGGGGCGGGATTTGTAAACGGTGAAACACGCGTGCGTATCGAAGGGCTGGAAGGCTCGGTTTCTTACCGCGTAGGCGCGTTGCAAAACAGCGTTCTGCCTGGATTTGAGGTGGTCACAGGTGCTGCTTCAGCCGAGAAATGGGCGGAACTGCGCGATGTCACCCCGTTTGCGGGGCGCGACGGCGCGGTGTGGCGCATCTCGCTCAAACCCTCAGACGGTCCGGTGTTGGTGGAGGCCCTGGCCCCGCTTGCGCCTGAGGCGATGTATGATTGGGGCGGCGGCCTCGTGTGGATCTTGCTGCCGGACACGGGGGCTGCGGACGCACATGCCGTGCAGATCCGTGCGGAAGTCAGCAAGTTAGGCGGTCACGCCACCCTTGTTCGCGGCTCAGATCAGGCGCGGAAAACGGCGCCTGCCTTTCCGCCAAATCCCAAACCAATTGCCGCACTCACCCAAGGGCTGCGCGCCAAATTTGATCCGCGCGGGGTGTTTAACCCCGGCTTGATGGGGGCCTGATCATGCAGACCAATTTCACCGACGAACAGATGAAAGACCCGGCGATCAAACGGGCCAATGAGATCCTAAGATCTTGTGTGCATTGCGGTTTTTGCACGGCCACTTGCCCCAGCTATCAAGTGCTGGGTGATGAGCTCGACAGCCCGCGTGGCCGGATTTATCTGATCAAAGATATGCTTGAGGCCGGGCGCGCTGCGGATAAGAAAACCGTGGAACATGTGGACAAATGCCTGTCTTGTCTGGCGTGCATGTCGACCTGCCCATCGGGGGTGCATTATATGCATCTGATTGACCACGCGCGCGCCCATATTGAGGCGACCTATAAGCGCCCGCTGTTTGATCGCGTGTTGCGCTGGGCGCTGGCCAATATCATCCCTTATCCACGTCGGTTTCGTCTGGCGATGCACGCCGCGCGGCTGGGGCGGCCTTTGCGTAAATTCATGCCCGATCCGCGCCT
>DDMF01000118.1:0-7758 GCA_002340515.1 Rhodobacteraceae bacterium UBA2553 | reverse complement strand
GGAAATGGCGCCGCCGAAGCTGCCGAAACCCAGCAAGAATGACCAACCGCAGGTGTTCCCGGCCAAAGGTGTACGCAAAAAACGCGTCGCAATGCTGACGGGCTGCGCGCAAAAGGCGCTGGACACGGACATTAATGACGCCACCATCCGCCTGCTCACCCGATTGGGGTGCGAGGTGGTGGTGGCCAAAGGCATGGGGTGCTGCGGCGCGCTGACCCATCACATGGGCAAAGTGGACGCAAGCCACGCCCAAGCGGCGGCCAACATCAACGCCTGGATGGGTGAGGCGCGCGGCAAGGGCTTGGATGCAATTGTGATCAACACCTCTGGCTGCGGTACGACGGTGAAGGATTACGGTCATATGTTTGCGCAGGACCCTCTGGCTGAAGATGCGGCAATAGTGGCCGCATTGGCGATGGATGTGAGCGAGCTGTTAATCACCCTTGAGATCCCGGAAACCAAGATGAACAAGCGCGTCGCCTATCACGCTGCGTGTTCCTTGCAACACGGCCAACAAATCAAAACGCATCCAAAAACCCTTCTGAAACGGGCCGGGTTTGAGGTGGTGGAGCCGGCGGACGCCCATCTGTGTTGTGGGTCCGCGGGCACCTATAATCTGATGCAACCGGAAATCTCAGCCGAGCTAAAACGGCGCAAAGTCAAAACCTTAG
This sequence comes from Rhodobacteraceae bacterium UBA2553, assembly GCA_002340515.1. GTDB lineage: Bacteria > Pseudomonadota > Alphaproteobacteria > Rhodobacterales > Rhodobacteraceae > Aliiroseovarius. Next base: position 7,087 of record DDMF01000118.1, on the reverse strand, counting down.
AGGCGAAAGCCCCAGAGATCATCGCCGCAGGCAACATTGGTTGTATGATGCAGATCGGGTCAGGCACCGGGGTGCCCGTGGTGCATACGGTTGAGCTTTTGGATTGGGCCACCGGTGGGCCAGAGCCGCGCAAGCTTTCTGAGGCTTAAGGACAATTAATCGCGAATTAACCACGCCTTAACAGTTTTTCGTTTTCCTGAACCAGATTTGCCCCTAAGATCGAAGGACAAGAGGGCAAAAAGCCCCGGTTTGAGGCAGAGATATGAAGAAACTGATCGCGTTGCTCGCGATGGTTCTGTGGTTCACAGGCCCATTGGGGGCGTCCGACCCGTCCCCCTTGCGCAAGATGATGACCGCCGACGAAGGTCGCGGCTGGGAAGGCGTAGGCCGTCTAAACATGAGCGGTGAAAGCTTTTGCACCGGGGCGTTGATCGCAGAAAATCTGGTGCTGACCGCGGGGCATTGTCTGTTTGATAAGACCACCGGGCGTCAATATGACCCCACAGAGATTGAGTTTTTGGCCGGTTGGCGCAATGGTCGCGCCTCGGCCTATCGCGGGGTGCGCCGCGCGATTGTGCACCCGGATTTTGAGTTCAAAGACCTGAATAAAGCCGCGCGCGTGGTGAATGATCTGGCGCTGCTGGAACTGGATCAACCGATCCGAAAATCATCTGTCAAACCGTTTGAAACCTTCCATCGCCCCCGAAAAGGGGCCGAAGTGGGCGTGGTCTCTTATGCCCATGACCGCGCCGAAAGCCCGGCGCTTCAGGAAATGTGTCAGGTGCTTGCGCGCCAATCTGGCGTCTTGGTGATGTCCTGCGAAGTGGACTATGGATCCTCGGGTGCGCCTGTTTTTGTTGTGGAAAATGGTGTGCCGCGGATTGTTTCGGTGATCTCTGCCAAAGCCACAGTGCGCGATATGCCGGTGTCTCTGGGCACCAATCTTGAGGCCCCATTGGCCGAAATGCGCGCCATATTGGCAAGCTCGGATGGGGTGTTTAACGCGATCCAACCCACCGCGCGCCGCATTCAAATTGAACCCAACCCGGATGGCGGTGCGAAATTCGTTCGGCCCTAACGATACTGATGAAACACGTAAATATCTTGGTCTTGCTGTTGTCCGCCGTTGGTTATCTGGTGGAACCGGCATCTGCCGAAGAAAACATCCCCTACTGCGACCCAAGCGAGAAACTAGCGCCGCATGGTATCGTCTTGAAACTAGGTGATGGGTATTACCGCTCTTGCCGTCCGCCTGAAAAGAATACGGAACGACATCGATTTCTCCTGCGGCTCAATCCCGCAACTATTCCTGACATGATCTCAAGGCATAAATTAGTATCGCGGTATAAGTTTGTTGACATCATAATAACTGAAAGGGTGGACGGCATTGATCACTTGAATAGTGCATTCCCGCTCAATCCCATAGAGGGAACAAGGGTCTTTGGCGGTGTTCCTTATGAAAGCCATGAATACGTAAACAAAAAATCCGGTGATATGCCTGCGGGTGGTGTCTATATTTATCGTCCAAGTGAGAATGATGACATCCCGTTCCACTGGGTGAGATGTAGTGGTTGGGAGCGCGCAAAAGGAAGGGCCCTTTTCTGCACTGTCTACATACAGAACGACGATATTGTAGCCTCTCTGACCTTCATAAGCGGCGAGGTGCACGGCACCGCTTTTGTTGATCACTTCGCGGCGTTTGCCAAAGATATCGAACGCGTGATTGAGGCCGCGGATGTGGCCGACCGGCTTGATGAAATGAAGACATTCCTTGATGTCGTGGAATAGTGGGTGCGGGATCATCCTTTGATGGCCTTGAACCCGAAAATATCCTTCCTAAATCTATGAGACGGGCGCCGATTACCGGGCCCGTAACCTGCCTGTCCCCAAGGGGAAGGCGCTCACTTGATTGTCGCTTTTAGAAAGGACACCCAAATGCGAAATTTTGACCTGACACCGCTGAACCGTGCCACCGTTGGCTTTGACCAAATCGCTGATCTGATGGACCGCGTTTTGACAAATGATGTCAGTCGCGACAGCTATCCCCCTTACAATATTGAGAAAATTGATGATGACGCCTGGCGCATTTCGGTTGCTGTTGCGGGCTTCTCCGAAGATGAGCTGAATGTTGAGGTGAAGCAGAACGCGTTGCACATCACCGCGAAAAAGGCACCGGATGATGACAAACGCACCTATCTGCACCGTGGCATCGCCACCCGCGCGTTTGAACGTCGGTTCCATCTGGCCGACCATGTGCGCGTCATAGGTGCCAGCCATGCCCACGGGATGCTGCACATTGATCTGACACGCGAAGTGCCTGAGGCGCTGAAACCGCGCCGGATTGAGATCAATGGCAACAAAGCCGTTGAAAGCAAAGCGGTAGAGGTGTGATCCCCCGCTGACACTGCGATTGCCGAAAATGGATGGGCGTGGAGAGGGATCTCCGCGCCCATTTTACGTTTTATTTGTTTACGCCGGTGATCCGGTGGCTTTTGGCGTACGTTCCTGATGCAACAAATAAAAGCTCGCGCCCAGAATGATTGCCGTGCCCAGCCACATGGATCCGCTGGGCAAAAAGCCAAAGGCGACAAAGCCGAGGATCACGTTAAAGGGCAGCTTCAGGTGGTCAAACGGCTGTAAAAACGCGGCGTCCGCCATGGAATAGGCCTGCACCAACACATGCTGGGCCAGCGCGGTCAAAAGCCCCGCGCCAATGACCAACCAAATGGCGCTCGCAGGCAAAGCGAACCCAGACCCAAGCGCCAGCCCCGCGTTGATCGGGGTCAAGAGGAGCAAAAGATAAATGGTCACGGTTTCGGTGCGGTCGCGGTGGGTCAGAAACTTGGTCACAACCGAGCTTGCCGCCCAAAGGGCTGCCGCCCCAACCGGCAAAAGTGCCGTGAGGCGAAAGGAATCTGACCAGGGTTCCAGAATAATCGCGCCGCCCAGAATGCCCAGAAGGACCGCCCCCCAGCGGTGCAAAGACACCTTTTCACGCAGGACCACACCGGCCCCGAAGGTGACAAAAAATGGCGAGAGCATAATCAGCGCAATCGCCTGCCAAATCGGCACATGGGCCAAGCCCATGGTCCAAAGCTGTACGCCACCTGCCGCCAGCGCCACCCGCAACACATGCAGGCCAATCTGGTCGGTTTTCAGCGCGCCGCGATGGCGCAAAATCCATGGAAGGTAAAACCCTAAGGCAATGAAGTATTGCCAAAAGGTCACGTTGGGCGCCGCGGCCCCGTTCAGCATTGTGGCACCCTGAAGCGCCGTGTTGACCAGTGCAAATGTGGCACCGGCAATGACCATCAGCCCTGCGGCTCTGATGGAGGTAGGGATCGTCTGGATCATGGCGTTGTCCTTTCTCGTTCACGCTCGTGACCCAAGGCAGAAGGACAGGGGCAGGGGCCACGCCAAAGGCGGACCCGCAGACCCAACATCCATTCTCTTTCATCCGGACTTTCAGGTGCAAACGCACCATTACCGTCGGCTCTGGAATCGCACCAGATCTGCTGACCCAAGTGTTTTTCAAAAAACACGTGGCGCTCGCGGGCTTGGGGATCTTGGTTTTATGGCCTCGTTTTCAACCTTAACCCGTTTGAAACCGAGACAGATTGAGTGTTGCCCCAAAACCCCCTTACCGCCGGTGGGGAATTTCACCCCGCCCTGAGAATGTTGCCACCGAATGGCAGCGCGGCGACCCTAGGCGGGATGGGGCGGCGCGGTCAAGGCCATAAAAAAGGGGCGCCAAAGCCCCCCCTTTCCGTCGTATGTTTGCGCGGCTTAAACCGACATGCAGATGTATTTCATCTCAAGATAGTCTTCGATTCCGTGACGCGACCCTTCGCGGCCCAGACCCGATTGCTTGACCCCACCAAACGGCGCGACCTCGGTTGAGATGATGCCGGTGTTCACGCCGACGATGCCATATTCCAGCTCTTCTGCAACCTTGTAAACGCGGCTTAAGTCCTTGGCATAGAAGTAAGACGCCAGACCAAAGATGGTGTCATTGGCCTGTGCAATCACATCGTCCACGTCTTTGAATTTGAACAAAGGTGCCAGCGGTCCAAAGGTTTCATCCTCGGCAAAGGCCATCTCGCGGGTGGCACCTTTTACGATGGTGGGTTCAAAGAAAAGCCCGCCCAAAGCGTGTTCTTTGCCGCCCAAAATCACTTCGGCCCCCTTGGATGTGGCGTCCGCAATATGGTCGCGCACTTTCTGCACCGCGGCCTCTGAAATCAGCGGGCCAAGGGCGATGCCTTCGTTCAACCCGTCACCAACCGGAAGGGCAGCCACGGCGTTTTTCAGTTTCTCAGCGAAAGCATCATAAACGCCCTCTTGCACGTAAATCCGGTTGGCGCAGACGCAGGTTTGGCCATTGTTGCGGAATTTACAGGCGATGGCACCGATCACGGCCTCATCCAGATCCGCGTCGTCAAACACGATGAACGGCGCGTTGCCGCCCAGCTCCATAGAGCATTTCATGACCTGATCAGCGGCTTGTTTCATCAAGATACGGCCCACGCCGGTGGACCCGGTAAAGGTCAGCTTGCGCACCGCGTGGTTTTCGCAGAACTCTTTGCCAATGTCGGACGCGCGCGAGGAGGGCACCACGTTAAAGACACCCGCCGGGATGCCCGCGCGTTCCGCCAAAACCGCCAAAGCGAGTGCGGACAGCGGGGTCAATTCCGCAGGGCGTGCCACAAACCCACAGCCCGCCGCAATCGCTGGGCCACATTTGCGGGTGATCATCGCGTTAGGGAAGTTCCACGGGGTGATCGAGGCCGCCACACCGATGGGCTGCTTGATCACCATCAGACGTTTGTCAGGCTGGTGGCCGGGAATGGTCTCGCCGTAAATGCGCTTGGCTTCTTCTGCAAACCATTCGATGAACGAGGCGCCATAAGCGATCTCGCCCATCGCTTCGGCCAAGGGCTTGCCCATTTCAGCGGTCAGAATGGTGGCCAAATCGCCTTGGTTTTCCATCATCAATTCAAACCAGCGGCGCAGGATATTGGCGCGTTCCTTGGCGGTGCGCTTGGCCCATTTGCGCCCTTCACTGTCAGCGGCGGCAATGGCGCGGGCCACTTCAACGCGGCTGAGATCCGCGACGGTGGCAATCACACTGCCTTGCGCGGGGTTGGTCACGTCAAACGTGGCCCCATCATCTGCGGAAATCCATTCGCCATTCACATAGGCGCGGGTTTCCACCAGCGACGGATCTTTCAACAGGCTTTTCAGTTCGCTTGCATTGGCGGTCATTTTGATCTCCCATAACACATGTGCTCTGGATGGCGCATCCTGCGGTTTGTGTCCAGTTGTTCACACGTCAAATAAAATAGGGCCTCTCCCATGGATCTCGACATAGCCTATGCAAATTCGGATTTCATCCCGAATGGTGCGGATTACCCAAAAAAATGGGAGAAATTGGCCGCAGATATCCGGTCTTTACACAAGATCCTTCGGTTGGATCAGGAATATGGCGAAGAACCTGCGAACAGGTATGATCTCTTCCTGCCGGAGGGCGCGCCAAAAGGGGTGATGATTTTTGTGCATGGCGGCTATTGGATGGCGTTTGGGCGTAAGGATTGGTCCCATCTGGCGGCGGGGGCTTTGGCGCAGGGGTGGGCGGTGGCGATCCCGTCATACACGCTCGCCCCCAACGCGCGGATATCGCAGATCACAACAGAGGTCGCGACCGCGATTGACGTGATTGCAGATGAGGTGCCGGGCCCGATCATCCTTGCCGGCCATTCGGCGGGCGGGCATCTGGTGGCGCGGATGAATTGCACCGATGTGCCGCTGGCCTGCGCGGACCGCTTGCACCACATCCTGTCAATCTCGCCTGTGGGGGATTTGCGCCCGCTGATGCAAACCTCAATGAACGAGACATTACAATTGGACGCGGCGGAGGCGGTGGCCGAAAGCCCAACCCTCGCCACAAAGACCCGCGGCGTGACCACGACAATCTGGGTCGGTGCAAATGAACGCCCCGCCTTTTTGGATCAAGCCCAAAGGCTGACGATGGCCTGGGACGAGGCCGACCTGGTCATCGCCCCAGACCGTCACCATTTTGATGTGATTGACGACCTCATGACGTCAGACAGCTCGATGATCACCCGCATTTTGGCGCCTTAACCACCAAAGTCGGAAAGCCCCTTAACATCAATGCCTTCCAGCACCGGGATCATCACATCGGCGCTGGCGCCTTTGGCTTGGATTAAGATGCGGTTGTCGATGATACCCGACAGTTCCCCGTCTTGATTAAGGTATTTCATCCGGCCCACACGTTCCAATTTCATGCCCATCAAACCGGCACTGCCCAGCATTCCGGCCAGCGCGCCAACCATCGGATTGTCTGCCATCAAGGTGATCGTAAACCGCTCATCCCCCATGGAATAACTCGCCTCGGCCCCCGCGCCGCCGCCCATCATGGCCAGCCCTGCGGTCACTTCGGTTGACACTTCGCGGGTCCACCCGTCCGGCCCGTCCGGCAAGAAGGTGGTCAAGGACGCGGTGTTCTGCGCCTTGATCAACTGGCGGGCAAAATCCAGCTCCTCCATCGCGTATTTTAAATCGCCATCCTGATAGGCCTTCAGCGCACTTTCCAACGTATCTGTCACATCATCCGCCAGCACAGCCGAAGGCAACCCCAACGCTGCCACACAGATCAACATTCGGGTGGTTTTGGAAAATCTATTCATCTCAGTCCTCATATAGTTCTAAAAAATAATCCCTAATAAGTCGCTCGGGTAAATCGACCTGTCCATGTGGGCAAGGTATCCCCTTTCGCAGCGCTCGCAGAAAACACCCCACGCGCAATGGCCCGTGCAAGGCAAGTTGCGGCGGCATGCCCCAGCCGAAGCGCGTCAAATCCAGGGTCGGGCAGGGGAATTTTCCCCGTGGCGGCCGCAAAAATCAAATCTCCATCAAACGGTGTGTGGCTGGGATGAATGGCCCGCGCCATCCCATCATGGGCGGCGGTGGCCAAACGTTTGGCCTGCGCTTGAGTGAGGTCCGCGTCCGTGGCGATGATTGCGATGGTGGTGTTCTCGCCCAATCCAGCCTCTGGGCGCGGCTCATG
>DDMF01000056.1:3111-5040 GCA_002340515.1 Rhodobacteraceae bacterium UBA2553 | reverse complement strand
GGCCGAGCAAAGCGAGGCCACCGCCGCCAAAGGCCAAAACCACCGCGTGGGTTGGTCATTGGCGGCAAATTTTGTCTTGAATCAGGCGCCGGTGCCGATCGGGCAGGTCACACCCGTGCCACCAATCCCGCAATAACCGGCCGGGTTTTTCGACAGATATTGCTGGTGATAGGCTTCGGCGGGATAAAACACGTCCACCAGTTTGATCTCCGTCGTGATCGGGCCAAACCCCTGCGCGGCCGCGAGCTGGTCCGCGTCACTGGCATAAATGGCCGAGCGGTATTGCGTGCCTGTGTCATTCCCCTGACGCATCCCTTGGGTCGGATCGTGGTTTTCCCAAAACACCTTAAGTAGCGCGTCAAAGCTGGTGAGCGCCGGGTCATAGACCACGCGCACCGCTTCGGTGTGGCCGGTTTGGCCGGTACAGACCTCTTCATAGGTGGGATGGGTGGAATATCCGCCTGCGTTGCCGACCATGGTCAACCAGACGCCGGGCTGTTGCCAGAAAATCCGCTCCACGCCCCAATAACACCCCATGCCGAACACCGCGACCTCAAACCCATCTGGCACGTCCATTGTCAGTGCATGACCAAAGACATGGTGCACGGCTGGGGTCAGCACCGAGGCGTGGCGACCGGCAAGCGCATCCTCTTGTGTCACCAAGGTTGATTTCTTCGATTTACCAAAAAGCATTGCGGATCCTCCGTTTGGCAAAGATTTGGGGTTACTCGGCCAGTTGCGCAAGGGGGCGGGAAAACACGGTCTCGTGACCCTTATCCGGGTGGCGTGGGATCATCAGCGCAAGGGCAAGCGAGACGCAGGCCATGGCGGCCGCAAGCCCAAACACCGCGCCGGGTGACACCACCCAAAGATAGCCCAGCAGCACCGGCAGGAACACCGCCACGATATGATTGATGGTAAAGGCCACAGCCGCTGTGGGCGCGATGTCCTGCGGGTCGGCGATTTTCTGAAAATAGGTCTTCAGTGCAAACGCGAGTGCGAAGAACAGATGATCAATCACATAAAGAGCCGCCGCCAGCATCACACCCCAACCAAAGAAGTAGATCCCACCATAGGCAAGAAACACGCCGATCAGCCCCACATATTCGAACACCAGCGCGCGCCGCTCCCCCCATTTAGCCACCGCTTTGCCCATCAAGGGGGCAAACAGCATATTGGCCATATAGTTGATGAGGAACAGCGCGGTGACTTCGTGCACCTCGAACCCAAAGCGTTCGACCATCATAAAGGCCGCAAAGACCGTGAAAATCTGACGCCGGGCGCCGGCCATGAATTGCAGCGCATAGTAAAGCCAGTATCGTTTGCGCAGCACAAAGGTTTTCAGTTGCGGTTCCGGGCTTTCGAATTTCGGATAGGCAAACCAGCAAAACACAGCGATCGCGACGGTCAGCCCGCCAGACACCAGATAAACACTGTTATAGCTCAGCTCTAGCGTCTTCCATGTCAGCACCAACAGCCCGTACGCCAGCAGCGACGCGCCCGACCCAACCGCCGTGATCCAGCCCAGCATTTGCGGCGCGCGGTCCTTTTTGATCCACTGCAACTGCAGCGATTGGTTCACGGTTTCATAATAGTGAAAGCCAACCGAACTGAGCATCGTGATAATCAGGATGCCCGAAAACGACGGGAACCACGCCGTCACTGCCGTGGCCGAACCCAGCAAAGCCAAGGATGCCACCGCCAGCGTCTGTTCGCGCATCAAGATAATCAGGGCAATCACCCCAATGGCCAGAAACCCCGGAATCTCGCGCACCGTATGCAGCCAGCCGATTTCTACGCCGGTGAACCCCGCCTCGCCGATCACAAAGTTATTTAGCAGCGCAAGCCAGGTGGAAAACGCAAGCGGCATCGCCGCCGTCATCAACAACAGTAAAAAAACGGGGCGCCGCCAAAACGGCAGCGCGCGGG
>DDMF01000056.1:0-3084 GCA_002340515.1 Rhodobacteraceae bacterium UBA2553 | reverse complement strand
GGGCCTCATCAAGGGTCAGGGTCGTATGTCTCATCCCTTCGCTTTACGCCTGTTGAATACTTAACACCAACATAAAACACATTCACTTAACGCGATACTTATATGATATAGGTCAAGGTGTGCTTTCGTGCATGCAGGCATAGTGCGCCGCAAACCACGCAACGACCACCCGAGGAGCCGTCATGGATATTGTCCCTCTGATTGAACGTATAGGTGAAAGCCCTACGGCGGCGCTTTTCGGTCTGATCACCGGGATTGTCTTTGGCTTTGCAGCGCAGCGATCACGGTTTTGTCTGCGGGCGGCGACGGTGGAATTTGCCCGGCGCACCATGTCAAACTCCGTCGCGATTTGGCTTTTGACCTTCTCAACCGCGCTGGTCTGGGTGCAGGGCGCCGCACTTCTGGGGCTTTTGCGCACCGAAGACGCGCGGATGATGGCCGTGACCGGAAGCTGGTCTGGGGCGATCATTGGCGGGTTGATTTTCGGCGTTGGCATGGTGCTGGCGCGCGGCTGTTCTGGTCGGCTTTTGGTGCTCGCCTCCACCGGCAATCTGCGATCAGTCATGTCGGGCATGTTGATGGCGATTGTCGCGCAGATGAGCCTTCATGGCTATCTGGCTGATTTCCGCACCTATCTCGCGTCACTTTGGATGACCAAAGGCGGCACCAATGTGAACCTGCTCACGCTGTTGGGCTTGCCGGAATGGTTCGGCTTTGCCATGGGGCTGACGATTGCGGTGCTGGCGCTTTACCTTGCGCGGCGGTCAAATCTGGGGGCCAAACGGTTGATCTTTGGCTCGGGCGTGGGTTTTGCAGTGGCTCTGGGTTGGGTGCTGACGTTTCAGCTTAGCCAAGCCGCGTTTGACCCAGTCACCGTGACCTCGGCCACCTTCACCGGGCCGTCTGCCAACACATTGATGTTTTTCCTGACCCCCAACCCCGTGTTGGAATTCGACGTGGGCCTGATCCCCGGCGTGGTCATCGGCGCCTTTTCTGCCAGTCATCTGGCAGGGGAGTTCAAGTTTCAGGGGTATGAGGGCGAGGCTGTGATGCGCCGCTCCATGACCGGGGCTGTGCTGATGGGCTTTGGCGGCATGCTCGCCGGCGGCTGTGCGATTGGCGCGGGTGTGACCGGCGGGTCAATCTTTGTCGCCACCGCTTGGCTGGCCCTGCTGTGCATGTGGATCGGCGCGATGGCCACCGATTACCTGATCGACCAACCCAAAGGTGGCGGCGTCGCGCAACCGGCTGAGTAACCGCAAAGAATTCCTTGCCTTCGCATCCCATCCACGGTCACATCCCCCACAAAGGGGATCAAAATGCTCGAAGTCTGCGTGGATACATTGGCCGGGGCTGTGGCCGCGATGCAGGGCGGTGCAGGCCGGGTGGAACTGTGTTCGTCTTTGTCCGAAGGTGGTCTGACACCCTCGGCGGGATTGATGCAGGCCGCGAGTTCATTGCCCATCCCCTGTTACGCGATGATCCGCCCGCGCTGTGGATTATTTCACTTCTCAGACGCTGAAACCGAGATAATGCTGCTCGATATCGCAACCGCCCGCGACGCTGGATTGGCCGGTGTCGTGCTCGGTGCGCAAGCTGACGATGACAGCTTAAACCTGCCAATGCTGGCCAAATTGGTTGAGGCATCAGGCCCCCTTGGCAAAACCCTGCACCGGGTGATCGACGTGGTGCCCGACCCTTTTTTGGCGCTGGATCAGGCGGTTTTACTGGGGTTTGATCGCGTGCTGACCTCTGGTGCCAAACCCACCGCCCCCGAAGGGGCTGCGATGATCAAACAGATGATGACCCGCGCGGGTGGCGCATTGTCCGTCATGCCCGGCTGCGGGTTGAGCTCAGAAAACGTCGCAGATGTGATGCGCCAAACCGGCGCTTATGAGGTGCACGCCGCGTGCAACCTCGCCGCTGCGGGTGACCCCGCCTTCTCTATATCGTAATCAATTAAATTTGTACTAATATCGTGCTTTGCTGCACACACGAAAAACAAAATGGAATGCGACATTCCGGCAAAACTGCACGAAACATATTCCTTACTGTTCGTAGATCTTTATGCTTTGGAAGCTCGTGAGATTTCGTTAGCAACTTGTGCTGGCTAGATTACTTACTGGGGGGACGATCCCTACTTTTGCTAATCATTTGATTGCCATTTCGGTCCCCAAACGCTCACCAACTACGCTGACCACACCTCCACCTTCAACAACTTGCAACACAGCTTCCTGTTGAAACTCTCCGTAACTCGAATTCCCTTTTCATATCTGTCTCCCTGAGGTGCCCCTAGATTTGTAGACGCTTTGCTTGGTAGTTTTGGAACCAAGGAGAGACGAATATGAACAAGGGAATACGGTTTACGGACGAGTTCAAACAGGAAGCTGTGGCGCAGGTTGTTGAGCGTGGATATGCGGTCAGCGAGGTGGCGGAACGGCTGGGGATCAGCACCAAGTCGCTGTACACTGTCCGTCATCATATAATTTGAGACAGAAGGCGTTTTGACTTTGAGGAGTCATCGCTCATCTGGGTTTATTTAAGCAGCGGACTTAGCGTGCTGCAAGCGCCTTAGCTTCATGGTCCTCCTTTTTGTCTTCTCCCGTTCAAGCAGGATTGTGTGGCCTCTGCCTGTGTAAATATCGGCGGGTGTGACGTTGTTCAGGCTCTCGTGGTAACGCTGGTGGTTATAATGTCCCACGAAGGCCGCGATGTGCGCTTCGAGATCACCGGGCAAGAAGTAGTTTTCCAGCAGAATGCGGTTCTTCAACGTCTGGTGCCATCGCTCGATCTTGCCCTGTGTTTGCGGATGATAAGGCGCGCCGCGTGTGTGCGTCATGCCTTTATCTTGTAAGTATTTGGCTAGATCTCCGGAGATGTAGCATGGTCCGTTGTCGGACAGCAGGCGGGGACGATGCACCACATTTGCCTGATCCAGCCCTGTTGCTTCCAGAGCTTGGTTCAACGTGTCCTGAACATCCGATGCAGCCATGCCGGTACAAAGCTTCCAGGTGATGATGTAGCGGCTGTAATCGTCCAGGATCGTGCTGAGATAGAACCAACCCCTGAACCGCCCCCAGTTTG
>DDMF01000148.1 GCA_002340515.1 Rhodobacteraceae bacterium UBA2553 | reverse complement strand
CGGCCGCCGCCAGGGGGGAGCGTGTCCAGGCCAGCCCCGGGCGCAGACGCGGCGCAGATGGGATCTCTGGCTGGCTGGCGCGCGTCATGGTGAGCGGCAGGATCGCGGCGCAGCAAATCAGCGCAAGCAAATTGTAGCTGACATAGTGGGCCGGGGTGAGCACGCCGATCAGCAGCTGGGCCGCCAAGGATCCGCCCATATCAACGGCACGGTAGCCGCCCATGGCGCGGCCCCTTGTTTCATTGGTGATTTTTGCGTTCATCCACGCCTCGATCACCGTATAGGCCCCGGCCACGCATAGGCCCGACGCAATGCGCATCGCCGCCCAAGCGATCGGGTCGATCCACAACATATGCGCAAGCAATCCGATTGCGCCCAAGGCTGTGAACACCGCAAAAGCGCGCGAATGGCCCACGGCCCCCATCAATCGCGGCGACCACCAGCAGCCAATGAAAAACCCGATAAAATGCGCTGACCCCAACAGGCCAATTTCCGCTTTGCTAAAGCCCAGCTTTAATCCGGACAGCGCGTCCAGCGGCCCCACACCACCGGAGCTTAGCTGTAACAAGACCACAGACATCAGCAGGGCGGCAAAGGAAATAAGCAGGCGCATGTGGCCCTCGTCTAAAAGTTTTGTTCAACTTGGGCGGTGTTTGCGGGCCCTGCGCGCAGGTTTACGACAATTGGCATGTCGTTTGCGAGGGGGATTGGCTTGCGGGCGCGCGGGCGGGCTGCTATCTCGGTCAAAGCCTGATGTAAATCATCGGAAATAACCGTCTGGAAAGGTCTCTCATGTTGGACAGCACCCTGCAAAAGGCGCGGCTTGAGATCCGCAACCTGGAACGTCAATTCGGCGGGCAGCGGGTGGTGCGTGGGATTTCGCTGACCTTACGGGCCGGGCAAGTGACCTGTTTGCTGGGGCCATCGGGCTGCGGTAAATCCACCACCCTGCGTATTATTGCGGGTGTGGATCAGCAAGACGGCGGTGAGGTTTGGATTGATGGCAATATGGTTGCGGGGCCGGGCGTGTTTGTCCCCCCAGAAAAACGCCATATCGGGTTGATGTTTCAGGATTTTGCGCTGTTTCCGCATCTGTCGGTGGCGGACAATGTGGGTTTTGGCCTTAAAGGATCACGCACCGAAAAACGCCTGCGCGTGCAGGAGCTTTTGGACAAAGTGGGGCTGGCGCGTTTCATCGACAAATTCCCGCATGAACTGTCGGGCGGCGAACAGCAACGGGTCGCTTTGGCCCGTGCTTTGGCGCCGCGCCCTTCGATCATGCTGATGGACGAGCCGTTCTCAGGTCTTGATAACCGCCTGCGTGACGGCATCCGCGATGAAACCCTCGCGATCCTGAAAGAAGAGGGCACCGCGGTGGTTCTGGTCACCCATGAGCCCGAAGAAGCGATGCGCATGGCCGATGAAATTGCCCTGATGCGCGACGGTGAAATTGTGCAACGCGGCGCGCCATATAACATCTACAACGCGCCGGTGGATAAAAAAGCCGCCGGTTTTTTTTCAGATATCAATATAATCTCTGGCGAGGTGAACGGCGCGCTGACCGAAACCGCCTTTGGCCAGTTTCTAACGCCCGGCATGCCCGATGGCACCAAAGTGGACATTGTGATCCGCCCGCAGCATCTGAAAATCGACTTTGATCGCGATGGCAAAGGCCCGTCCCCGACGCCTGCACATGGTGTTTGGGCGCGGGGCGAAGTGGCGCGTGCGCGGTTCATTGGCAAAGAAAGCCTGGTGGATTTTGTGATGGAGAATGGCTCCAAACTCACCGCTTCGGTCCCCTCGGTGTTTTTGCCGAAGGCTGGCACGCCGTTGTGGATTGCCATTCGACGCGACAGGTGCTTTGTGTTTTGCGATGATATGTGTCCAACCTGCTGATCTCGTGTTATGCCATGACATAATGGCCCAACCACGGATGATCATGGGAAGGAAACCTCATGCCTTACCTCACTCTCAACGGTCATAAGCTATACTACAGCGATGAAGGCGCCGGGCCGGAAATCATCGTGTTTTCCCATGGGCTGTTGTTCAGTGGCGAGATGTTTGAGGCACAAGTGGCGGCCCTGAAATCTCAATACCGCTGCATCACTTTTGATCATCGTGGACAGGGCAAAAGCGCGGTCAGTGACACGGGCTATGACATGGACACGCTGGCCGAGGATGCGGCGGCATTGATTACAGAACTGAAGATTGAGCCTTGCCATTTTGTCGGCCTGTCGATGGGCGGCTTTGTCGGCATGCGCCTTGCGATCCACAAACCAGAGCTTTTGAAATCCCTTACCCTGATTGAGACCACCGCCGACCCGGAACCCAAAGAAAATCACGCGCGTTACGGTTTTTTGAACTTGGTCGCCCGTTGGTTCGGCCTGGGCGTGGTCGTGGGCAAAGTGATGCCCATCATGTTCAGCCAGTCGTTTCTGAACGATGACACAAAGGCGGCGGAGCGGAAACGATGGCGCAAGGCAATTGCCAAAGGCGACCGGCATGGCGTCACACGCGCGGTGCGCGGGGTGATTGAACGCGCCGGTGTCTATGAAGAGCTGTCACGCATCTCCCTGCCCACACTCATCATGGTGGGGGAAGAGGACGTCGCCACGACACCCGACAAATCAGACCGGATGCACGCAGCGATCGCCGGGTCCGACTTGATCCCCATCCCCCGCGCGGGCCACTCGTCGACCATCGAACAGCCAGAGATTGTGACCGACGCAATTCGGGCCTTTTTGGCGGGCTCACTCAGTAAGAAAGCCTGAACCTGCCGCGAAACACGCGCCAAACATCATTTGTCGCAGAGAATTTCGCTTTCGGGCTTTGAAAATCCCCCGTGAAAGAATACATATCTGACCTGAATGAGTTATGGACGGCGCTGCCCGTCCGCTGAGGGAGACACCAATGCTCAATAATATCGGCCTTCCGGGCCTTCTTCTGATCGCTGTTGTGGTTCTGGTTCTGTTTGGCCGGGGCAAAATCTCATCCTTGATGGGCGAAGTTGGCAAAGGCATCACCGCGTTCAAAAAAGGCGTGGATGACGGCAAACAAGAGATTGAAGATCAAGCGGCTGATGCGGCGGATGCTGCAAAAGACGTCACCCCCGAGGAAGACAAAGAAAAGGCGTAAGCCGCCTCGCGACATGACCGCCTTGCGGGCTGATCTTAGAATCATCCCCGCATATTTTCGCGAAAACGCTTTTCTCAGGGGGCGCTGCCCATGTTTGATATCGGGTTTACCGAGCTTCTGGTAATTGGGGTTGTGGCCCTGATTGTGGTTGGGCCAAAAGATTTGCCCGGCATGTTTCGCACGTTGGGGCGCTTTACCGCACGTGCGCGCAGCATGGCGCGTGAGTTTTCTCAGGCGATGAATGAGGCAGCGGACAGTTCCGGTGCAAAAGACATCGCCAGCACATTGAAATCCGCCACCAATCCAAAAGGAATGGGGCTGGATGCGCTGAACAAAGCAGCCGAAGGGTTTGAAAAATGGGACCCGGCCAAGGCGCTTCGCGATCAAAAAGCTGCGGACGCCGCCACCAAAACCCCTGAGCTGTCGGAAGAGCGCGCCGAGGTTGCCCGCAAAATTCACGCCGCAACCGCCAAGGCCGCAACGGATCGTAAGGCCGTTGAGGCGGCAACTGAGGCTGCGGATGCGGCCGCGCCTGCGAAAACGACGGCTAAGAAATCCCCGCCTGTGAAGAAATCGACAGGTAAAGGGGCGGCTGCAAAGACGGTTACGGCGAAAGCAAAAGCCACCAAAGCGCCCGTCGCCAAAAAACCAGTAGCTAAGAAAGCTGCTGCAAAAGCGACCCCGGCAAAAAAGGCACCCGCTAAGAAAACCCCGGCCCCAAAGACTCCGGCCGCAAAAACGCCAGCCCCAAAAGCTCCAGCAAAGACAACTGCGAAAAAAGCCGCTGCTAAATCGGCCCCGAAAGCACCTGACGCATGACCAAAACCGACGACATCGAAGACAGCTCTGCCCCGCTGATTGAACATTTGGCTGAATTGCGCACCCGGCTGATGCATGTCGCCGTGGCGTTTATCATCGGTATGATCATCTGTTTCACCGTGTGGAACCCGATCTTTAATTTCCTGACCGAACCGCTGTGTTCAACCATGGCGGAACGTGGCCAGCCGGATTGCGGATTGATCCTGATCAAGCTGCAAGAGGGCTTCTTTGTCGCGGTCTCGATCTCGCTTTTCGGCGGGTTGGTTCTGTCGTTTCCTTACATCAGTTATCAATTGTGGCGCTTTGTAGCGCCGGGCCTGTATAAATCTGAAAAATCAGCCTTTTTGCCCTTTATGATCGCCTCCCCGGTGATGTTTTTACTAGGTGCAAGCTTTGCCTTTTACGTGGTGATGCCGCTCGCTTTTGACTTCTTTCTGGGCTTTCAGCAAACCGGAACCGTTGGCGAAACAAGCGTCGCTGCATCGATTGATTTCCAAGGTTCTGTGCAGGAATACTTGCGCCTGACCATCAAGTTTATCGTCGCCTTTGGCCTTTGTTTCCAGCTTCCCGTGCTGTTGACCCTGATGGGCAAAGCCGGACTTGTGTCTGCCAAAGGCTTGGGCGAAATGCGCAAATACGCGGTGGTTGGCATTCTGGTGCTGGCCGCGCTTGTGACCCCGCCAGATGTGATCACGCAGGTCATTCTGTTTGTGGTGGTCTACGGTCTTTACGAAGTGTCGATCTTCCTTGTGGGTCGCGTTGAGAAAAAACGCGAAGCCAAGCTGCGCGCCGAAGGGCTGTGGTTTGAGGATGATGAAGACGAGGATGAGGCCGAAGCCGACGAAGATGAGCTGATGGCGGAGTTTGACGAAGAAGATGGTGAGGCGGGTAAATAGTTCCCACCTTAGACCTACAAGAAAAGCGCGTCCCTTGGGGCGCGCTTTTTCGTATCAGACAGGACAAAATAGTCTGAATTCTTGCAAGCCACGGCCATTCCGTCTAACCAAAAACGGAACTTAATAAACGGGGCAGGACCATGGACCAAGACGCACTCATCCGCATCGCAGACGCGCTGGAGCGCATGTCGCCCGCGCCTATGAATGCCCCTGATTTCGATGGCGCAGACGCCTTTGTTTGGCATGTTTCCCCAGACCGTTTGGAACCGGTGCCGAATGTTAGCCGGGTCGATATTGATCTCTTGATTGGTGTGGACCGCTCGCGCGACACGCTTTTGAAAAACACCCTGCAATTTGCCAAAGGCCTGCCTGCCAACAACGCGCTTTTGTGGGGCGCGCGGGGGATGGGGAAATCCAGCCTTGTCAAAGCGGTGCATGCGGAAGTGCTGAACCAGGGCGAGGCATTGAAAGTGGTGGAGCTGCAGCGCGAAGATCTGCCCTCTGTCACCCGTCTTTTGTCGCTTTTGCGCGGCTCGCAGCATCGGTTCCTGCTGTTCTGCGACGACCTTAGCTTTAGCCATGATGACCAGCATTATAAATCGCTGAAGGCGGTGCTGGATGGGGGGATCGAAGGGCGGCCGGAAAATGTAGTGTTCTACGCCACCTCAAACCGGCGCCACCTGATGCCGCGTGATATGATTGAGAACGAGCGGGGATCGGCGATCAACCCGTCGGAAGCGGTTGAGGAAAAAGTGTCTTTGTCCGACCGCTTTGGTCTGTGGCTGGGCTTTCATCCTTGTGATCAAGACCAATACCTCGCGATGATCCGCGGCTATTGTGATGCCCATGGGGTGGTGCTTGACGATGAATCCCTGCGGGCCGAAGCAATCGAATGGCAGGCCACACGTGGGGCACGATCAGGCCGGGTGGCGTGGCAGTATTTTGTGGATTTGGCGGGGCGTCAGGGGGTGGCATTAGGATGAAGGGGTAGGGGCTCTGCCCCTCGCGCTTCGCGCTCACCCTGGGATATTTGTGACAAGAAAAAAGCCCAGCTGAGGAGGCTGGGCTTTTGTGTATTAAGGGTGTGGCGATTAGACGATTTCACCATCCGCAGTGATCCGCGTTTTGCCGCGCAGATAGGGGTGCAGCGCCTCGGGCAGGGTCACGGATCCATCCTCTTGCTGGCCATTTTCCAGCACAGCAATCAGCGCGCGACCGACGGCCAGACCGGAGCCATTCAGTGTGTGCACAAATTGCGGTTTGCCCCCATCCGCGGGTTTATAGCGCGCGTTCATGCGGCGGGCTTGGAAGTCGCCAGCCAGCGAGACGGAACTGATTTCACGATAGGCATTTTGGCCGGGCAACCAGACTTCGATGTCATGGGTTCGTTTCATGCCAAAGCCCAGATCGCCAGTGCAAAGGACAACGGTGCGATAGGCCAGCCCAAGCCGTTCGAGTATATCTTCGGCGCAGCGGGTCATGCGTTGATGTTCCGCCTCTGAGTCTTCGGGCCGAGTGATCGAGACCATTTCGACCTTTTCAAACTGGTGCTGGCGCAGCATGCCGGCGGTGTCACGCCCCGCGGAACCCGCCTCAGATCGAAAACATTGGGTGTGGGCCACATAGCGGCGCGGCAGATAGCTGTCTTCGACCGTGGCGCCATTGACGATATTGGTCAGCGTGACCTCGGCGGTCGGCACCAGCCACCAGCCATTGGTGGTCTGATAGCTGTCTTCGCCAAATTTCGGCAATTGCCCGGTGCCATACATCATCTCTTCTTTGACCAGCACAGGCGTCCAGGCTTCGGTCAGGCCGTTTTCCTCGGTGTGCACGTCGAGCATGAATTGTGCCAGCGCCCGGTGGGTGCGCGCCACAGCGCCCGACAGCACCATAAAGCGCGAGCCGGACAATTTGGCGGCGGTTTCAAAATCCATGCCGGATTTCACGGCCGGAAGCTCGTAATGCTCCAGCGCTTTGAAGGGGAGCGGCGCGGGCGTACCCCAGCTGCGGATTTCCACATTGTCGTCTTCATCCGCACCATCAGGGATGTCGGCGCCGGGAATATTTGGCAGACCCATGAGCATGTCTGTCAGCTTCACGTCCAGCTCTTTAGCTTGGTCATTGAGCGTGGCAATCTCGGCCTTTTTCTCGCCCACAAGCGCACGAAGGCGTTGGAATTCCGCCTCATCGCCGGACGCCTTAGCTGCCCCCACAGATTTCGCCGCCTTGTTGGCCTCGGCCTGTGCGGTTTCCGCGGCAAGGATCGCGGTGCGGCGGGCTTCGTCCAAGGACAGGATCTCGCCCGACAAAGCCGCCAGGCCCCGACGGGCCATGCCAGCATCGAACGCATCAGGGTTGTCACGGATCAGGCGAATATCATGCATGTTTCATTCCTTATATATGCACCGATTATGCAGGCCCCATATGCCAGAGTGGGCCGGGCAGGGGAAGGGGGAATGGTTAGTCGTCGCGGTGTTGGGGCGGGACGTAGGATGAGGGGTCTTTTTTGAAGTGGAGCCATTCCGTCTCATAGGTTTCGTCATTCAGTACGGTATCTGGCCATCGGTCATCGGGAAAACCCACATCGTCCGGCAAAATCACAGAGGCATCGCCAAAAGCTTGTGAGATAAAACCTCCAACATTCGGAACTTTAGAAAGATTAGAAGACCTCAAGGCCAAACCCATGGTGTGGGTGGTCCTGAGATCCGCTTCATAGAGATTCGCCCCAGTGAGTTTCGCTTGGTTGAGTTCCGCCCCAATGAGTTTCGCCCTTATGAGCAACGCCTCATTGAGTTTCGTTCCAACGAGTGTCGCCCCATCCAAAAGGGCTTTGTTCATCGTCGCATGTTCAAAATTCAATATTTCCAAACGCATGGCTTGCAGGTTGACCTCTGACAAATCAATGGCGAGGGTTTTGGGCGGCACTTTGGTCTTGTCATGCATCTGCCCCAAGACCTGTGCAGCAGTTTCCATGTCGGAACGCTCAACTTTCAACTCACGCGCCCACATTTCTACTTCGTTAGGAGGGGTCATTTCTGGAAGAGTTTTGGCCGGATAGATACGTGTCAATTCTCGAAGATAGACACAGAGTGTACGGGCTATGAACCGCCCCTTGTTT
>DDMF01000055.1:3815-4998 GCA_002340515.1 Rhodobacteraceae bacterium UBA2553 | reverse complement strand
CATGGTCAGCGCATTGGCGCCCACCGCCGGACCCATGTTGTTGGCCACATCATTGGCGCCAATATTGATCGCCATATAGGCGCCAAACGCCGCCGCCGTGACCACAATCAACGAGGTGGGCGAGCCGCCGAAAAACACCGCCGCCCCAAGGGCCGCAATCACGATGAACGCCAGCGCAACCCCCAGCCCGACCATTGGCCGCGCGATATATTGCGCCGCGTATTCAACTTGGCTGATCCGGTTGAGATCCTTGTCCAGTGTCTTCCACTGGCTGCCGTTTGGTTCACCTGCCATCGCGTCAGTCCCCTTCGTGGTGGCCCTTGGTCATTGACCAAATCACAGACCAAATGCCACCCTTGGTGGCGCGTCTTTGTCCGCGGATCCGGGGCACCGCCCAAAGGCGAAAAACCACCGTCATACAGACGTTACAATTCCCTGCACGCGCTAGCGCGTCAGGGCCAAGATTGCAACAGATTCGAAGGGGATTATGGGGTTTAGAAACTGCGCAGCAGCTTTTTCAACCCAGGTTCATTGACCATTTTTGCGGCCTGATCCGGCGCAACCCATGTGCGTGTCCGCTCGCAAGCTTCGGGGAACTCATCCGCCATCTCTTTGACGCGCAAGGGAAACACCTTGGTGGAACAGCGCGCCATGGCACCATTGTCCAGCTCTTTGTCATAGGTGAACGCGCCAATCGGGTCTGGTTTTGGCTTGCCATTCACAACGCCAGCCTCTTCCCAAGCTTCTTGGGCGGCGGCCTCCGCGCTGTTTTTACCTTCCATCGGCCAGCCTTTTGGCAAGATCCAACGCCCGGTATCGCGCGATGTGATCAACAACACCTCTTTTTCCGCACCCTTACCGCGATAGCAAAGTGCGGCCACCTGTTCATGGAACGGGCGGCGGAACAGGGGAGAGACCAGCTCTTCCCAAGCGAATTGAAAAATGGGTGGCATTGGACTTAAACGGGCCTGTCGCGTTGATGCATTATTAGGGTTAATTATTGTGCTCTTGGGTAAATAAAGGGTTTATCTGGCGCGTTACAACCCCACGCCCCCCGGAAAACACTCACAAAATCGCGATAAATGGCCAAAAAGACCCATATTTTGCAGGTTTTGTCGCCAGTTTCCCACTTTTTCACCGTTTTCGCGGTTTGGCGCGCAACGTCGGATCCGCCTGTGTCGGG
>DDMF01000055.1:2442-3801 GCA_002340515.1 Rhodobacteraceae bacterium UBA2553 | reverse complement strand
GGATACCGCCCGCGCATATCTTTGCGCACATCCGCATAAGAACTTGCCCAAAAGCCGGGGATATCCAGAGTGGTTTGAACTGGTTTTCGACCCGGTGACAGCAAGGTCACCCGCAGCGGCGTGCGCCCCACCATCGGATGACGCTTGACCCCAAACAGCTCCTGCAGGCGGATTTCGATCTCGGGGTGATCGCCGGAATAATCAATCGGCACCTTGCGCCCCAACGGGGTGGTGAAATGCGCAGGCGAGGCTTGGTCCAGCGCCTGCATCGCGTTCCAGTCCAGCCGTCCGCGCAGCGCTTCTAACGCGTCGAATTTCTTCCAATCGGCGGTGGTTTTTACACCCCTAATATGTGGCAGCAACCAATCCTCAAGACTGTCCATGAGCGCGCCATCAGACATATCCGGCAAGTCCACGCCGCCCTCACGCACCAATTCCACCCGCGCCACAAATCGCTTTGCCGCATCGCTCAGTTTCAGTCCCAACTCCCGCACGCCGTCCAGCATGGCGCGGGCCACGGCATCAGATGGCACGTCTTTCCAGATGCGATCTTCCAGCACCAAAGCGCCCAACCGTTCCTGCTGGCGGGCCACCACGCGCCCGTCCCGTTTGGACCAGACGCAGGCGTCTTGCCATGAGATTTGATCAGCGAAGAGCGCGCGCAGCTCGCCGTCGGAAATCTGCACCGCTTGGCGGACTTTGGCCTCGCGCGGGTTGCCGTCCGTATCCGTGACCACAATCAGTCGGGCGTTTGCAAGCGGGGTGTCCTCACCCATCACACAACCTTTGCCGCCGGACAAAACGAACCGGGGCATGTCGCCGGGGCGGCGCATCCCGATACGGTCGGGATAGGCAAGGGCGGCCATTTGCGCATCCGTTAAGTCACCGCCCAACGTGCCCTTTGTGTCCACCATGCGCGCGATGCGTTTCATCTCAGCCCGGATGCGGTCGACCCCGCCGCGATTGGCGTTGATCCCGCGCCGGTTGGCAAACCCCTTCGGGTCGCGGATCGCTTCAAGCCGCAGGGTCAGGTCCAGATCAACACCGCGCGGCAGGGGGNNGGCCGCCGCCCGCCCCGCCATCACCATCATATGGCCAAGGCGCGGATGCATGGGTAAGCGGGCAAGCTGTCGCCCGTGTTTGGTGATGCTTCCGTCTTTGGCCAGCGCCCCAAGTGCCATCAACAGCGCCTGTGCTTCGCCTAAAACGCCCGCATTGGGCGGGGTCAGAAACGCCAGATCAGACCCGTCCGATGATCCCCACGCCGCAAGCTCCAACGCCAAAGGCGCCAGATCAGCAGTCTCAATTTCAGCAGGCGGGAAAGGGGGCAATCCACCCTCTTCACCGCGTGTCCAGAGC
>DDMF01000055.1:2049-2377 GCA_002340515.1 Rhodobacteraceae bacterium UBA2553 | reverse complement strand
CCGGCCTTGCCGTTGCGTGGCCTCAGCTTTGGACACCCGTTCTGTGACCAGCCGTGACATGCCCGACCCCGGATCAAACCGCGCCCGGCGCGCCAGACCCGCATCGACCACCACGCGGATGTCCTGAATAGTCAAAGATGTCTCGGCAATCGCGGTGGCCAGCACAATTTTGCGCCCGATTTTGGCGGGGGCGATGGCGGCGCGCTGCGCGGAAAACTCCATCGCGCCGTAAAGCGGATGCAGGTGGCAACCCTTGGGCAGTCGCGCCTTTAACGCGCTTTCACAGCGGCGAATTTCCCCTTCGCCGGGCAGGAACACCAAGACGCCA
>DDMF01000055.1:0-2043 GCA_002340515.1 Rhodobacteraceae bacterium UBA2553 | reverse complement strand
GCCGTCGCCTCAGGCACCCGCGCGCCCTTGGGTAAAGCACGTTCCAGATGGCGGGTTTCCACCGGAAAGGCCCGCCCGTCTGAGCGTACAATTGGCGCGTCATCCAGCAGCTTCGCGACCGGTTCGGCGTCTAAGGTGGCGGACATCACCACCAGTTTCAGATCACCCCGCAACGCGCCGATCGCCTCCCAGGTCAGCGCGAGCCCAAGGTCAGCGGTCAGGGAGCGTTCGTGGAATTCGTCAAAGATCACCGCCCCCACGCCCTCAAGCGACGGGTCGGATTGCAACATGCGCGTCAGGATGCCTTCGGTGACCACCTCAATGCGTGTCGCCTTTGACACTTTCGCCTCGCCGCGAATGCGGTAGCCAACGGTGTCACCCGCCCGTTCCCCCAAGGTCTGCGCCATGCGTTCAGCCGCGGTGCGTGCCGCCAAACGGCGTGGCTCCAACATCAAAAGACGCCCGTCAAAGACGCCCGCCGATAACATTTCAAGCGGAACCACAGTGGTTTTCCCCGCACCGGGAGGGGCCATCAACACCGCGCGCCCAGCGTCCTTCAACGCGGCCAAAAGGGCAGGGATGGCGTCATGGATGGGCAATTGCGAGGTCATAGGGGTTCAATACGAGGTTTCGCCACGCCCTTCACGTGGAAATGTGGGTGATGGTGGATTTTATGTGGATGGCGCTGTCTGTAATGGGGCTGGGATCCGTGCGTGCAATCACCAATGGCGCGGGCGAGGCAGAGAAGCACTCGCTTTACAAACCCTTCGGTGAAGAGATCGAGTACGTCCGCAAACCCGACCACACGCCGGAAACCAAAGGCTTTACCCCGCTCTCGGGGATTGAAGGCAATCCCCTGACGCGGCAATGGGCGAGTGGTTTGATGATGACAGCGGCCTGCAATTCCTCAACGCGCGCTATTACGACCCCAAACTCGCCATGTTCATCCAACCCGATTGGTTTGAGGTCACAATGCCGGGGGTGGGAACAAACAGGTACGCGTATTCGTTTAACGATCCTGTGAACTTAAATGACCCTAACGGGCACGCATGGAGTGATGTCAAACAATCTCTGAAAGACAGCTGGAATGCCTTCAAAGACGGGATCTCCGGGAACTCAACAAATGCCGGTGGCAATCGCTCAGATGGCCCCATGGGAACCGTGCATGTCGGAGGATCAACCTATCATTGTTATGGGTGTTCCGGGAGTGGTGATAACATAAGAGGCATGGACACGATTAATGAATATCGTGCGGCGGCGCACTGGAACGGCAACATGGTAATGTCGAGTCGGAACGGATTAGGTATGCTTGGTGTTAACAGTGCACTTACAGCACATGGTTTGGAAATGCGTGTGCAGGCCGCCTTTAATGCAGCTAATGGGATCGTAGATAGCCTTGCCGCTGCCGGAGCATGTCATCTCCATTGCGTAAGTGGCTCTGATGCTATTGTGAAGATAAGAGAAATCTATTCGGCTTCGAGCCCTGCAGAGAAGGAGCGAATTAGAGCTCAACTGCTCAATTATGTGTCACAAAATAAAGCTTATCTGTCTGGCCGCCTAATTTCTAGCGGTGGTTCCACTTTACTTGTCGGTCGGCTTCTCGGTCCTAAGACTGGTGCCGCCGCTGGTACATACGTTGGGTATGGGGCCACGGCGTCTATGATTGGTGAGGTTGTAGATGGCCTTGGAGTAAATGTTGATAATATTAACGCTGCGGATGTTGTAAACATCATTCGAAACTTGCCACAGTAGAAAAGCACTTTGTGAGAAAAGTAATGAAAAACGATATAGAAGGCTTAGCAATTACCTGGATTTCTCTTGTAGCGATATGCCTAGATTTTTTTCGCGTGCTGGAACCAATAAGCTTGGATTACATTCTAAATAAGTTGGGTGTTAGTCCAACGGCTAGTTTGATTGTAATTGTATTGATTTACCCTTTTATAATCGCTCTTGTTTTGAATCTAGTAAAGTCAAGGTCCTCAAATGACAGGAGTGACAAGTAATAAAAGCCATTAGGATAAAAGTAAGCGATGCGAGGCCCCC
>DDMF01000003.1:1264-3702 GCA_002340515.1 Rhodobacteraceae bacterium UBA2553 | reverse complement strand
CCTTGTCCGCACAGCTGCCGCTCCCTTATCCTAATCGCCCTTGTCGCCCACCACGCCGCTTGGCCTCGCCCTCTGGCGCTTCAAGGGCCGCTTGCAGCACAGCCGTCATCGGATGTTCTGGCGCGGCGTTTCCGTAAGTCCAAAGCAACAGCTTGATCTTTTCAGGTTGCGGCATCTCGTGGTCTTCAAACAGCGCCCAATCCAGAAAAATAGACCGGCATTCCTCAATCCGAATGCCGTCGATCAAATAGCTGTCTTTGATCAGCCCGCGCTTGTCGATTTCGGCAATCACGTCATTCATCTCTATTCCTCCAAGGACGGGTCACAAGCGGTTTTATGGTTTCAAAACCGGAGGACACGCCAACACTTCTTCAATGGCCTTAGCCGCCAATTTTGCTTTATGTTCCAAATCACGCACCAAGCTCTCTTCGCTTTCAGCACCAGTTTCACGCAGTAAAAGATCCTGCCCGCCCTGCCCCAAAGCCTCAAGATCCAACGGCGCATCACTGAGTAGTTTTGAGGCCGCCTGCATACGCCACATTAGGTCGTGGCTANNGGCTAGCGGCCATTGCTTGACCTTGCGCGTCAGAGAACCAGCCAATTGCGACCCCTTGGGCAATCTGCTCCGCCGGCGTGCACGCTGCATTTGGCGAAAGCAAAGCCGCCGCCTGCGCGACCAATTCCACATCCTGCAAATGCCCAACACCAAGCTTCGCCTCAAGCGCGCCATGCCCATCCCCCTTTGCGGCGGCCAGCCGGGCACGCATATCATCAACGTCAGCAATAACCTTTGCCGGATCACGATCAAAACACAGCACCTCTTGACGCGCGATTTCATAAGCCAGCGCCACATCTGCTGGCCCCGCCACAACACGGGCGCGTGTCAGGGCCAGATGCTCCCACGTCCAGGCCTCATCCCGCTGATAAGATTTGAAACTTTCGATGGATGTGGCCACTGGCCCCTGCCGTCCCGAGGGGCGCAAACGCATATCAATTTCGTAAAGCCTGCCTTCTGACATCTGCGCGGAAACCGCCGTTACAAAGGCCTGTGTCAAACGCGCATAATAGGGTTTGGTGGCCAATGGGCGCCGCCAATCTGACATGTCCTGTCCCTGGGCATCATATATCACAATAAGATCAAGATCAGAGGTCGACGAGAGCGATCGCGCCCCCAGACTGCCCATCCCAACAATCACCGCCCCTTTGCCCGGAGGGGGGCCGTGTTTGGTTGAGAAATTGGCAACCACCTCCGGCCAAAGCGCTGACATCACCGCATCTGCAAGATCCGTATATTGCCGCCCCGCTTCCCGGGCATCCACCAACCCCCGCAAAAAATGCACCCCGATCCGAAAGTGCCATTCCTTCATCCAGCGCCGGGTTGTATCCAGTTTTACCTCGTAATCGGGCGCATCCTTCAAACGGGTCGAAAGACCATGAAGCAGTGCGTCCGCGCCGGGCCAAGGCTCAAAAAATCCCCCGCCGATCACCGCGTCCAGAACCTGTGCATTATGACCCAAATAAGCCGCCAGTGCGGGGGCCGTTGCGGCGATGTCGACAATTAGATCCACCAAGGATGGATTGGCCTCAAACAGCGAAAACAGCTGCACGCCCGCCGGCAAACGCTTTAAGAACCCGTCAAACTGGATCAAGGCATCATGCGGACGTGGGGCAGCCGCAAGGCGCGCCAAAAGGTCAGGTTTCAGCCGGTTAAAGATCTCAACGGCCCGCGAGGACCGGAGGCAGGAGTATGTCTCCCATTTCGCAACAATTTCCGCTTCATTTTCAGTGAGTTCGGGTGCTGATGTTGCGGCATCTTCGGGGGCAAAAAACCCCTCGGTCACCTCGTGAACCTCTTCCAGGGCGTCATAGATCCGGGATTTAAGCGCCGCGGTATCCCCCTCGCCCATCATCCGGGCCAAACGATCAAATTCATCATCAGTGCTAGGCAATTTATGCGTCTGTGCATCGCGAAACATCTGTACGCGATGCTCCACTTCTCGGTGAAACCTGTAATGCCCCGTGAGAATTTCGGCGGTTTCATCGGGAAGCCAGCCAGCCTTTGCAAGTGCTGCCAAGCCCGGCACGGTGCCACGCTCACGCAGGCTTTCATCCCGCCCACCGGCGATGATCTGCCGGGTCTGGGTGAAAAACTCAATCTCCCGAATGCCGCCGCGCCCCAATTTCATGTCATGCCCCGGCAGGGTGATACGGCCATGCAGCCCTTTATGCGCGCGGATGCGCAGGCGCATATCATGGGCGTCTTGAATGGCTGCAAAATCGAGATGCTTGCGCCAGATAAAGGGCCGCAGACGTTTCAGATAGGCCTCGCCCGCCGCAAGATCACCCCCACAGGGGCGTGCCTTGATATGGGCCGCGCGTTCCCACGTACGCCCGAGGCCTTCGTAATCCCGCTCGGCGGCCGACATCGCCACACAGAC
>DDMF01000003.1:0-1209 GCA_002340515.1 Rhodobacteraceae bacterium UBA2553 | reverse complement strand
GTCAGCTCTGACAGCATCGCGCTCATCCGGCGGGTGGCACGAATATGGCTGGCGCGCGCTTCGTGGAAATCATCGCCATCAAAACGACTGTCATCAAAAAGCATGATCAGGTCGATATCCGAGCTGTAGTTCAACTCGCCCGCGCCCATTTTCCCCATCGCAAGCGCAACCATACCGCCCGCGATGGCAATGTCGTCGTCGCTCATACCCGGCAGCTTGTTGCGGCGAATTTCCTGCCCAACCTGGAATTTCATCGCAGTGTCAGTGGCGTGTCCCGCAAAGTCGGTGAGCGCACCGGTAACCTGTTCCAGGTTCCAGACGCCAGCAAGATCGGCCAATCCGGTCAAAAGCGCGATGCGTTGCTTGGCGATGCGCAATGACGTGCGCAGGGCGCTGTCGCTGTCGCCTTCAACCTGTTTCATAGCACCGGCAAAGGCATCCTCTGGGCTTTGCGATAAGGCCTCGCGTAGCCAGTCCGCCTGCTTATCCATCAGCCCTTTAAGGTAAGGTGAACAGCCAGCCGCCCCGGATAACACCAGGCGCAGATCGGTGCCAAGATCGCCAAACTGATCGGCAATATCGCGTGCCGGATCAGGGTCATAGGCAATTGGGGAACGGGTGATGCGGGAGGCGAAGTTTGTGCTGCTCATGTTGCAAAAATGCGCCGGGCGTGCGGGCGGGTCAACCATCCTCTGCCCCCTGCGACAATCAGGTTGCTTGTTTTGTGGGCGACGCCCTAAGCTGGCCGCGATCTTAACAAGAGGCCGTCATGTCAAAGAGCATAAAACGGGTGCGCGCAGCCTTAGAAGCCGCAGCTATCAAAGTGGATATCTTGGAGATGTCCGAAGGAACACATACGGCCGCAGATGCCGCCCAAGCAGCGGGATGTCATATTGATCAGATCGCCAAGTCCATAATATTCAAAGGGGAAATCAGCGGGAATGCGATCCTTTTCCTCACCGCAGGCGGCAATCAAGTGGATGGCGAGAAAGCCCAAAAGCTGGCGGGCGAACCCTTGGGCAAAGCGGATGCGAGTTTGATTCGGGCTCAAACCGGCTTTGCAATTGGCGGAGTGGCCCCCATTGGGCATCTGTCCCCCATCCGCGCCTTTTTCGATGCGCGATTGATGGCATTTGAGACTGTGTGGGCCGCCGCGGGCACACCGCGCCATGTGTTTGAGGCATCCCCACAGGCTTTGATCACAGCCAG
>DDMF01000144.1:26277-26455 GCA_002340515.1 Rhodobacteraceae bacterium UBA2553 | reverse complement strand
TGGCTGAGGTTGCGGCCGATACGCGCCTTCGGGTTGGTGTGCTCTCCACTGGCGATGAGTTGGCCGCACCGGGCAGCACCATGGATGTGGCGCGCACCTATGACGCCAACCGACCAATGCTTTTGTCCTTGGCAGAAACATGGGGATATGAACCGGTCGATTTGGGCCATGTGGCGGA
>DDMF01000144.1:18928-26225 GCA_002340515.1 Rhodobacteraceae bacterium UBA2553 | reverse complement strand
GGCGGATGACCGCGCTGCACTGGCGGCGGCCTTTGATAAGGGATCCGAGCACGCCGATGTGATCCTGACCTCGGGCGGGGCATCGGCGGGGGATGAGGATCACGTGTCCGCGTTGCTGAAAGACAGCGGATCGCTGCACCATTGGCGCATTGCGATCAAACCGGGGCGACCTTTGGCGCTGGCGCAGTGGAACGGAACCCCTGTGTTTGGCCTTCCCGGCAATCCCGTCGCCGCCCTTGTCACCACGCTGATCTTTGCGCGCCCTGCGTTTTCGGTGCTGGCGGGGGGCGATTGGGTGGAGCCTTTGCGGATGCAACTGCCCGCCGGTTTTTCCAAAAAGAAAAAAGCTGGGCGCCGCGAATACCTGCGCGCGCGCATTGGCGCAGATGGCCGGGTCGAGGCGTTTAAATCCGAAGGGTCCGGTCGTATTTCGGGGCTGTCATGGGCCACCGGGCTGGTCGAGTTGCCAGACGTGGCGCAAGAGATCACACCAGGCGACCCGGTGCGGTTCCTGCCTTATGCGGGGTTTGGGTTGGTGTAATCCCCCCAGAAATAGTTATCTTCGAGCGTTTAAAAAGCGCGACGGCGCCTCGACATGATGCATGAATCGGCCCAATTATGAGCAAGGCATCAATCGAGACACAATGTCGGCAATGCGGGCTACTGCAGTTGCTCGCCGCACATGCGCGATTGACAGCTTAGAGAAATGGAAGATGGCCCCCAAAGACCATTGAACTGACAAAGCTCGACTGGTAGCCTCTATTTACTGCCCAAGCTTCGTCCAAGCGCAGACAAATCTATTAGTTGATTTGCGCGATTGGACCTTGGATGCAGTACTCACCTCAAATCAAAACAAGATGTCAGTCAAACTTGCATGTGTTCTCATGCGAGCTGCTTCGTATTGCGTTGCAGCACAATTGCGACTGCTCATCCTTCACAAAAGGCTAGAATGATATGGCGAAATCTATTCCGACGGACGTCAAGAATTTGCGATATGCCATCGTGTTGACGCTGATTTCCTTGGTAATATTTGGTGTTCAAGACATAGCGGTCAAGGCACTGGTTGCAGATTACTCTCCGCTTCAATTGGTTATGATCCGGTTTTGGGGCATAGGCGTGTTTATGCTTTTCTGGATTCTGCGAAGCTCAAACTTCAGAGCCACGATCCGATCACACTTTCCTGTTCTGCAGATATTAAGAAGCGTTTTTCTCCTCTTAGATATCTGGTTCTTCACTGCGGCACTGGGCTACATGCAAACCTCCGACCTGCAGGCATTGTTCATGCTTTATCCAATTGCGGTAAGTCTGCTGGCAGTTCTCTTGCTGGGGGAAAAGATGGGGGTTTATCGCTGGTTTGCAGTTTGCATGGGTTTTGTAGGTGCAATGATTGTGGTGAGACCGGGTTTCCAACACGTAGACAGCTCAATATGGCTTGTCGTCGGCGCCGTAGTAACTTTTGCTTTTTACACCGTCCTGACACGAAAAGTTGCGACACGCGATAGCACCAAGACATCAATGCTTTATCTGACGATCGTTGCGATACTCTTATCAACTGCTGCTGGAATATTTGAACTGGAGGCCATGAGTTTGAAAGCATGGGCCGCCATGTTTCTGGTTACTGTTTGTGCAATTTCTACGCATTTGCTGTTCACTGAGGCACTGAAATACGCGCCGGCCAGCACCCTTCAACCTCTGAATTTTCTGGCGTTGCCTATCGCGGTCCTATTAACCTATTTGTTTTTCAATCATGTGACTGATGTCATTACGCTTTGTGGCGGGGCTATCACCGTCGTTGCTGGTTTGATGGTATGGTTCCGAGAAACCAGACAAGCACAGCCTAAATAGGACGCAGACCCGGGGGGCGTGCATCTGCTCCACATGAAGCATGCCATTCATGTATCATGCGGCACTGGCCAATCTGGTCGCAAAATATCCAAAGTGCGCCGAGGGGCCCCGGCCCCCGGCGGACCAAACAAGATGCAGGTGTCAATCACCGTGGCGCAGCAGGCGTTGCTTTTGACGACCCCAATCGCGTTTGGCATCCGAGGCGCGTTTGTCATGCGCCTTCTTACCTTTGGCCACGCCGATTTTCACCTTCACCTGTCCCTTGTGATTGAAATACATCACCAGCGGCACAAGGGTCATGCCATCGCGTTGGGTGGCTTTCCAAAGCCGGGCGATTTCACGCCGCGACACCAGCAACTTGCGCTTGCGGCGTTCCAGATGACCCCATGTGATCGCCTGTTTATAGGGCGCGATATAGGCGTTGGTCAGATAAAGCTCACCGTCTTCAACAGCCGCATAGCTGTCGGCAATATTCGACCCACCGGTCCTGAGCGATTTCACTTCGGAACCCTGCAGGACAATCCCGCATTCAATGTCATCTTCGATCGCGTAATCATACCGCGCGCGCCGGTTTTCGGCGATGACCTTATAGTTGGTGTCTTCTTTTTTCTGAGCCATAGGTGGGAAATAGGCACTTCCCCCGGCCCTGTCTAGCCTCGCCGCGCTCAACTTCCCCTGCGGGCCAAAAATCCTGTCGTTCCAAGGCAACACATGAACCGGGTTTCGTGATAGAATGAAGCCACCAAAAGGAGCGATCAGATGACCGAAGAGAGACGCCAATTGATTTCCAATGGGAACCCGATGGAAAAAATCGTCGGCTTTAGTCGCGCGGTGCGGGTGGGGTCCTTCATCGCCGTCGGTGGCACCGCGCCGGTGGATGCACAGGGCCAGACCGTTGGCGTGGGCGATGTGTTTGCCCAGACCACACGGTGTTTTGAAATCATCAAAGAGGCGTTGGAGCAGGCAGGGTCAGGGGTGCAGGATATTGTGAGAACACGCGTGCTCCTGACCGATATCGACCTGTGGAAAGACGCGATTGAAGCACGTAAAGCCTATTGTCAGGACGCGCGCCCCGTCGACACAATCATGCAGGTCGGCCGCTTTGTGAACCCCGAATGGCTGGTGGAAATTGAGGTGGACGCCGTGGTGCCGGCGCCCTCCTAGAGCATTTCCAGTTCACGTTGTATCGCTTGTTCGCTGCCTTTCGCTTCGCTCAAACGCAAAAAGCGATGACAGATGCGTCAATGAAAACTGGAAACGCTTTAAACATCCAGCCAACAAAAAAAGGCGCCCCGGTTGGAGCAAGCCTCTTACCGGAAGTGTTGTAGTTTTTTCTTTGGTTGGCCACAAAGTGGCCGACCTATACCTTGAAACCTTTGCTTGAACGAATCTCATGATGGAGATGTCAGGTGAGGTATGTCTCGCAAAAATCTGCGGCAGGCGATAAAAGGCGCCTTCCTCTACCCTGTTTTGGGGTGGATGTGAACTTCTGCCGGAACGCGCAATGCGCCCAATTCGGTATCCATCCTGATCCGCGAGACGGTCGCGGGCGGAAACTCTCTGCTGCCAGCGCAAACTTTCCGCGTGGAACCGTGAGAGGCTCAGGCGATGAGAAGAGCTTCACCTGTGGTTCATGTGGTGAGGCATCCGTAGTGAAGAACAACCGTTCTATCGTCGAAGAATACACCAGGATTCGGCAATTGCAACGCCCTGATGGTAAGGGGCAATCCTGCAAAAATGTAGAATGCCTGTCCCATGGGAAGTCTTTCCAGACGAGGCCAGAGCTTTATCGCAAATCTGGTCAAACGAAGGCTGGAAACCAGCGTCTATGTTGCAAACGGTGCGGCTCGACCTTCACCGTTGGGCACCCCGCAAGAAACCATCGGCGCCAGTCTAAAAACGGGCAAGTTCTCAAACTGCTTGTTCATGGAACATCCTTTTCCAAGATTTCGGAGATCGCGGACATGGCGCATCGTGATGTCTATCGGAAAATCGACTTCATCTATGATCAGATCAAATCCTTCACTGCCAGGCGCGAAGGATTTGATCTGCGGCATGTAGATTGGGAAAAGGCCGGGCGCCGGTTTGCAACCGACAGCCAAACCCTGACGCTCAACTGGCCGAACAGAAAGACACGGTCTTTCGTCGCGGTAAACCATCTTTGCACTGCGCACGCCAATTCCGGTTTTGTCGTGTTGGGACATCTACAATTCGATCCTGGCATCGACATGGAGCAGATCGAAATCGACATGACCCTCAATGGGGATATCGGGGTTGATCGCTGCTGGCGGGAACATGGGCGGCTCTGGTCCGCATCTGAGTTCAAGCAATACCTGGACGACATCACGCGAGAAATCGAGATTCACCCCGACATCGCACCTGATGTCGATCTGGGTCTTCAACTACCGCATGAAGGAGCGCTGGTTCGGCAAGATGTCCAGCAATATGCCCATGCGTTGGTTTTGCGAAGGATGATTTCCAGGTCCGACCACCGTTTCTACTTCGTCCAGGATGGGGATGCCGGTCTGAGTAAAGCCTTTACAGCGGTATTCGCGCCGGAAGTGCGTGCTGGTCGCGTTGATGTGGCGACCGTGGCGTTCGACAAGTATCAATCCAACGACATCCGCGAGTCACTCTACGCTCAGGGAAGAAGGGATCTCAGGCAAGATCTGGGACTGACCAGACACCAACTCGATTCTCTCCCCCGGTTCGTGTATGAAGAAGAAGTCGATCGGGAAATTGCGAAGCGCCTGACAGGCCATCCGATCGGTGCCCAATATCACTGGCCTTATCATTCTCAATCCGAGCCTTGCCGGGTTGTCCATTTGCGAACAGATCGCACGGTGATGCCCTTGGAGCGGCGTGCCAGATTGATGCGGCTGGCGACGCTCCGCAGCGTTGACTCGTATTTCCACAAGATCAGGAGCAATATCAAGGCCGCCGAGCGACCAGTAGCTACGCCGAGTGGAAACGGGCGCCTCTGGGATCGGCACCACCTCTACAAGCCGGAAATGATGGCGAAGATCATTGAGATCTACCGTTTCCACCATAACTGGATGGGCACGAGGAAAACGAAGCGCACCCCAGCTATGAAACTCGGGATCGCCAAAGGGAAGATCTATGAGAGAGATCTGTTCGGAGGATAGTTTTCCTGGAGCGGGGTTTTTCGGTTGAAAAGATACCGTTTTTTCCCTTAGTTCTGCATGTTTACATTGTGCATTCAGGACAAGATGGCTTCAGGATCAAATAACACCGCAGGACAACCGGACAATACTACGAAGTATTGGAATCCGTTTTTCTTCGCTGGTAAGGAAATTTCTCTTTCCCACCTTGAGCCTCATGAGTTCCTTTGCAACACACCTGACGGGAATGCCCGAAAAATTAGAGCCATCTACTCTCCGCATGTATTCACACGCAGCGCGACTGATGCTGACCCAGCATCTCACGTTTGTTTCGACAATAGGGTATATTGCCCCAATCGCTATCAGGATGCTCTCCACCTTCCGGGGATCATACAGAATCTTCCGAACACAAAGGTTTTCCAAACCTGGGAGGAGCGGAACTATGTTTACCTGACCGTCGACGCCCCTTTTAGGAATGATCGCTACCATGTGTTTTTTGAGTTGAAAAAGAGTGGCGGCAAGCGAAACAAGCATGTTTTGCTTCGAATTGAGAGCGCATACAGGGCTTCGGCCTCAGGATATCTTCCACCGGAAAATCCAAACTCAATTCGTTTTTCTGTTTTGATTCAGAGCACTTATATGGGGCGAGCTGTTCGATTTGCTCGGAGGTAAACCCCCAAATGTTAGAGGGCTGCCCGAAGGCAGCCCTAGGATCCAGCTTCCACTTTAATATCTCGCTCGCGCGTGGACCTTCTTGCGAAGGCGGGGAGACGCTGTTGCAGCCGGTCTGTCGTCTCGTTGATCTGTATATAGTGCCTTTATGAAGGAAGCAATAAAAATGCGCACCGCCGAGACGGTGCGCAAATCACAACACTCTGGTAAGAGGCTTGCGGTTGGCGCGCCTTTTCTTATTCTCATCCTCCGATGATCAGGTCATCAAACCCGCATGGCGCATCGCCGCGTCAATCGCCGCTTTGGTGCTGTCTTCCAGCTCGGTCAATGGGCTGCGCACCTCGGGTTCGCACATGCCCAGATTGGACAGCGCATATTTGGCGCCGGCCACACCCGGTTCGGTAAAGATCGCTTTGTGCAACGGCATGAGTTTGTCCGCGATGGTCAGCGCCGTGGCGTAATCACCTGCCAGCGTGGCGGCCTGAAGGTCAGCACAATGGCGCGGGGCGACGTTGGCGGTGACCGAGATACAGCCCTGCCCGCCTTGCGCGTTGAACCCATGCGCGGTGGCGTCTTCGCCCGACAATTGGCAGAAATCCACACCGCATTTCAAACGCTGATAGCTGACCCGCGCCAGATCACCGGTTGCGTCTTTTACGCCGACAATGTTTTTATGCTTGGCCAACACACCCATCGTCGCAGGCGTCATATCCACGACCGAACGACCGGGGATATTGTAGATCACAATCGGCAGGTCCACCGCATCAGCCACAGTGGTATAATGCGCAATCAACCCACGCTGGGTCGGTTTGTTGTAATAGGGCGTGACCACAAGGCCGGCCGCTGCGCCAACTTTTTTGGCGTATTCCATAAAACGCAATGTCTCGATGGTGTTGTTTGAACCGGCCCCGGCAATCACCGGCACGCGGCCTGCGGCGGCCTCAACCACAGCGGCAATCACCGCTTCGTGCTCTTCATGGGTCAGGGTCGGGCTTTCGCCGGTTGTGCCCACAGGCACCAAACCGTTTGACCCTTCGGCGATCTGCCAATTGACCAAGCGTTTAAGCGCGTCAAAATCCACTGCGCCGTTCTTAAACGGCGTGACCAGGGCAGGAAGAGATCCTTTGAACATGACACGCTCCTTTGTTGTTGTCAGGGATCAGCCGGGGCAGTAATGAATCACCCTGCTGAACGCGGCGGAAACTAGCCGGGTTCTGGCGAAATGCCAAGAATGTGTGTTGATCTGATAGGCCCTAGGGTTAGGTTTTGTCCATGAAAGCGCGAATATATCACATATTGACGGTCATGGCCGTCCTGATCTGGACCCAAGCCCCCCCTTTGCACGCGCAAAGCACGGGCGAAGTGCAAGCCTTTAAAGACGCTATTTCACTGGCGCGATCGGGCGACTGGGAAGCAGCCCGCACCAAAGCGCGCGCAGGCGGAGCTTTGCCCGCCGACATTCTGGAATGGCATCGCCTGCGTCAGGGTAAAGGCAGCTTTGACGACACAATCCGCTTTCTCGCGCGCCACCCCGACTGGCCCGGTCTGAAACTGTTACGTCGCAAATCCGAAGAGGCGATCCCGCGCGGTTCAGATCCCAGCAAAATCCTCACGTTTTTCGCAAGCCAGCCCCCACAAACCGGGCGTGGTGCCTTGCG
>DDMF01000144.1:16155-18915 GCA_002340515.1 Rhodobacteraceae bacterium UBA2553 | reverse complement strand
TGTTGAGGCACTGGAGGCGGCGGGCAAAGGCGACACCGCCCGTGACGTTCTGATCAACGCTTGGATTTCCCTGTCGATGGACGAGGATGAGCATACCGCTTTTTCCACACGCTATCCGAACAGTTTGGCAAAACATCACTGGACCCGCACCGATGCCATGCTGTGGCGTGGCAACACCAAAGACGCCACTCGAATGCTGCCGCTTTTGACCGACGGGCAAGCCGCACTAGCACGCGCACGCATTGCCCTTCGCGGGCAGAAAGACGGCGTGGATGGGCTGATCAACGCGGTGCCAGCAGCACTCGCCACTGATCCGGGCTTGGCCTATGAACGCTTTTTGTGGCGGGCTGCAAAGGGCCGCAATCAGGATGCGGCAGACCTTCTTTTGGCGCAATCCACGTCTGCCGAAACCCTTGGGGAACCAGACCGCTGGGGCAGTTGGCGGCGCGTTCTGGCCCGTTGGTCGATGCGCGAAGGCAATGCAAAACAGGCGTATCGCCTGGCCGCAAACCACCACATCACCGAGGGGTCCAACCGTGATGATCTGGAATGGCTTGCAGGCTATGTCGCCTTGCGAAAACAAAACGACCCGGGCACCGCGCTGAAACATTTTCAAACCTTTCGTGCCGGTGTTGATGGCCCCATTTCACTGGGGCGCGCCGGATATTGGCTGGGCCGCGCCTATGAAGCGGCAGGGGACACCAACAATGCGCAAGCGGCTTATGCTTTTGGCGGCGAACACCAAACCAGCTTCTACGGCCAACTCGCCGCTGAACGGGCGGGCCTAGCGATGGACCCAAAACTCACCGGATCGGAACGCCACCGAAATTTCTCTGGTCAAAGCTTTTGGACCACCTCTGTCATGGACGCCGCCCGCCTGCTTCAAGCCGCGGACGAGCTTTACTGGACCGAACGCTTCACAGTCCATCTTGCAGAACGCCTCACACGTGACGAAATCGGCCATCTGGCGGGCTGGGCCGAAAGCAAATCCGAACCACATCTGCGTGTTATGATCGCCAAATACGCCGCCAGACAGGGCTGGGTGCTGCACCGTCCCTATTATCCGACACCAGACATCGGCAAAGGCAATACCACCGTGCCGCGCGCGCTTGAGCTGGCAATTGCAAGGCGTGAAAGCGAATTTGACCCCTCTGTGCAATCCGGCGTTGGTGCGCGCGGGTTGATGCAACTGATGCCCGGTACCGCCAAAGACATGTCCAAACGGCTTGAATTGCCCTATTCCAAAGCCCGCCTGACCGAAGATCCCGCATATAACACAAGGCTTGGGTCCGAATATCTGGCCAAGCTGATTGAGGATTTCGGCCCCAACCCGGTGCTGATCGCCGTCGGATATAACGCGGGCCCCGGACGGTCGCGCAGCTGGCAGGAACGCTTCGGCGACGTGCGCGCGGCTGACACCGATATCATCGACTGGATCGAGCATATCCCGTTTCGCGAAACCCGAAATTACGTCATGCGCGTGTCCGAAAGCTTGGCCATTTACCGCGCCCGCCTGACCGGAAAAACTGAACCTCTGCGCCTGTCAAAAGAGCTCAAGCAATAGCGCGTCTGCCTTCCTCTTTCTGCAAATATCCTAGGGTGAATGCCGAAGGCAGAGGGGCAACGCCCCTTCACACCGCCTTGCGCGCACGGATCAAAGTAAACACA
This sequence comes from Rhodobacteraceae bacterium UBA2553, assembly GCA_002340515.1. Lineage (GTDB taxonomy): Bacteria > Pseudomonadota > Alphaproteobacteria > Rhodobacterales > Rhodobacteraceae > Aliiroseovarius. The sequence goes on along the minus strand of DDMF01000144.1, from coordinate 17,247 downwards.
CCCGCGCCGACAACAATCAGCGCGCCTAAAACCACATTGGGCTCCACGATTTCGCCGAAAATGCTCACGCCCAAGATCGACACGAATACGAGCTGGAGATAGGCAAAGGGTTGCACCGCGCTGGCCTCAGCCACCTCGTAACATTTGATCAGCAACCAATGCCCCAACACGCCGGTGACGCAAAGCACCGCCATCCAGATCCAATCGCTGCCCAACATCGGTTCCCAAAAGCTCGCGCCAATGGCTGTCATCACCACGGCACCCGTGGTTCCGGTCCAGAAAAAACTGGTCTGCGTGCTGTCATACCGCGCGCCATAGCGGGTCAATAGACCGTAAAGCGCAAACATCGCCGCTCCCACAAGCGGCACAATGGCAGCGGGCGCAAAGACCCCAAAGCCGGGCTTCAGGATGACCAGAATACCGATGAACCCCACACCAATTGCGGCCCAGCGCCGCCAGCCAACCGCCTCGCCCAGCACCGGCCCGGACAAAGCGGCGACAATCAACGGGTAACAGGCAAAGACCGCATGGCTTTCCACCAAGCCAAGCAAGGTAAAGGCCAAGACTGTGACACAGATTTCCAACGCAAGCAAAGCACCGCGAAAGATTTGCAACAGGGGTTTGCGGGGGCGCAACGCCTGGGCCAGCCCGCCATTTCGCCGGGTCAGCCACACAACAAAAGCGGCAAAAAACCAATAGCGGATCATCACCACCATCCAGACGTTATAACTGCCTGCCAGATGGCGCGAAATTCCGTCTTGGGCGGCGAAAACAAAGGTCGCGCCGACCATTAGCCAAATGCCCAACCGGGTGTTTTGTTCCATTCTCGCGCCGCCTGTTTTCTATGTCAGGCGCGCAGAATGCCCCGGCTCATATGCCGCTTGCGCCCGTATCCTGACACTCGTTCCACATCGAACCCACCCGCGTCTAGGGCGCGGCGCACAAAACCTGCGGCGGTATATGTCGCAAACGTGCCACCGGGGGCGGTGTGCGCCCCGACCTGCGCCAGTAAATCATCCCCCCACAGCTCAGGGTTTTTGGCGGGTGAAAACCCGTCCAGATACCACGCATCCGCTTGGCCAGACCATGTTG
>DDMF01000144.1:15595-16150 GCA_002340515.1 Rhodobacteraceae bacterium UBA2553 | reverse complement strand
CGCGCGCGCGCGTCGCCCTCGATCACCTCAACCGTTAGGCCATGCAGATCAAACACCCGCTTCCCATCAGCCCAAGCCGCCAAAAACGGACCCGCCAAAGCATGTGCTTCGGGAAAGGCCGTGAGCGCGCGGGCAATATCGTCTGTCGCTATCGGGAAGGCCTCAAACGACGTGAACCGCACGCCGTCGGGTGCGCCCACGGACCGCCACGCCATTAAAGTCGCGAGCATGTTCAACCCGGTGCCAAAACCCAGCTCTGCCACATGAAAACCAGGTGCAAACCGCGCGGGCAAATCATTACCGGACAGAAACACATGGCGTGTTTCATCCAAGCCATTGTCCAGACTGAAGTAGGGGTCATCAAATTGCGCGGCCACCGGCACACCGCTGTCTTTCCATTCAATCTCGGCCGTCTGGTTCTTCTGCATGGGATGTCCTATGAACACGGGTGAACCTGACCTACATGCAGAAGGATGCGCGTTTTGGCAATGATCGACGTAACAGTGCGCGGGGCCGGGATCTTTGGCTTGGCCACGGCCTGGAGCTGTGCCCGCC
>DDMF01000144.1:8384-15583 GCA_002340515.1 Rhodobacteraceae bacterium UBA2553 | reverse complement strand
GCCGTGGGGCGCGCGTGCGTGTGGTGGACCCAAACGGGCCGGGTGCGGGATCCTCGGGTGGTTTGGTCGGTGCGCTGGCCCCCCATGTACCAGAACGCTGGAACGCCAAGAAAGCCTTTCAATTCGACAGCCTGATCATGGCCGAACCCTATTGGACGGAGGTTGAGACCATTGGCGGCACATCCCCCGGTTATGCCCGTTCCGGCCGGTTGCAACCGATCAAAGACGAGGCGCATTTGAGGCTGTCCACCGACCGTGCGCATGAGGCGGATGAGCTGTGGCAAGGCAAGGCCATCTGGGAAGTTGTTGCGGCAGACAGCTATCCGGGTTGGGCCCCTGTCACCCCCTCTGGCTGGCTCATCCACGACACGCTGACCGCGCGCATGGCCCCGCGTCGTGCCGCCGCCGCTTTGCTGGCCGCGATCCGCGCAAAAGGCGGCGAGGTGACCTCCGAAGCCACCAACGAAGGCCGCGTGATTTGGGCGACCGGCTGGCAAGGCTTGATCGAGCTGTCCGAAGAACTAGGCACGCCTGTGGGCAATGGCGTAAAGGGGCAATCCGTGCTGCTGAAACACGCCGCGCCGGACATGCCACAAATCTTTGCGGAGGCTGTTCACATCATCCCACACGCCGACGGTACGGTGGCGGTGGGCTCCACCTCGGAACGTGAGTTTGACGCGCCTGACACCTGTGATGCACAGATCGACGAGGTACTGGCGCGCGCACGCGCGATCTGCCCCGCCATCGCAGAGGCCCCCGTTCTGGAGCGTTGGGCCGGTGTGCGCCCCCGCGCCAAATCCCGCGCGCCGATGTTGGGGGAGCACCCCACCAAACCCGGTCAATTCATCGCCAATGGCGGCTTTAAAATCGGCTTTGGCATGGGCCCAAAAGTGGGCGAGATGATGGCAGATTTGATGCTGGATGGACACGACAGCATCCCCGAGGATTTTCGCGTAGCGGCAAGCCTTTAAACCGTTTCCGCCGTGGCAGACATGCAAAGCTGACCCTTGGGGCCACGGACCCAAAGTGATGTGCCTTTGCGGCAAATCTCAACCTGATCGGTGTGCAGCACCGGTGACACCGCGCGGTATTTGAACCCTGCAAGCGGGCCGCATTCCTGCGTCGCTTTTAGCATCAGAATCTGCGCCAAAAGCTGACCTTGCACGAGCAGCCCACCCTGCCCTTCAACGTCGCGCGTATAGTCCAGATCATAATGGATCCGGTGCGCGTTAAAGGTCAGCGCGGAGTAGCGAAACAGGAGCGTCTCAGCGAAGCGCATCGGCTCTGCACTGTCCTCATCCGTCGGGGCGGCCCTTAGATTGAGCATGGGCGCACTGGGCGCCGGATCCTCCAGATACACAAGGTCTTTTCGTTCACGCACACAAAGCGTACCGCCTTGGGAAACGCCATGTTCGACCGTAACGAACCCCATCTCGCCGGACCGTCCGGTCTTGCGCTTACTGCTGGTGATCCGCGTTGATTTTTGTGCGGGAACACCCGGGATCAAAGGCGAGAGGAACGTCAGCTCGCCCCCGGCCCAAAGGCACCGTGGCAGCCCAAAATCAGGAATGCCTTCGCCTTGGATCGGCACGCCGTCGCGCCCCAAATGATCACCGGGCTGGACGTTCCAGAAATAGATTTGGTGGAAAAACGGCGGCAAAGGTGCATCCGGTTCCAAAGGAGCAAGACCAAGCGTCGCGCAGAGTGCGTTGGCGCGGGCCGGGTCCATCACGTCCCTTAGGTCTTCCGGTTCAGTGGCTTGCATCTTATCGGTCATGCTGCGACCCTAACGGCGCTTCTCAAAAAGGAAAAGCCGCGATGCCGCCAAAACTGACCACGCTGGACCACCTTGTGCTGACCGTGCGCGATATTGCGGTCACGGTGGCGTTTTACACAGATGTCTTGGGCATGCAGGCTGAGGTGTTTCACCCTGCGGATGGCTCCACCCGCACGGCGTTGAAATATGGTGCGCAGAAAATCAACCTGCACCCGGCTGATGCGCCCTTTGCTCCGATGGCCGCCCACCCCGGCCCCGGCACGGCGGATCTGTGTTTTCTGACCGAGGCCCCTTGGTCTGATTGGCAGGCGCATTTGGCGGCCCAAAGCGTGCCGATAGAAGAGGGCCCCGTTGCACGCACTGGGGCCACCGGGCCGATTTTATCAATTTATCTGCGCGACCCGGACGGAAACCTGATCGAGATCTCAACACAACAGCTGGGTTGATCTGGCAACGACACGCCCCACATAACACAGAGCGAAACAGGAGCCTGATGATGAGCACCCCCACCCTTCTTGGCCTGTCCGGCGCGCTGCGCGCTGAGGCGACCAACCGATATCTGATCCGCAACGCTGCCCGCGTGTTTGGACCCTGTGAGTATCTCGAGGGCGACCTGAACCTGCCACTTTATGATGGGGATCTTGAGACGGCTGAGGGCATTCCGGATGCGGTGCTCACCTTGGCCAACCAGATCGCAGCCGCGGATGCGGTGGTGATCTCGACCCCGGAATACAACAAGATGCTGACAGGGGTTTTGAAGAATGCACTGGATTGGGTCAGCCGCGTGAAACCGGGCCCATGGGCGGGCAAACCTGTCGCGGTGATGTCTGCCGCCGCAGGGCGTGCAGGAGGTGAGCGGGCGCAAGTGTCTTTGGTTGCCGCGATGACACCATTTCAACCCAACCTCATCATCGGGCCAGAGGTCGCTGTTGCCGGTAGTTCGGACGAGTTTGACGCCGAAGGAAGGCTGACCAATGAGCGGTATGAAGCGAACCTAACCAAACTGATGGCCAAGCTGCGCGCGGCGATTTAAGACGCGCTGCGCGCGGTGTTTTGCCTTCGGCGAGGATATTTTCAACAAGAAAAAAGGGGCGGCACCTTCAGAGCGCCACCCCTTTTTCGTGGGTCAGTTCAGGTCAAATCTGGCGCCCAGATTCATCCCGGCATCACCATCATTTCAGCAAGTTGCAGGTTGCCCATTTCGCAGAACGGGCAAGAGGCTGCGATGGTGGTGGCGGCTTCTAGGTCTGGGGCGTTCAGAATGGTATAGCCCATCATTGTGCCGTCAAACCCTTCGCTCACCCCCCCTTTTGACACTGTCCATTGCGGCCCCAAAGGTTGGGCAGCCACCACCAACGCGTCCGCATGTTCCTGCATCCACGCCTGATAGCGCGCCTGATGATCAGCTTGTTCTGTTGGGTCCTCAATATCCCGCGTCACGTGATAGGCCATATAAAATTGTGGCATGGTATCCTCCGTTCAAAATGAAGCAGACCCCTGTGCAAGCTTGGCGCGCTGGATTAAAATTCCACCCCAATTTGCGCCTTGATGCCCGAGCGGAACGGGTGTTTTACCAGTTCCATTTCGGTCACGAGATCTGCGATTTCGATGAGGTCTTCTGCGGCGTTGCGCCCGGTTAAAACCACATGGGTCATCTCGGGTTTTTCTTCAGCCAAAAAGGCCACCACATCAGCCACATCCACATAACCATAGCGGATTGCGATGTTAATTTCATCCAAAAGCACCATTTTATTGGCGGGGTCGCGGATCAGGTCCTTGGATTTCTCCCATGCGGCCTGTGCCATTTCGGTGTCGCGGGTCTTGTCTTGGGTCTCCCAGGTGAAACCCTCACCCATCGTATAAAACTCGCAAATATCGCTGAATTTCGCGTTGATCAGGTCGCGCTCACCGCAATCCATCCCACCTTTTATGAACTGCACGACGGCACATTTCATGTCTGCTGCGACACAGCGGAAGATCATCCCAAACGCGGCGGAGCTTTTGCCTTTGCCTTTCCCGGTATGTACAATCACCAGACCCTTTTTATCGGTCTTGGTGGCCATAATTTTATCGCGCGCGGCCTTTTTCTTGGCCATTTTCATCGCGTGACGGGCGGGGTCGACAGGGGGTTTTTCGCGTGTCGGTTTCTCGGGTGTGTCGTTCTCGGTCATAGCAAATCCTTCAGAGCAATTCGGCGGTGGTCAGGTGGCGGGGAAGATCATCACGGGGTGTGGCCCATGACAGGATCTCATCATGATGCACGTGGGCTGTCGGCGCAAAAAGCGACGGATCGGAGAGGGCGGCGGCATGGGCGTAAAACTGGCCGGGATAGTGATCGCCCTGAAAGCCCATCGCACTGCCACAGATGGGGCAGAAATGGCGGCGTACGCCGGGCGAACTTTCGTAACTTGCGGGCGCTTCTCCGGTCCAACGCCACTGTGTGTCTTTCAGGCCCAGAAAGCCAACCATGGCCGCGCCTGATGCGCGCCGACAACTGTCACAATGACAAATCACCTGAAGAAACGGCCGGCCCTGAAAGGCAAAGGACACCTGACCGCACAAGCAATGCCCGGAAATATGCCCCGTCATGTCGGTGGGGATGGTCACGCCGCTCGCTCCGTCTGTTGATCCATTCGCCCCCGCACTGTCGCCGCTTGGGCGCTGAGATGCAAGCGAGGATGCAGGTGCCAAAACCCGGACATAAACGGGTCGAAAACAAAAAACGGGCGCCCCAAAAGGGACGCCCACTTATCTGCTTTCGCGCTGCTTATTCTGCGAGGCTGGCCAGTGCAGTTGAGCGGCCAAAATGCTGTTTGTTCAGGCGCAACACCAAGGCAATCATGGTGAATTGCAGTGCAATGGCAATCAGCGTGATCACCCAGTAGATCAGCGAGAACTTGTCCACGACACCCGCCTTGACCATGCCCGCATTGAGGAAGAACTGCGTCAGCACCGACAAGGCCACGCCGGGGCACACCAGCGCATAGGATCCGGGCGAGGTTTCAGACCCAAACACAAAGCTTTTCCAATAGTCCTGGCGCGCCAGAACCGTCAGGCCCAGCATTGCAAACAGCACCTGAATGGCAATCAACCGCGCCAGCATCACCATGGTTTCCGCAGCCGTGGAATGCACCTCGAATGTTTCGTGCAACCCGTGTGTCTGGCGCATGAACATAATGCCCAAAATGGTCAGGATCGGGATCACAATCATCAAGGTCGGCGCGCTTTCCTTTGACGTGCCATAGTGCAGCATCGAATTGAACGCCGTGATCAGCGCCAGCAGCCCATAGACAATTGAGGCCACACCAAAAAACGTGGAACCCACAAGTGACACGGCGACCACAATCGTATTGTGGCTCATCGCGGCTGGGGCGGCAAAGCCAACCGCCGTCATGGCAAGGGCAAACGACGGCAACATCTGCGCAAAACTGTTGTGCGCGGTCACGTCAAAGACCCCGCCTTTGGTCAGCACGCGGCCAAGGAAATCTCCGATATAACTAAGTGCTAGGATGCCGATCGCAAGAAAAGCCGCCATCGCAAAAGGGAACAGAATCTCGACAATCGACCACAGCCCCGGCACAAACACCAAGCCCGCGACAAACATCCCATTCACCGCCATCGCCAATGCCAATGGCATGGCCAGCAACGTGGTTTCCGCGTTGGAGTTTTTCAGCGTTTGATAGGCATCAGTTTTACGGAAGGCTGAGAATTGTTTCAGGTTCCAGATCAGATACTTAAGGTTCAAAAAGACCATCGCCGCGATGCCAATCCAGGCGATCACAACGGCGGTTTTCATCCCCATAGATCCGGTTTGCATCACCGCCAGCATGTCTTCAAAGATCGGCACGGGCCGACCTTTGTGGGGCACCCAAAACATCAGGTACATGAAAAACGTGACCGACAGGCCGCCGGCGCCCACGGACGCCAAAAAATAAAGCGGATTATAGCGATCCGCAGGACGAGTGAGTTGCATGGCTAAGCTCCAATTTGGTTCGTCACATCATCGTATTCATCTTTGTGAATATTTATAGATGAGTCGTTGCGATTGCAAGGGCCAAGCTGTCGCATCACGAAATAAGTCGGATCTCACCGCGATCCACCCCCGTTAACCTGCCATTAACCAAGAAAGGCCAAGCTGGTCGCAGACCGCATTACAATTGGGCCCTCTCGTGACATATTCTGCCTTTTCCTGCCGCAACTTTACGCTCATCCTTCTCAGTATCGCGCTGGCAAGCTGCGACAGCCCCAGCCCACAATTCCGCAGCAAAGACACCACCACCGCCGAGGTCACAGTCGAAGGCTCGGTCTTTAAAATCCACCGCCGCGAAAACTGGGTCGAAAGCTATCGCACCAACTTTGAGGCGCTGCCCAATGTGTCAAAAGTGCTGAGCCGCGCCAAAGTGGCGATTGAACGCGCCACCGGCTGCCCGATCCGCCACGGATCCTTGAGCGGCGATCAGGGCATCCAGCGTGCCGAACTGAACTGTGACGGCAGCTTGCCCCCGGTCCCCCCCAGCATAGACGTTGAATTTTCCTGTGAAATCTACGATCGGTGGAGCCATTCGGACGGTCAAGTCACCATCGAAAACGCTGAATGCACCCCGGTAGATCATCGCCCTTAGCGCTGCCCCTAAAAAGGTTTTCTTGCCTTCGGCGAGGATATTTTGGGAAGGGGAAAAGGCGACAATCACGCCTGCGTAGTCGCCTCGAGCGCTTCGGGTTTAAAGCGTTTCCAGTTTTCATCGAAGCATCTGTCATCGCTTTTTGCGTTTGAGCGAAGCGAAAGGCAGCGAACAAGCGATACAACGTGAACTGGAAACGCTCTAACTTGAGACAACAGGCATCACCTAACGCGTTGAAATCTTTTATTTCAGGCAACGTAAGGTGATGCAGGTTTAAGTCGAAACGCTTTATTTCGGACAGGTCATGACAAGATCTTGGTGAACCGAAAAGAGGTGGGGCGGTCAAACCCCGGATGGGAAGTTTCATCGGTTTTCAGAAAACCAAGCGCCTGAAAGGTCGCGTGATTTTCCACCAGCTCCACCCGTGTTTGCAGGGCAAGCTGCGGCAGATGCAACGCCCGTGCCCTTTTTTCAGCCTGCGTGATCAGGGCGCGCGAAAGCCCCTTACCACGCGCCTCGGGGGCCACCGCCAATTTGCCAATATAAAGCGCATCATCTTGTGCGGTTAAAAATACGCACGCCTCTTGCCCGATGACCCAGACCTCATGGCTTTCCACCTGCTGCTCCACGTCCCCCAAGCGCATTTGATGCATCGAACTGGGCGGATCCACCCGCCCGTCATGTTCCGCAAACACGCGCTGAATGAGGGCCAACACCCAACCTGCATCCGTTTTATCTGCACGCCGCGGCGTCACAGCAGCTCCTCGATTAAAGCCCGTGCAGAATTTGAGCGCGGCTGC
>DDMF01000144.1:8006-8341 GCA_002340515.1 Rhodobacteraceae bacterium UBA2553 | reverse complement strand
TCGCCTCTTTCAGACGCTCTGCGATCTCGCGCAGGGCCGGGGCATTATGCTCCTCAATGAACTCCCGCGTGTCGTCATTCTCAAGAAACGCGGCATGCACGAGGTCAAAATGATGGCTGCGCACGGCCCCCGTGGTGGCGGCAAAGGCGAACATGTAATCCACCGTCGCCGCGATCTCAAACGCGCCTTTGTACCCGTGACGCTTCACCCCATCGATCCATTTCGGGTTCACCACGCGCGAACGCACGACCCGGCCAATTTCATCCTCTAGCGTGCGAATGACCGGCCGTTCAGGGCGCGAGTGATCGTTGTGATAAATCGGCCGGTCCCGACCC
>DDMF01000144.1:0-7983 GCA_002340515.1 Rhodobacteraceae bacterium UBA2553 | reverse complement strand
CCGCCGCCGCCCCCCCTTCGAACTGATAATAATCATCGCTGTCCAGCACGTCATGTTCGCGGTTGTCTTGGTTTTGCACAATCGCCTCGGTTTGGCTCAGACGCTGCTCAAACCCTGCGCGATCCCGCGCCCCTTCCGTGACCGCACCATAAGCATAACCACCCCATTCCAGATAGGCGTCAGCAAGATCCGCTTTGTCCGCCCAAAGCCGCTCGTCAATCATTGCCTGAAGGCCGGCGCCATAAGCACCGGGCTTGGATCCATAGACCCGATGCGCGCTTTCTCCTGCCTTCACGCGGCCTGCGGCGGGGTTCAGATCGGCCGGTTCCTCCATGCCCTGAACCGCGCGCGCGGCACTGTCATAAAGCGCAATCAACTGGGGGAAAGCATCGCGGAAAAACCCCGAAACGCGCAGAGTGACATCAACCCGAGGGCGGCCCAGCGCAGTAACCGGAATGACCTCAAACCCGGTCACACGGCGGTTGGCGCTGTCCCATTTCGGCTTTACGCCCATCAACGCCATGGCCTGTGCAATATCATCTCCGCCAGTGCGCATATTGGCCGTACCCCATGCGGTCACCAACATGCTGCGCGGGTAATCGCCATGGGTTTGCAGGTGCTTATCAATCAGAAGATTGGCGGATTTCCACCCCAACGCCCAAGCGGTTGGGGTTGGCACCGCGCGGCTGTCGACCGAGAAAAAGTTGCGCCCCGTTGGCAACACATCCAACCGGCCCCGCGTGGGTGCGCCCGATGGTGCGGGCGGCACATACTGCCCTGCCAAGGCGGTCAAAAGCCCCCGCCCCTCTGCCGGGCCACAGGATCGCACAATGGGCAAAACACGGCTGTTGATCTCATCCATCACAGCTTGTGACGCAGCGCCGGGAGCCTCCACTTCACCATCAAGCAAACGGGCGGAAAACTCTTCCAATCGCTCAACCGTATCGCCAGTGGAGCGCCATGTATCACCGGTCAAAGCGTCCGGACGAGGCCCTTCCCAAGGGGTGGCCATATCACAATCCAGAGGATCAAAATCCATGCCAAAATCTGCAGCCAGCGCGCGCGCAAGGGACTGATCGCCCCCTTCAGCCTGTCCACGCGGGACACGTACCAAAGCTTGCACCAGATCCCGTTCAAGCCGGCCCTCAGGTGAGACCCCAAACACGTGCAGCCCGTCGCGGATTTGCGCTTCTTTCAGCTCGCACAAATAGGCATCCAGCTTGGCCAGATCGCTTTCTTCATCCTCGCCCGACAGGCCCGCATCCACGCCCAATCCGGTGGCAGAGGTGAGCGTCAGAATTTCGCGTTTCAGGTATGTGATCCGGCGCGGATCCACTCCTGCGGCCTCGTAATACTCATCCACCAGCGCCTCTAGGTCGCGCATCGGACCATAGCTTTCGGCGCGGGTGAGCGGCGGGGTGAGATGGTCGATAATGACAGCCTGCGCCCGACGTTTGGCCTGGGTGCCCTCGCCGGGATCATTCACAATAAACGGGTAGACATGCGGGACCGGGCCAAGGACCGCCTCGGGCCAGCACTCCGCCGACAAAGCCACCGATTTCCCCGGCAACCATTCCAGATTGCCATGCTTACCCATATGCACAATTGCGTGCGCCCCCAGCGAGTGACGGAGCCAAAAGTAAAACGCCAAATAGTTATGCGGCGGGACCAGATCGGGCGAGTGATAGGTCTCGGTCGGGTCAATATTATAGCCGCGTGCGGGCTGCACACCGACGATTACATTGCCGTATTCAAACACGGACAGCGCAAAACCATCCTCAAAGAACGGGTCAGCCTCTGGCGCACCCCAGCGGGTTTCAATCGCCTCACGCAACGCCCATGGAAGGGCCGTATATTGCGCTTTGTACTCCTCTAACGACAGGCGCACCCCGCCCGACCGCTGCGCCCGATCCACCAGCCAATTGGTCGGCCCGGCCATCACGGTTTGCATCAGGGCATCGCTGTCTGCCGGAATATTTTCGACCGCATAGCCCGCTGATTTCAGCAGGCCCAAGGAATGTACGACAGCGGCAGGCGTGTCCAAGCCCACACCATTGGCAAGTCGCCCATCTTTGTTGGGATAGTTCGCCATGATCAGCGCCACTTTGCGCGATCCGGCTTTTTCCCGACGCAACCGTGCCCAGCTGGCGGCAAGTTCGGCCACAAATTGCACCCGGTCGCCACGTGCCTGATAGGTGGCGATGGGGCATTCCGTTGCCTCGTCAAAAAACGCCTCGCCCTTAAAGGAAATTGCGCGCGACAGGATACGGCCATCGACTTCGGGCAGGGCCACGTTCATCGCGATGTCGCGGGCGGACAGGCCGGAAAGCCCCTCTTCCCACGCGGCTTCGCTGGAGGCTGCCAAAACCACCTGAAAGATCGGCGCATCATTGCAAAAATGGGCCGCAAGTGGGTTGGTGTTTTTGTCCGCCTCGCCTTGGTGCGGGGATCCCACGGCAAAGGACGTGCAATTCAGGATCACATCCGGGGCTGCCTGCCCAAACAGGCTTTCAAGCGTTGCGACCGACACCGGGTCTTTCAACGATGCCACAAACACCGGCAGTGGATTGAGACCTTGACGCAAGAGCGCTTTGACCAATCGGTTGATCGGATGCAGCCCCGCACCTTGCACAAGCGCGCGGTAAAACACGATCGGCACAATGGGTGCGCCATCCGTCCACGCCNNCCCCCGGCCAGTAAACGCCCGCACGAAGCAGGGGTTTGGCCGCTTCAGGCCGTTCGCCACCGTCCAGCATCACCTTGGCGTAATTCAGAAACAGTGTCGCATTTTCCGGCCCACCTTCGACCAGATAAGCCCAAAGCGCGTCGTAATCCTCGTCCGAAACCGTGGACAGCGCGCGCAATTCAGCATCGGGTTTGTCATCACCGGGCAAAAGCACCAACGGCACCCCCGCCTCGCGCAGACGCGCCGCATATTGTTCAGCCCCATATTTCCAATACCCCACGCCGCCCAGCACGCGGGCAATCACCAACCGGGATTTTGCGGCACAATTGTCGATGTGCAAATCCACCGACATCGGGTGGATCAGATGCATCATGCTGCCCAGACGCAGGCTGGGGGCATCGACCATTTCAGACCGCGCACCAGACAGGGCCGCAAGCTCGGTATCAGCCGCGGAGATCACCACCAGATCGGCGGGAGTTTGCCCCAGATCCACCGGCTCTTTGCCGTCGTCAATGGAACCGGGTGTGGCTGCTAAAAGATGCATGTCGCGCCCCTTGTTTGTATGATGTCACCGCGACGGGTGCTTGTAAGATGTCAAAATATCAGGCATCAGCCCGAATATACGCCCCGCATTGGGGTGCCCCAGAAAGGATCCAAGGATGGATTACAAAGCCCAAGGCGCCCCCAAGATGGGCAAAAACGCCCCGCGTCACGCTGAACATAATGCGCGCGGCACGAAAAAGAACCCGTATCAGCGCAAAGAAACCAAGGCTGAATTGCTTGAACGCATGAAAGCGGCGGCGAATAAAACCAAAGAAGGTTAAGCTCACAGCGGTTTTTCCATAAAGATCGAGCTGGCCGCCTCGGGATAGTTTCCGAACGGCCCGCAAACCTGAAATCCGTGGCGCGCGTAAAGCCGATGTGCGGCCTTAAGCGCGTTGCCGGTTTCCAGCTTCATCGCGGTAAATCCCTTGGCTCGCGCTGTGGTTATCAGATGTTCCATCAACGCCTGCGCCACGCCTTTGCCGCGCGCCTCGGGCGAGACGAACATGGATTTCACCTCGCCATAGCGTCCGCCCGGATCAGCCCGATCTGCCAAGGCCGCCGTGCCCCAGATCACGCCGCCTTCACGGGCCACGAAAAACGAGATGTCGGGCACGCAAAGGTCGTCGATATCAAGAAAGAAATTATCCTCGGGCGGGAACAATTCTTCCATCAGGGCATGACTTTGTTTGAGCAACGCCGTGGCCTGAGGGTCGTGCGGATCGCCCGAGGTAACCATGAGTGTCATGCGGAAAGCGCCTTGGTAATCGCAACCTGATCCAGCCCCGATTGTCCGATCACCACCAGTCTCGTTTCGCGTGGGCTGGCCCCAAACGGCTGGTCGAAATAGGTGTCCACACGCGGGCCGACCGCTTGCAAGGTCAGGCGCATTGGTTTGCCTTCGACCGCCGCAAACCCTTTTAAACGCAGGATATTATTGTTGCGGATCACACCAGAAACCAGGTCAGAGAACGCTTTCGGGTCGGTGATTTCGCCGCGCGTCACGACAAAGCTTTCAAAGGCATCGTGGTCATGGGCGTGATGGTGGTGGTGATCATCGTCGTGGTGATGGTCGTCATCGTGATCGTCGTGGTGGTCATCATGGCCATCCTCGTGATCATGATCATGGGCGTGGTGATGGGCTTCATGTGCCGACATACGCGCGTGCATATCATCCTCGGCGCCCATGCCTTGACCCAACAGCACTTCGACCGGCAACACGCCCATTGAGGTGCGCACAACCTGCACACCGTCTCGGGACTCGCTGGTGAGTTTCGACACCAGAGCGTCAGTTTCCGCATCCCCCAACAGATCGGCTTTGTTCACCACAATCATGTCAGCGCAAGCGACCTGATCTTTAAAAAGCTCGGACAAAGGCGTCTCGTGATCAAGGTTCTCATCCAACTTGCGCTGCGCATCAATGGCGGCAATATTCGATGCAAACTGCCCATCGGACACGGCCTTGCCATCAACAACCGTCACAACCCCATCCACCGTCACGCGGGTCGAAATCTCGGGCCACTGAAACGCGCGCACCAAGGGTTGCGGCAGCGCCAGACCCGAGGTTTCAATCACGATGTGATCTGGCGGTGTTTCCCGGTCGAGCAATTTTTCCAGCGTGGGGATGAAATCCTCAGCCACGGTGCAACAGATGCACCCGTTCGACAGCTCGACAATGTCCTCTTCTGAACAGGCCTCGTCGCCGCAACCTTTCAGGATGTCACCGTCAACACCAAGGTCGCCAAATTCATTGATGATCAGCGCAATGCGTTTACCTTTGGCATTGTCCAGCATATGGCGGATCAGGGTGGTTTTACCGGCACCCAGAAAACCGGTCACAACAGTCGCGGGAATCTTGGCAAGCATGATGTCCTCCGTTAATCAGATTTGAATGTTTTGACCCAGCTTGACTGGAAAGGAAAGACCATGGTGCCAAAGCTTGCCGTTTGTGTCACATGCCAAGGCGGGGCCGATCTGGCGAACACCTTGGAAGAAACCGTCCAGGTAACCCGCACCGAGTGCATGAATGTCTGCACCCGCCCCGCCACAGTATCTGTCCGTGAAGAGGGAAAAGCCGCCTATCTGTTTGGCGATGTGACCCGCGACCTTGCGCCGGATGTCTTAACCTTTCTTGATCTTTATGCGTCCAGTGTGGGGGGCATCGTCACCGACGCCCGCCCAATTGGTGAATTGAGGTTTCTCCTCATTGGTCGGTTGCCCGCCTAAACCTCTTCGGCGCGGGTGTAAAACAGCGCAGAAAAGAACCCGAGCAAAACCCAGCCCGCCGCCGCCACGCCCAAAGACCGGGTGGCGAATTCCGCCGACAGTTCCGGGGCGGAAACGCCAAAATAGGTGTCCAGATGCGGCGCACCAATCGCGTGGGGCAGCAACATGAGCAATGCCCCAACCACGGCAAGAAGCGCGCCCTGACCAAAGGCAATCAGACCAAGACCAACAGCAGAGGCAAGGATCGTGCCGGCCCACCAGATTTGGCGGGGCAAAATCTCGGCCCCGATGGTGCCCGGCAATTCCGGCGGCAACCCTAGCGCCGGCGCAAGCTGCACAACGATAAACCCCGCCATGCCCCACAACAGCCCCTTGCGCGGGGTCAGCTCAACGTCCTTTAGCGCCGCAAATGCCATCGCCGCAACCAGGATCATGCCATAGGCGGTGAAGCTGACAAAGTTAAAGCCCACCGTCATCATATGGCGGCCCCAATCAGTGCCCAACGCTGGCGCACCCGCATCACTTTGCGGCGATCCGTCCACCGGGAAATGAATGCGCGCCCCCGTTTCATAAAGCTCGCCTTCCAACACAAGTGGAATGACAAACGCAAATTGGAGCGCCGACGCGATAAGACACGTCAGCACCCCAGCCAGCACAGCGCTGGATGCCAAGTTTTTCAACATGAGATCAGATGTGGCTTAGTGGCAGGGAAAGGCCATCGCGTGACGGGTGTCATGCGCGGCATCATGCAAAACGGTCGCCTGTGCGAAACCAGCAGCGAACAGCAGGGCAGCACCAGCCAGAAACACAACAGTGATCGCAGCCAATGGGCTGGTCTGTACGGCGGCTTGGGTTTGAACTTGAGTTGTCATCATTTTATTCCTTCATTGCCCGTCATCCCCGACGGGTGGGTTTAAGGTTACTATGGCAGGTCTCCTGGCTCGCGGGTCAATGCACCTCGTCACCTTCCCAACCCATATGGGGCCAGTGGCATATCGACGGGGCACTCACCGCTTACAGTCGCGGGGGCGGCTACAGGTTTGGGCCCCGAATTGGGTCTCCCGCACTGCATTCCCTATTCTCCCCAGACGCTTTGCGCCTTTTACGGGGAACCATATGCCCCTTTTTGCCGCGCGGGCCGGTGTTTCGTCAAGAAAGAAAGCGACAAACAAGGATGCCTCAGCGTCATTAAATTCTCAGCTGGAACACGCATATTCCAATATCTTGTGGATAACCTGCCCAAGTTATCCACATTTCGGGGCTGCCGGGCGGTCCATGTGTTGACACATCCCCTTTGCATCCAAAAACTCAACCCAACAAGAATCAGTGATGAGGCAGACCGCTTGCGGTTTTCAAAACTCCGTTTGAATGGCTTTAAAAGCTTTGTGGACCCGACCGACCTGGTGATCGCGGACGGGTTAACAGGCGTGGTTGGCCCAAACGGATGCGGAAAATCCAATCTGCTCGAGGCGCTGCGCTGGGTGATGGGCGAAAACCGCCCGACCGCAATGCGTGGCGGCGGGATGGAAGATGTGATTTTCGCAGGTGCCGCAACCCGGCCCGCCCGCAACTTTGCCGAAGTGGCGCTGACGCTGGACAATACCGAACGGCTGGCCCCCTCTGGCTTTAACGACAGCGACAACCTTGACATCACCCGACGTATCACCCGCGACGCGGGCTCGGCTTATAAGGTCAACACTAAGGATGTCCGCGCGCGTGACGTGCAAATGCTGTTCGCCGATGCCTCCACCGGTGCGCATTCCCCGGCCCTCGTGCGTCAGGGGCAGATTTCCGAATTGATCAACGCCAAACCCAAGGCCCGCCGCCGCTTCTTGGAAGAGGCCGCTGGTATCTCGGGCCTTTACCAACGACGTCACGAAGCGGAACTGAAGCTCAGAGGGACAGAAACCAATCTGGCCCGTGTTGACGATGTGATCGAACAGCTGGCGACCCAGCTGGGGCAGCTCGCCCGCCAAGCACGGCAAGCCCAGAGATATCGCACCATCGGCGACGATCTGCGCCGCGCCGAGGGGCTTTTGCTCTATCGCCGTTGGAAAGAAGCCGACATTGCACGCGCTGATGCGGAAAATGAACTGACCACACGCACCAAACACGCAGGCCAAGCTGAATTGCTCGCGCGCAAAGCCACCAAAGACCGCGAAGGGGCCGAGGCAAAACTGCCCGCCCTGCGCGAAGAAGAGGCCGTCGCCGCCGCCATTCATCAACGGCTCACCGTGGCCCGCGATCAGCTGTCAGATCAGGTCGCCGCCGCCATGCAGCGCATCCAACTGCTTGCAAGCCGCCTTGAACAACTGACCAAAGACATTGACCGCGAAGCCGGCCTGAACCGCGACGCAGGCGAAACCATTGAGCGGCTTGAATGGGAACAGGCCCAGATCGCAAAAGCGTCTGACGGCCATCAGGACACGCTGAACGAGGCCAATGATCAGGCCCGCGAAAGTGCCGCAATTTTGCAGGAACGCGAAGGGGATCTGGCGCAACTGACCGAAGACGTCGCCCGCCTCGCC
>DDMF01000076.1 GCA_002340515.1 Rhodobacteraceae bacterium UBA2553 | reverse complement strand
GATTCTCGTACGGGCTGCCATTTCCCCTAATCACCAGCTTAAAGTTTCATAGTGCTCAATTTATTTGCGCATCAGTCACTTGTGGCTGCGCCAAATCATTCATTTGATAAAGAATAATAAATTCACGATCTTGATGCAATTTCGGGGTTGCGTCTTATCCGAGGACTGACTAAACCCGCTTCACCGACAGAGTGGCCCGTTCGTCTATCGGTTAGGACGCCAGGTTTTCAACCTGGAAAGACGAGTTCGATTCTCGTACGGGCTGCCACTTCCACCTACAGTCTGTTGTTACATCACTTGACGAAAATTGCGGTTTCATCAAGTTAGGGGATGTCGCCGCAGTACCTACGCGCCTATCTCAGTTCGAAGCGGGTCACGACATCTGATGCCCGAAAATTAATGGCGATCAGAGCCCCTGTGAGATCCCGCACCGGCGTCAACTCAAGGCAAGTGCGTTCTCCGAGCAGTCCACGGGTCAATTCACGACAAAACTTTCCGCTGTCCAACGACCAATTCCCCGCATACGAAATTCCGTTAAAAACGCCGTCCAAAGTGCCATCCGCATAGATATGGGCATTTTTGACATTGTCGTTTTCCAATGTACGCCCCAAAATTTCTTGCACCGTTTCACTGGTCTCCGCCAGCGCTGATCCGCAGCAAAGGCTGGTTACAACCCCTATGATCGTCAATAGCTTACCCATAATCACCCTGCCCTTAACCCACTTTAAATCAACAATATCCTTGATCTATATGAGCGGTACGCAAGCCAGGATCGGCTGTCAACCCGACGTAATACTGCTTGGCGCGGACTGGGTATTATTCGCGAAGATCCGGTGTGTAAACCGTATAACAGGCACGCCCCCGGTTTTTGGATGCGTACAGAGCCACGTCCGCGTCATCAATCATCTGGTCGGCATTTGGCTCAACATATTCCGAGCTTGTAACCATCCCAATACTTGCAGAAATTTGGCACTCTTCATCACGAAACGTAATGGGTACTTCGAGTTTTTCAATCATCCGCTGTGCAATGGCCGAAAGCCGCTCGTGGTCTGTAAGACCCTTCATGACCAAGACGAACTCGTCACCACCAACCCGCGCAACGGTGTCCCCCTCTCGGGTTTCTTCCGTCAGAATCCTCGCGACCTCCTGCAGAACTTTGTCACCTGCCGCATGCCCGAGCGTGTCATTCACAGCCTTAAAAAAATCCAGATCAAGGTGCATCAGGGCAAAGCGATTTTTCCCCGCCAGAAATCGTGACAAAACCTGATCAAGAGCACGTCGATTCTTTAACCCGGTCAACTCGTCGGACAGGGCCTCAGCCTCGGCTTCGGTCTTTGCCCCCAGAAAACGGTGTGCCATTTGATTGGTCGCTTCCATCGCTGCGGACTTCGCTTCGACCAGATAGAGCATTTCAACGGTCAAATCTGTTGGTGCGAAATCTGATCCAGCCAATCCGTAGCGCCCCACGGCGTCGACCACCGAAATGCCAAAAGACAGATTCAGTAACACCCCCTCGCTGCCCGGAAGGCAGGTCATTGTACCAATCAAAGGGGTAGAATGGGAATCGCGAATACGAAGGTAGAGTTTAGCACCATCAAATTCCCGCACCTGATCAATACTGGTCAATTTTTTGGGGCGACGCATTTCGACAAGGCGAAACACACTGGTGCCTTCCAGAACTTTTCCCGGTAAAACTTTACGCAGCGTCGGTCCAGCATGAATCACAATGCCCTTGGCATTCAAGACCAAGCTCATCGGCATCATATAGTCAAGCGCCTCAAAACTGAGCGAAATTGGCAAATGTGCGGTCATGATTTATCCTGTCCCAGCTGCAAGATCAAAGCTGCGCCCTTCGGTGTAAGACATATCCAGAAGGTCCACAGACAGGGTTTCAGTCTGACCAGAGCGCCCGTTATAGTCCAACAACACCAAGGCCCCGTAATCATCAGCCAAAGCGCGTAGTGCCCCCAGTATGACATGACCAAAGCCAGGTTCTGGATGACAAATCGAGAGCACATACGCCCCTTCTGACAATTCATCCACTTCAATTTCAGGCATATCCATATCCGGCACGGCCAACCGCGCACGTCCGGGAAGATCCTCGAGAGAATGAAGAAATTCGGTGAAATTCACGCCACCGAAGCGCAACAAGCGCCGCACCCGCTCCGAGCGAGTGTCCACGATAAGGTAGGTGCCGAAATCCTCGAGCAGATTGTCGCGCGTTTTCCCCAGCAACTCCGCCGCCTGATTGACCACGGTCTGGGTCAAGACGGCATCATACCGAAACATCGGTTCGAAACTGTCAAATCCAGGGTCAATTTCCCGAATAAGATCCATCCAGAACTCATCACCATAAGTCCCGCGCAAAAAACTTTCTAAAGATCGGTCAATTAAGCCGTGCATATCTCACTCGCCCTGATAAGTGACCAGATGAGCCTAGGGGGCCTTTGTTAAAAAACAGAAAACGCCCGTATGACAGCAAGAACACCGTTCAAGGCATGTTCAATAATATGTTGAAACTTTTAGTGATCTAGAAAGGCCACGCGACCTTACACGGCCGCCTGTTGATCCAGCCAATTGGGCAAATGACCGATATCCGGCAAGACAATGTCCGCATGTTGCGACAATTCGGCCTCGGTCGCGAGCCCAGTCAATACCCCAACCGTTCTCATGCCCGCCGCACGCCCGGCGTGCAAATCATGCAAAGAATCCCCCACCATAACCACGTCTTCCGGCGCGACACCCATCTGTTTGGCAAAGGCGAGGCATTGTCCGGGAGCAGGTTTACCCCCGAACCCGCTGTCATAACCAGCGATGAAGTCGAACAGATCAGTCACGCCAGCGCCTGATAGATGCGCGCGCGCAGGCATTTCCGCATCATTGGTGGCCACACCCAAGCCAATCCCACGCGCCTTTAGCCCTCCGAGACACTCCTTCAGGTCGACCGCCTGAGCCTGAGGGGCATTGGCGGCCTCTTCGTTAAGAATTCTTTCCAAAGCCTCAGGTGGCATGTCAATGAAAGTGACCAACACATTAACCACTTCTTCGGGGGTTCCTGCGATCACGATACTGTCCTGAGAAAACTGTTTTGCATCCGTATCAAACCCGATGGCTGCGCCAATTTCACGCGCGCGCGCGCTGTCGCCTTCGGTCAGCCGAACCAAGACGGCGCTGGCCCAACTCTCCCAGGTGGCACCGAAATGAAACAGAGTTCCATCTTTGTCAAACAACACAGCCTTAACAGACATTCAGCGCTCCTCCCGAAAACAATTCCTTCGCAAATCAACACACTGGCAATGCATCGACGTCAAGTCCAATTCATCTGTCCGCCACCCGGCAACATCTGGCGCGCTTGCAATGGCACCTCAAATCCAAGAGTGTTGGCGTCGCAAAAGGCGATAACCCAGGCGTCATCCATCGTCAGGAAATCCAGCACAGCGCCTAAAAACTCCGGTGCATTTGCACCCTGTTTCAAATCCTCAACACTTGCCCCAGTGGCCCCCATAAAGATCGGGAGCAAGTCTTCATTTGTGGCCAGCCAGCCAAGCGCCGTTAACCCAATCACTTCCGCTTTTTCACGGTTCATTTACATTTCCTCCCATTTGGAAAGGTTTTCTTAACCAATTGAACCCAATCTGTCAGTGAGCAAATCTAATAAGACGTGGGCTAGGATCTAATATGTCAGGACGCATTCTCATAGCGGATGACGTGGCGACAAATCGCATCGTGCTAAAGGTGAAACTCACCTCCGCATGTTACGACGTGACGCAAGCGGTATCTGTTTCTGATGTGGTCGACATCGCACAATCCCTACAACCAGACCTTATTTTACTAGGGCAAACGCTGCAAGGTGGCGGCGGGGTCGAGGCGTGTCATCGGCTTAAAGCCATTCCCGAACTGGCCGCCATCCCTGTGGTGATCATTTCGCCTGTGGCAGATCGCGCCGATCGCTTAGCCGCCTTGCGCGTCGGGGCCGATGATTTTTTAACAAAACCGCTGGATGAAAGCACACTGCTCGCCATGGTGCGGAACCTAATGCGCGTCCACGCGACGCGCGACGAAGTCACCCGCCGCCATGTTTTGGCCGAGGAAATGGGATTTGGCGAAGCGCCTGCAAGCTTTCAAAGACAAGCCAATATCGCCCTCGTCGCCCCAGCCGTGGAAACTGGCCTGATGTGGCGCAAGGCACTCACACAGGAAATGTCCCAGAAAGTGACCGTAATGACCAAGGCGCAAGCCCTTGAAGACGTGTCACAAACCGGAGTGGTGCCCGACGTATTTATCATCTCGGCCAATCTATCTGAACAGGGCGATGGGCTGCGTTTGGTCTCAGAATTGCGCTCTCGGCTGTCCACAAGATACGCGGTGATCATTTTCATTGATGAGACGAAAAACAGCCCCTCTGCCTCGATGGCCCTGGATCTTGGCGCCAACGCAGTGATGACCGGCTATTTTGATGCCGAAGAAATTTCGGTTCGATTGGATCGGTTAATCCCAGGTAAATTTCTATCAGATCAGGTGCGCAGCACAGTGGATCAGCGGCTCAATCTGGCAATGACCGACCCGTTGACCGGCCTCAACAATCGTCGCTATGCGGGGTCATACCTCAATCGGCTCGAAGCACAATCCACCCAAAGCGGGCGTGGATTTGCCCTTATGTTGCTGGATTTGGACAAGTTCAAAGGGATCAATGATCGCTATGGGCATTTTGCTGGCGACGAGGTGTTGGTCGATGTCTCGAAACGCCTGCGCGCCAGCATTCGCGATGTGGACCTTCTGGCCCGGTTTGGCGGCGAAGAATTTCTGATTGCGATGCCAGACACCGACCATGACGCCGCCTTGATCATGGCCGAACGGCTGCGCCGGGTTGTTGGGGAAACACCAATTTATTCTGGGGCGGTTTCGGCACAAATCCCCGTAACCATGTCCATTGGAGTTGCCGTGGCCCCCACTGGGGGCTGTGAGCCAGGCCAAATCCAGACATTGCTACAAAGTGCTGATCGCGCGCTTTACGCCTCCAAGGCCGAGGGTCGTAACCTGGTGACCTTTGTGCAAAGCGCCGCATAAAGCGTTTCCTATGCATAAAGGCAGAGAGGGTTCCCCGCTCCACCCTTATTACTTTTATAACAAATAGTTATCGCCGCGCACCACGCATGTTCCGCGCAATTTTATCCGCAAACTCGCGCCGATCCTCCAAGCTCATCAATGTGATCCGTTCAAGGATCAATCGACGCGCGGTATCGCCAAAGCCAATCATCCGATCGCGCTGACCATCAAGTGCAACATTCAAAGCCGCAGGATCAAAAGGGTCAGAGCGCAACGCCAACAACATGGCCTCAAAATCACGCCGCATCGCCGCTCGGTTGTCTTTGAATGACCCTTTTTCATTGCGCAAAGCTTTGCCAATCGCGCGACGGTCTTTCATTGGCAAGGCCGAAGCGATGGGGCCAAACCCCATATCGCGAATGGTGCCACGATCAGGCCCGCGTGGGTCAAAACCATGATCGCGACGGTCACCCAAATGGGCCCCCGCCACTAGTCCAATCACCACAAGGTTCATGGTCAATGACAGTGCAAAGACCACGCGCACCCATTTTCGGCGAGGTTTCACCGCTGGCGGCATTGATGGGGTTGGAGTGTCGGACATATTTAGCCCTCCTCTTCGATCAAAAGGTCTGTTCCAAAGTAGTTTGGCGCAAAATCTTGAACGTCATAAATCGTGTCCACGCTGGCGTAATCACCCGCGAGCAAGACCCCACCCGAAAGTGTCTCAAGCTGATCAGGGGCGGCAAAGCCGATCCATACGCCGGCCACCGTTGCGGTAGCCATCCCGGCCAAAGCGGGCCAGCCGCCAATTTGTGCCACAAGTTCTTTCCAGAACGGGCGCGCGGCACGTTTGGGTGCAAAGGCGTGCGCTTGGGGTTGAACCTGTGCCGCATCTTGCAAAAGCGCCGCCATAAAGCTGTCGGACAGCTCCGGCACCTCCTCGCGCCCCGCTTCAAAAAACGCCTCAAGCTGGGCGTCATCTAACAGATCTGTTTCAGTCTTCGCCATATCCCAACTCCTTACGTCGCCCGGCGAGTGCCATGGCCAGTGCTTTTTTGCCTCGGGCGGTTAGGCTTTCAACCGCCTCAACGCTGATCTCTAATATATCCGCAATTTCCGGGTTTGTTGCCCCTTCAAGATGGCGCAGGGCCACGGCCACACGTTGCCGTTCTGGAAGGGTGTTCAGCGCATCCTGAAGGGCGGTGGCCCGGTCGGCCTGGATCAGGCCATCCACCGCACTTGGTTTGCCATCCGCGGGCTCTTCGATGGCGTCGATGTCGACCGAACGTCGCTTGCGCAGCCGGTCCGTGCACAGGTTCGTCGTCACCGTATAAAGCCAAGTCGAGATCTTGGCCTCGCCCCTGCGCCATTCTGGCGCCTGCTTCCATAACCGCAACATCGCCTCTTGGGTCACATCCTCAGCCTCGGCCCGGTCGCCCCCCAAAAGACGCGACGCATAGCCCAACACCCGAGGCGCAAGCCGCGTGGTCAGAATCTGCGCCGCTGATGGATCGCCATTCCCGTATAGGGTCAAAAGCGCCTCATCGGTGGCGGCTGCATATGCGTCCAGCGCCATGTTCATTCCCTGTGACTAGCCCACCCCCCGCATCGGAGCAACGGCTTCGTGGTGTTGTGCCCCGACCAGGACACACCCAAGACGGGTTATCCGCCGTATTTGCCGCTTTTGCCGTGGCGTTTGCCGCCATGATCTTGACCGTGACGCATCCACATTTCCTTTTGGGCTGCGTCAAATTCTGCGGCGGAAATGGCGTTGTCATCGTCGGTGTCGAAGCGATCAATCATCCGGTCAAGCTTGCTTTGATCTGGCGTCATTTCGGCCAGAGACAAAGTTCCACTGTTATCCGCATCCCGCTTTTCGATGATCCGTTCAGCCATCCAGCCCATGCGTTTTTCAGCAGACGGCCCTTTGCCCATACGCTTGCCTGCTTTGCGCTCTGGGGCAGACGCCATGCGCTCTTTCATACGCGCTTCAGCTTGGGCTTTGATTTCAGCCAGATCTAAAGCACCGTCGCCATTGACATCTGCTGCGGCAAATTTTGCGGCGGCCTGTGCCATGAGGTCTTCCGTTGTAATGAACCCGCTCTTGTCCATATCGACATCAGCAAATTCCATCTGCATACCCCCCCCCATCGGGCCGCCTTTGCCGCCCATTGGGCCACCTTTGCCGCCAAAAGCAGAGGCCGTCAGCCCGCTTGCGGTGACTGCCACACCAGCCACCAAAGCAATTGTTGCGATCTTTGTTGCACGTTTCATAGAGCTCTCCATATTAGGTTTCGCCTGTCCCGACCGGAGCGTTCCTGCCCGGTGTCATATCCATTCAACGCGGGGTCCACACGTTTCCGTCGCCTTTTTTTCATTTTCTGTATTTTGCCCATAAAACAGCGCCGGTACGCAGGGTTACGCTTGACCCTTTTTGAAAACTGACCATGGGTATGCAAGCAACTATGAAAGAGGGCAGAATGGACAAGTCCAAGATCATCCGCCACGCGGCCACCGTGATCCTCATGCGCGATGCGCAAACAAACCCTCAGGTTTTAATGGGGCAACGTGGTGCCAAGGCGGCGTTCATGCCCAACAAATTTGTGTTTCCCGGCGGCGCGGTTGATCCCGCAGATGGTCAGGTTCCCTTGGCGCAAGGCGGGGCAGAACCTTGCCTGACCCGATTGGCGGAAGATGCAGATCCGGACTTGGCCCAAGCGTTGTTGGTTGCCGCCATTCGCGAGCTTTGGGAAGAAACCGGTCAGATTTTGGGTGAAGCCACCCCTTGGGTTGGTGACGTACCTGAGGATTGGAAAAGCTTTGCCAAGGCGGGCTATGTGCCTTCCGCTGACGGTCTGGCCTTTGCCTTTCGCGCCATCACCCCAAAGGGACGCCCGCGCCGGTTTGATGCGCGGTTCTTTGTGGCCGACGCAGGTAAGCTTAAGACCGACCCCGATGATTTCTCACGCGCCTCGGACGAGCTGAGCCATCTGCAATGGATCCCCATTGATCAGGTGCGCCGCTTTGATTTGCCGTTTATCACCGAAGTGGTTTTGGCAGAAATCGTCGGCAACTTGCCCAATCTTGATGCCCCTGCCTCCGTGCCCTTTTTCAACAACGGTGAAGAAGAAAGCCTGTTTGAACGGTTGGGCGGTGTCAGCCCGCTGAGCGCATGAACCGGACAAGGTTGCGTTACAAAAACAACACCAACACCAATACGGACAATAGGATCAGCGCGGTCCCGCCCAACTCTCGTTTCGTGACCGCCTCGCGGAACACAAATATTGTGGCGAGATAGCTAAACAGCAGTTCCACCTGCCCCAACGCTTTCACCAGTGCTGCATTTTGCAAGGTGAAGGCGGTGAACCAGCAAAAGCTGCCGATCATTGAGCTGACCCCAACCAAAGTGCCAACCCGCCAAGCGGCCAGAACCCGTGTGATTTCACCCGGTTCCTGCATCCGCATCCAAAGCGCCATGACCACGGATTGAAACCCGGTCACACAGGCCAAGGTGAACCCGGCCCGTGCCACGATGCCCTCGATGCCCAATGACAGCGACGCCCCGCGATATCCAATGGCAGAGCAGGCAAAGAGGATGCCAGACAACAATCCGAGCCCTGCGGCTTTGTTTAGAAAACGCCGCCAACCCTGTCCGCCTTCGGGGGGGTCAGACAGCAGGATCAACCCGGCAAATCCAACCGCAATGGCAAGGCTGCCCCAAAGGCTCAGCCCCTCGCCAAGCACCACCAAACCCACCAACGCGGTCAATACCACTTCGGTCTTCTTAAAGGTGATGCCCACCGCGAAATTACGCTCGGCAAACAGGGCCACAACGCACATCGTGGCAGTGATTTGCGCTATACCACCGGTAAAGGCAAAAAGGAAAAATCGTGCATTGGGCGTTGGCACGGCCTGCTGCGTCACAGACAAGTAAACCGCCAAAATCACCGCAACCAATGGCGCAGAATAGACAAACCGCGCGAAAGTCGCCCCCGCCGTCGACAGTTTTGTGTCTTTCAGCCGCTTTTGCAGCATAAACCGCAGGTTCTGGCTGAAGGCGGCGGCGATGGTGATGGGGATCCAGGCTTGCATGGTCCCCATCTGCCATGATTTTCAGACGATTGCTAGCTTACCTTGATGGCCC
>DDMF01000091.1:1747-7559 GCA_002340515.1 Rhodobacteraceae bacterium UBA2553 | reverse complement strand
AATTTGGCATGGGCTTCGGAAATTTCAACCAACCGCGCCTCGATGTGGTCCGCAGGGGCAGACGGGCGGCGGGTCTCAAGGCTCACATGCAGGAACACTTGCTCACCAGTGGCCAGCAAACGATCCCCTTCATACATGCTGTGGAACAGATGCATTTTCTTGCCTTTGCCCAGAAGGCATTGGGTTTCCACGCGAATGCGCTGGCCTAAATGTGCCTCGTCAATGTGGCGGATATGGGTCTCAGCCGTGAAATAGCTGCCCCCGGTTGCAATGTAATCCGCATCACAGCCGATGATTTCCATGAACCGATCGGTTGATCGCGCAAAGGCGTCCAGATAGCGGCTTTCGGTCATATGACCGTTGTAATCCAGCCAATCGACAGGGATCGCAGTGGCAAGCGTGGTGATTGGGCGCGCGATGTCCACCTCGGGTTGCCCCAGCCGTTTGTCTTGTTCATTCAGCAACGCCCCAGCACCCCAATCGCGCCCCTTCAGCGCACGCATCATCGCGACAAGGTTATCGTCGCGGGTGCGTTCTAGCTCGCGGATTGTCATATGACCAGATTGCGCATCGGACTGGCCTGCGATCAGATCCACCAGCTCATCCGTGAATTCCGGCACATCCATCAGCTTGGTCCAGGGCCATTTCAGGCAGGGGCCGAACTGCGCCATGAAATGCTTCATGCCCGCTTCGCCCCCCGCCACACGGTAGGTTTCGAAAAGCCCCATTTGCGCCCAGCGAAGACCAAAGCCAAAGCGCATGATGTCGTCGATTTCTTCTGTTGTCGCGATCCCGTCAGACACCAGCCACAGGGCTTCACGCCAAACCGCTTCAAGCAGGCGATCGGCGACATGGGCATCCATTTCTTTTTTGATTTCAATCGGTTTCATGCCGATTTCGGTCAACACGTCTTTCGCGCGCGCAATAATTTCGGGGCTGTTTTTCACTGTTGGCACCAGCTCAATCACCGGCAACAGATAGACCGGGTTGAACGGGTGTGCGACCATGACCAGACCGGGACGCGACAGCCCCTCTTGCAATTCAGACGGTTTGAAACCCGATGTGGACGAGCCAATGATCGCGTCATCGCCCACCGCCTCCATCAACTGGGTATAGACCTTTTGCTTAAGGTCCAAACGCTCAGGCACACTTTCCTGCACCCAAGACGCGCCCGACACCGCATCGGCAATCTCTGCGTGATACGACAGGGTGCCCTCTTCGGGCATCAACACATCCGACAAGCCCGGAAGCGACCGGCGCGCGTTGTCTAACACCTCACCAATTTTGCGCTTTGCCTCAGGATCGGGGTCAAATACCCGCACATCCCACCCCATCAACAAGAACCGCGCGGCCCATCCGCCGCCGATTACGCCACCACCAATAATTGCTGCAGTCTTGGTCATTTTCTCACCTTGTTCGATGTTAAGGCGCGTTAGTACACATGCAGGCGCGCCATGTTATATCCATTAAATTCAAGCACTTCCTTCGCAGCCTTGATCCGATCCTTACCCCCCTTCCGGTCACGATCTAAGATCCAGCCGAAACTGCCAGATGGCGTACCAATCGCTGCTGTGCGAAACCCGTCATCCACCCAAAGCACCCAATATTCCGTCTGATAGGGCTTTTGGCCCAAGGTAAAGCGCCCCGCCATGGGTTGCGCGACATCGTAAATATCTGTCACGCCGAACCCGCGGCTTGTGGGGCCATGCAGGGCAATCTGAGCAACCTTCCCGGCCGTGGCCCGAAACTCCACTGCCCCACGCAGCGCCTCTTCTTCGGCATGCAGGAATTCCGCCTGAATGTGCCAAAGCCCGGCAAACCGTTCGGCGTCAAACCGTGTGGTCGAACTGATGGGCGCTTTTGTATTGCGGTGGAATTCAACCCCCACCTCATCCGTTTTGCCCAGACATCCCGTCAGAACGATCGCTGCGGCCCCGAACATCACCCAACGTCTCTCAACCATCATAACCTCATGAATCCAACCCGCACCCCAATGGCGCTGCCCCTTCATGCGTCAATCACCACGCATTTCGCAAGGACAGCCTAACCCGGCAAATGGATGTCGGGCTTATGGCACCAAGCTTTCCGTGTGGCCGTCAATCGCCATGATTTGCCCGGAAATTTTCGCCGCCCCTTTTGAGGCAAGGAACTCTACAGTGTCGGCAACGTCCTCCATCGTAACCCACGACCGCATGCTCACACCTTTGACATACATCTGCCGGGTCTCTTCGATGCTGCGCCCGGTGGCGGCACTTTCACGCTCCAGCACCCGCTCCATCCGCGGGCCTTCAACGGCCCCCGGGCAGATTGCGTTGACCCGCACCCCATATGGCCCAAGTTCGGAGGCCAGAGTTTTGGTCAGGCCAATGATGGCCCATTTGGCCGAGGCATAAGGCGAGCGCATTGGGTAGCCAAATTGACCAGCCGTGGATGAAGTCAGAACAATAAGCCCTTGTTTTTGTGACTTCATCAACCGCGACGCCCAACGACACGTCAGAAACGCACCATGAAGATTGGCCGCGACACAGGCCTGCCATTCGCCGTAATCCAATGTCTCAATTGGTCCAGCTGGGCCACCGGTTCCCGCATTGGCACAGACCACATCAACGCCACCCCATTGGGTTTCGACATCCGATAGAAACGCTTCCATCTGTGCTTCATCCGTGACGTCCGCAACATGGGCAATCGCCTCGGGGAAATCGGCTTGAAACTGCGCGATCGCCTTGGCATCCATGTCACAAACGGCAACCAACGCGCCTGCAGAGTGAAACCGCGCAGCCAAGGCGCGGCCAATTCCGGCCGCCCCCGCTGTGATCAAGACGCGTTGCTTTTCCGCGCGCGTCATGCGCCAACCGGCGCGCGTTTGGTCAGGCCCAGCTTCTTGCGCACCTCTTCTGGTCCAATGATCCGCGCGCCCATGTTTTCAACCACGGTGACAGCCCGTTCAACCAATTGAGCATTGGTGGCTTTCACACCTTTTTCCAGCCAAAGGTTATCCTCAAGCCCGACGCGCACATTGCCACCTGCCAGCACCGAGGCCGCCGCATAGGGCATCTGGTTGCGCCCAAGTCCAAAGGCCGAGAAGGTCCAATCGGACGGCACATTATTGACCATCGCCATAAAGGTATTGAGGTCATCCGGCGCGCCCCACGGCACGCCCATACAAAGCTGCACCAAGGCGGGGCCAGCCAGAACACCTTGTTCCACAAGCGTTTTTGCGTGCCAAAGGTGGCCGGTATCAAAGGCCTCAATCTCTGGCTTCACGCCCATTTCGGTCATCATGCGCCCCATGGCTTCCAACATGCCGGGGGTGTTGGTCATCACATAATCGGCTTCGGCAAAATTCATGGTGCCGCAATCAAGCGTGCAAATCTCGGGCAAACACTGGCGGATATGCTCCACCCGTTCAGAGGCGCCCACCATATCGGTGCCATTTGGGTTGGCTGGAAAAGGTTTTTCCACGTCGCCAAAGATAATATCGCCGCCCATGCCCGCGGTGAGGTTCAAAACCACGTCGACGTCTGCGGCACGAATGCGATCAGTGACCTCGCGGTACAGATCCAAACGGCGGCTTGGCACACCCGTTTCCGGGTCGCGCACGTGGCAATGCACCACAGCAGCTCCCGCTTTGGCCGCATCAATGGCGGAGTTGGCGATCTGTTCCGGGCTGCGTGGCACATGGTGGCTGCGGTCTTGGGTGCTGCCTGATCCGGTCACAGCGCAGGTGATAAACACATCTCGGTTCATTTGAAGTGGCATGACAATCTCCCTTTTCTCATTTCACTGTGGCGGGACTTGCTGAAGAGCGCTTTACGTTTTACGATCTATTCTTGATGAAAAACGCAAATATCTTCACCGCAGATTCCAGCCCGTTGACCATCGGAGTTCTGGTACTGCACGCCGCCAATACCTTGTCGCTGGCCGCTGTGCTCGACCCGCTNNAACCGCCGTGCCGGGAAAGAGTTGTTTCGCTGGGTTCTGCTGACCCCACTTGGGGCGCCGGTCATCCTGACCTCTGGGCTGCAAGTACCGGGAATTGCCTTGGAACAGGCCCCGGCATTGGATGCGCTATTTGTTGTGGCGGGGTTTGAGCTTGAAGAGCAATGCGCACCCGTTCTGCGGTCCCATATACGTCGCGTCGCGGGGCGCGTGGCGAACATCTGTGGTGTGGATGGCGGCCCATGGATTTTGGCGCGAGCGGGGCTTTTAGATCAACACCGCGCGACAACGCATTGGGAAGACTTGGAGAAATTCACCCAAAGCTTTCCAGAAGTTGACGTCACCCGTGATCGGTTTGTGATTGATGGTCGCGTTATGACCACCGGTGGCGCCGGACCTGCACTGGATCTGATGCTGCATCTGATCCAGACAAGGCACGGGGTTACACTGGCGATGCGTGCAGCTGGGGCGTTGATTTATGACCCGGACCCCAGTGGCGCGCGCCCACAAAGCGTCACGTCGACCTCGCGATTAATGGCGCGCGCGCCCAAGGTGGCACAGGCCATTCAACTGATGGAAACCCACCTTGAAGACCCTTTACCGATTTCAGTGATTGCCCAGCGGTTGGGCCTGACACAGCGCAACCTTGAACATCGGTTCAAAGCGGTGGTTGGCACATCCCCTGGGGCCTATTTTCTGGATTTGCGCCTGTCCGAGGCACGGCGTCTGGCATTGGACACCGCCCTGCCCGCAAGTGAAATCGCACTTGTCACCGGCTTCACCTCCCCGGCGAGCTTTGCGCGCGCGTTCAAAAAGGCCCATGGCCTGTCAGTAAGTGATGCGCGGCGACATGAGGCCGCCGCGTTTTAGGATTTAGTAGGGGTATGGATGGGCGCGATGTGCCAGGTCAATATCGGCCATAACCTCATCCGACAGAACCAGATCTTTGCCCGTCAGGATGGTGCCAAGCTGCGCCTGTGTTGACGCCCCAAAAATTGTAGAGCCCATGAATGGGCGTGACATCACAAAAGACAGCGCCATTTGCACCGGATCAAGCCCATGTTTTTGCGCCACGGCCAAATAGGCTGCCACCGCTTCAAACGCCCGTTTGGTTTTGCGCCCGCCCAGCCCTGGGTAAATCGCCATTCGCGACCCATCTGGGATCGCACCGCCTTGGTATTTACCTGATAGCAAGCCAGTGGCCAGCGGCGAATACGACAGAATGCGCACGCCTTCGTTGTGGCACAGCTCGGCAAAATCCGTATCGGCCTGACGATACATCAAGCTGTATTCATTCTGGACCGAGATCACTTCGGGTGCGCCCATTTCGCGGGCCAATCGCAGCCATTCCATTGTGCCCCACACGCTTTCATTCGACAGCGCGAAGTGGCGGACTTTGCCCGCCTCAACGAGGGATTTCATCGCCGTCAGCACATCCCGCATATGCGCTTCGGAGGCTGTGCGATCCTGTCCGGTGGGGTCAAATTGCCAATTTTGGCGGAACGCATAGCTGCCGCGCATGGGCCAATGCAGCTGGTAGATATCTATATAATCGGTCTGCAGGTTCTTAAGCGAGTTCTCAACCGCGCCCTGAATAATCGCGCCGTCATATCCACGCCCGTCACGAACAAAGCCCGGATTATCACCGGTCACTTTTGTTGCAACAACCACATCATTGCGCCGACCAGAACCAGCAAGCCATGTGCCCAAAGCCCGTTCGGACGCGCCGCAATTCTCCGCTTTGATCGGATTGACCGGATACATCTCCGCCGTGTCGATAAAATTACCCCCGTGATCGAGAAACATGTCGATCTGGCCATGGCCTTCGGCCTCGGTATTGGTTGTTCCCCACGTCATCGAGCCAAGGCACAGC
>DDMF01000091.1:0-1725 GCA_002340515.1 Rhodobacteraceae bacterium UBA2553 | reverse complement strand
CCTGCCAAACTGTTCATTCGCATCGTGTTTCTCCGTTTTCCTGTCAGGCGCAATAGGTAAGGACCGGGCGCAGAGTTGCAACCAGTTGACGCCCCTTTGCCCCATGGTCTTTGCCGTTTAGATGGTTGCGTTCACCCCGCCGCCATCCAACAGCACGTTTTGTCCAACGATAAATCCGGCGAACTGTGAACAGAGAAAAGCGCAAGTGGCCCCGAACTCTTCCACGGTGCCATAGCGCCCGGCGGGGATTGTCGCCATACGGGCGGCGCGGGCGGCATCCATGGTGATGCCTTGGGCTTTGACCACCCCTTCGTCCAGCGATTTTGCGCGGTCGGTGTCGTGCAAACCCGGTAGCAAGTTGTTGATGGTCACGCCCGCATCCGCCACTTGGCGCGCGGTGCCGGCCACAAACCCGGTCAGCCCGGTGCGCGCGGTGTTGGACAGGCCCAGAACCGGAATGGGGGCTTTCACCGATTGGCTGGGGATGTTGACCACCCGCCCCCAACCGCGATCCATCATTCCCGGCACTGTGGCTTGGATCAGTGAAATCGGGGTGAGCATATTGGCATCGAAGGCCGCGATAAAATCATCCCGGTTCCAGTCTTTCCACATACCGGGAGGGGGCCCACCTGCGTTGGTCACCAGAATATCAACCTGAGGGGCAGCGGCCAGCAACTTGTCGCGCCCGGCCTCAGTGGTCACATCCGCGGCCACGGCGGTCACGCTCACACCCGTTTCGGCGCGAAGGGATTCGGCCGCGCGTTCCAGAACATCTGCACTGCGCCCGTTCATCACGAGGTTCACGCCCTCGCGTGCCAAAGCCTGCGCACAGCCAAACCCCAATCCTTTGGACGAGGCTGTTACCAACGCCGTTTTTCCCGAAATCCCTAAATCCATGACATACACTCCCATCGCGTTGGCTTAATCTGTTCAACGCCCATCTCCACCGGATTATTCTGGAAAGGGCAAGCAATTAGGCCCCTTATTGCCATACAATTGACCCAGTTTTCCATTACCACTAAACTTTCTCGCCGGGGCCGTGCCCTCGCATACCGTTTCACCGCCGCTACTATCCGCTCACCCGCAGATCAGCGCGTATAAAAGTACCGTTAATGCCCGACACAGATACCCATAACCAGAGTGCCCCAATGCAAACGCTTCCGGTCTTTCGCGCCCGGCAGTTTCGCGTCGTGCAAGGGGTGAATGAAGGCGACAGCCTGACGGATGCATCTGAGCTTATTCTTGAAGATTCCTACATGCTGGACAACGCACCCGCAGGGCATCTCGCCGTCACCACGCCAACCGACAGTGGAATGCTGAATGTCGTGGTCGGGTCTGAATTGGGCAACCACGGCGCACCTATTTTTCTGGATTGCCTGCTGACCTTTATGCCGCCCCATGGCGACACACATGAAGCATTGGTGTTGGTGGAAACCACGCCCGAACGCGACCGGATCGCTGAGGTTTACCTTTACCCCCTGACCCCGTTCACCCCGGGTGTGCCTTACGCATTGGTCACGATAGATACCGAGGGTGCGCGCGCCAAATTGGCCGAGGCGGCCTGTGTCTCGTTCACTCGTGGAACGCAGATCACCATGGCCAGCGGGCAGCAAATGCCGATTGAAAAGCTATCTCTTGGCGATAAAATTCTGACCCGCGACAGCGGCCCGCAACCGATCCGGTGGATTGGCCAGCAAACCGTGCGCGCCACCGGGGCCTTTGCGC
>DDMF01000057.1:4471-6006 GCA_002340515.1 Rhodobacteraceae bacterium UBA2553 | reverse complement strand
ACTGGGGGCGGTTCAAAGCGGACACAAGTTTGCGTTGGCGCGTATCGCATGATTTGCACTGGTTCGCGGGCTCGGCCCAGAATTCGGGGTAAGCCAGATGCATTGCCGAGATGCCGCCCGCGCATGTAGGTCGGGCCTGGTTTAGCTGCGCTGTATCGAATTCTACGCAGACGAAGGTCTGGATTGGGTCGGCATCCACGCAGGAAATGCCAGCTATGTGCATATCACGATCTTTGGTTTGCCTCGAAGCATCCGTTGATTTGGGCTCATACCAGCCATCCCAACGCACCCCAACAAAAAAGCCCCGGCGTTTCCATCGGGGCTTTAAATTGTCAAAGAGGCGTTGTTTACGCTTCTTCTTTTTTCTCAGGAGCGATCTCTTCGCCGGTTTCCTGATCGATCATTTTCATCGACAGGCGAACCTTGCCGCGGTCGTCAAAGCCGAGAAGTTTTACTTTTACTTCCTGGCCTTCTTTCAACACGTCCGATGGGTGGTTCAGGCGACGGTTTTCGATTTGCGAGACGTGCACAAGGCCGTCACGCTTGCCGAAGAAGTTCACGAAAGCGCCGAAGTCGACGATTTTCACAACTTTACCGTTATAAACCTGGCCTTCTTCTGGCTCCGCCACGATCGAATGGATCATGTCGTAAGCTTTCTGAATGGCTTCACCGTTGGCGGATGCGATTTTGATCACACCGTCGTCGTTGATGTCTACTTTGGCACCCGACACTTCAACGATCTCACGGATCACCTTACCGCCGGAACCGATCACTTCACGGATCTTGTCGGTTGGGATGTTCATGGTTTCGATGCGTGGGGCGTGGGCTGAGAACTCAGACCGGCCGGCGGTCAGGGCTTTCGACATCTCTTCAAGGATGTGCAGACGGCCAGCTTTCGCTTGGGCCAATGCTTTTTCCATGATTTCGGTGGTGATGCCGGCAACTTTGATGTCCATCTGCAGCGAGGTGATACCAGCTTCGGTGCCTGCTACTTTGAAGTCCATATCGCCGAGGTGATCTTCGTCACCCAGGATGTCGGTCAGAACAGCGTAAGAGCCGTCGTCTTCCAGGATCAGGCCCATGGCCACACCCGCAACCGGGGCTTTCAACGGCACAGCCGCGTCCATCATCGACAGCGAGCCACCACAAACGGACGCCATCGAAGATGAGCCGTTTGATTCAGTGATCTCAGACACCAAGCGAATGGTGTAAGGGAAGTCGGTCGGTGCAGGCAAAACAGCCTGAAGCGCGCGCCATGCCAGTTTCCCGTGACCGATTTCACGGCGTCCGGGAGGGCCAAAGCGACCCACTTCGCCAACCGAATAGGGAGGGAAGTTATAGTGCAACAGGAAGTTCGACTTATAGGTGCCGGTCAGCGCGTCGATCATTTGCTCGTCGTCGCCGGTGCCCAATGTGGTCACAACCAGACCTTGGGTTTCGCCACGTGTGAACAAGGCCGAACCATGGGTGCGCGGCAGGATACCCACCGAGCTGTCGATGGCGCGAACTTTGTCCAGCGCGCGACCGTCGATACG
>DDMF01000057.1:0-4450 GCA_002340515.1 Rhodobacteraceae bacterium UBA2553 | reverse complement strand
GCCGGTTTTCACAACGTCGCCACGAACAACCGAGCTTTCGAGCTTTTTCAAAGCGGAACCAAGGTTCGCATCTTCTTGTTGCTCGTCAGTGAGAGACGCGATGATGTCAGCTTTGGCGGCTGATACGGCTGCAACGCGTTCTTGCTTGTCGGTGTTGCCGTAAGCGGCGCGGATTTTGTCTTCGCCAGCGGCTTTCACAGCAGCATACAGATCCGAGTAGTCAGCAGGCTGGAAGTCAAACGGCTCTTTCGCGGCGTCTTCGGCCAGATCAATGATCAGGTCGATAACCGGTTGGATTTGCTCGTGGGCAAAGTTCACCGCGCCAAGCATTTCTTCCTCTGTCAGCTCGTAAGCTTCTGATTCAACCATCATGACCGCATCTTTGGTGCCGGCCACAACCAGATCAAGGCGTTGATCAGGATTGTCACGCAGCTTGTGCATGTCATCGCAAGTTGGGTTCAGAACGTATTCGCCACCTTCAAAGCCAACGCGGCATGCGCCAATGGGACCCATGAATGGTGCGCCAGAGATGGTCAGGGCAGCCGAGGCCGCGATCATTGCAACCATGTCGGGGTCGTTGACCAAGTCATGTGACAGAACGGTACAGATCACCAGAACTTCGTTTTTGAAGCCGGGAACAAACAGCGGGCGGATCGGACGGTCGATCAGACGCGATGTCAGCGTCTCTTTTTCGGTCGGACGCGCTTCGCGTTTGAAAAAGCCACCTGGGATCTTACCAGCGGCATAGTATTTCTCGTTGTAGTGAACCGTCAGCGGGAAAAAGTCCTGACCGGGCTTTTGCTGGCGCGCATAGGTTACGTTGGCCATGACAGAGGTTTCACCCAAAGTGGCGATCACCGAACCGTCAGCCTGACGGGCAACTTTGCCCGTTTCCAGAGTGAGCGTTTCTTCGCCCCACTCGATTGATTTCTTAGTTACGTCAAACATCATGTTTTCCTAGTTGGGAGCACTCCCGGCCCTCCGGGTCTCCCGTTTCAATGGCGGCCCCATGCCGCCGACCCCACATATCATTTCTGTGCGCCGGGGTCGGGACGCAATCTCAGACCTTTGCGCCATACAGGAAATGGGCAGGTTTGGGAAGAGGGTGTGGTTCTGCGGGTGAGGGCGGCGCAAAAACGCCGTGGATTTTCGCTGTGGTTTTTTTATATGTTTATGCCAGATTTACATGTGCAGTATTGCTTTGCACTCAGGCGTCTTTCAAAACGAGTTTATTATGAAATCTTTCCTCTCTCTTTTTGCACTCCTGATGGTGTGTTGGGTTGCGCCCCTTCAGGCGGAAACCAAATCCACCCCGCCTCGAATTCTCGCGATCGGCGACAGCTTGGTGGCTTGGCACAAAGGGCGCGGACGTTCGATTGCGGATGTTGTGGCGAAATCGCTGGATGAACCCGTGCGCAACCGGGCCGTGGGGGGCGCGCGGATGATTTATAACCTTCCGGTCACGGGCGCGCTTGGGCTGAGCATTCCTCGGCAAGTCGCAAAAGGCCCGTGGGATTGGGTGATCCTGTCCGGCGGCGGCAATGATCTGTGGTTCGGCTGTGGCTGCTCACGCTGTGATCGGCGGATCGAGAAAATGGTCTCGGCGGATGGGCGCAAAGGCATGGTGCCGGGTCTGGTGAAACGGATCCGTAATTCGGGCGCCAAGGTGGTGATGATCGGTTATCTGCGCAGCCCCGGCGTGGGCTCGGTCATCGAAAGCTGTAAAGATGATGGTGACGCCTATGAGGCGCGATTGTCTGAGATGGCAGATGCGATGCAGGGGGTTTATTTTCTCTCAAACGCTGACCTTGTGCCACATGGGGACCGTAGTTTTCATGGTGGCGACATGATCCATCCGTCCCCGAAAGGCAGCGCAGCGGTTGGTGCGCGTGTGGCGGAGTTGATTAAACGAGTGGATCGGAAGCGGTGAGGGTAGGGCGCTGGCCCTCGTTGAATGTGAACATATTCAAGCCGGGTTGAATTTTTTCGCACATCACGGCAAGGCGTTTGGCGCGCCCATACCAAACTAGAGGATCTAAGTGATCTTCCAGTTCTTTTTGGTACGGATATCGCGCGGCCTGTAGCGGGCGGCCCAAATCATTGAGCGCCTTAATGTCGTGGGCCCCAAGCCAGCGTTTCAAAGTATCGCGATGGTTTGAGGGAATGTAGTCCACTAAACCGGAATGCTCACGATGTTCATCAAATCGTTCTCGGTCCCGTAACGTCTTTTCCCAGTCTTTCATTTGCGCTTTTTTGCGACCTTTTAAGGCAGAAATCTCGTTGCCGAGAGCATGTCTGCCGCTTTGATGTGCGTGTCTTTTACGTTCCTCAAGGCGCCCAAGAAAGCGAGTACGATTTCGAATTTTGCATCGAAGCGTTTCAATTTCGAGCTTGTAAGACGCATCCCGTTTCTGGCGTTCCTCTTCAGGGATATTTGCCACGGCTATTTGGTAAATCTGTTCGGTTTCGGGATGCAGGGTGGCTGGTCCGCTGAGAGCAGATAGGCTGTTGCTGACGGGAGTGCTAACCTCTCGCGCATTCATCGATTTCAGCATCAATTCGCAGGCGACAACGGCGCAGTTTTGTGCGGGGTTGAGGCATGTATCCAATGTGACTTTGGTCGCATGAGGGCCGGGTTGAAGGCATCTATCAGCCGCTTCAAGGTAGATTTTTGCTGCACCGATGATTTGATCGTTCAAATAAATGGGGATTTTGTCAGCGTAAGAATGCGTCATTGGAAACCTCTAGGTCATTAATTAGGTGTTCCATAACAAAAACGCCCGCCTCTTGCGAGACGGGCGTTCTGAATTCCAGAAACTGGAAATACGTTAGCGGCGCAGGCCGAGGCGTTTGATCAGGTCCTGGTAACGGGCCTCATCTTTCGCACGGGCGTAGTCCAAAAGCTTACGACGCAGAGCAACCATTTTCAAAAGGCCACGGCGACCGTGGTTGTCTTTTTTGTGGGTTTTAAAGTGCTCGGTCAGGGTCGCGATACGCGAGCTGAGGATCGCAACTTGAACTTCAGCTGAACCAGTGTCACCTTCTTTGGTGCCGAACTCTTTGATCAGACGCGCTTTTTCTTCAGGTGTAATCGACATCGGGGTCTCCTTAACAAGGTTAGAGTGATGGCGCATGCCGGGACGTCGTCCAGCAAGGCCCATGGAGAAGACGGCCCGCAGAATGCAAGCCGATGCGCGCTCATAGGGGGATTCTTGGCAAAAGGCAAAGGAAAAGGCGCTTAAGGCTGGCTTGTGAGGTTCAGATGATCAATCACCTGCTGGGCCCAATCGCCAATGACCGGGATGAAATTCACCGATGACAGCATTTGCACCACAAAAGCGACAAGGATGGTGGCACCCAGAACGGAGCCCAACCCAAACGCGAGCCCACGATAAAGCTGAAATAATCCAAGCTTCCACAGGCTATCATGCAACAGGATAAAGCGGTGGGAATTCAGTCGGTGCACCTCATTTCGCAAGGCCGCGACCTCTTGGCTTAACTGGTCAGAATCAAGATCTTGCAAAGTGGCCTCCGTTAACCATTTCCCCGATTTTATATGCTATTAGCAAAAGTTGTAGGTATATTCTTCTGGGAGTTTTCTTACTGCTTGGTAGAATGCCCACAAGCGGTTGTGTGAGTCTGCTCATGCCCCGTTTGGGTATTTTGTGTCAGTTGGCCATTAGCAAATAGGTGCCACATGTTGTTTGGATTGTTATTCCTCGGGTTGGTTCCTGCTGTGTTTTTGGCAGATGGTTTTATGGATGACCGGGACGAAGTGGAGCCGGATGAGGGCCAAGATTCACCACCTGACAACGGGACAGGTGACTTCTTGTCGCCGCCAGATACTCCAACCGATGATCCTGATCCCTCAACTGATGATACCGCAGATCCCGATGATGTCCTGAACCCGATTGATCAACCAGGTGAAGGCGCGCCAAGCGGGTCTGATGCAACGCTTTTGGACGGGCTTCTGGGCAAAAACTGCGATGCCATTTATGGGTTGCCAGATTACCAGCATGTCATGGGTGAAACAGACCCCATGCTGCTTGGTGATGGCGATGACAGCTATACGGGGACCAGCGATGGCATCAAAGCAGACGCCGCGCTAAAACTGTTTAACGGTACGCCCTTTGTCGAGATGGAAGAAGACGGCCTTGTTGGCGTCATTGATGGTCAGGGCGGTGACGATACAATCACAACTGGCGACAATGCCAGCTTTGCCTTTGGCGGCGAAGGCGATGACAAGATTACGGTTGGCGCTGCTCCCGCTGCTGTTTTCGGCGGTGAAGGCAATGATGAAATCATTGGGGCCTACACAGCGGCAAGTGATGAATACTCGGGCTATCTCGACGGGGGCATCGGCAATGACCTCGTCCGCGGCGGTGAGGGGATCGACCTGATCTTTGGCGGTCAGCATGACGACAATGGCGAAGAGAGGTGGTCCTAGATT
>DDMF01000077.1:13528-16844 GCA_002340515.1 Rhodobacteraceae bacterium UBA2553 | reverse complement strand
CATATCGGGTGAGCGGCCGGGTGATGCACGGTCAGGCGTTGGGCCGTCAGCTGGGAGTGCCGACCGCCAATGTGCGCATGCACCGCTTTGCCTGACCGTTGACGGGGGTGTATGCCGTCGAAGTCGCCGCTGGCAACGGTTTGTCGGCACAGGGCGTGTGTAATGTGGGTATGCGGCCGACCGTTAACGGTACCCGTCCGGTACTGGAAGCGCACCTGTTTGACTTCAGCGGTGATCTTTACGGGCAACTGCTGAGCGTAGAGTTCAAAACATTTATCCGTCCGGAGCAGAAGTTTGCCGGGCTGGAGCAACTGAAACAGCAGATTTTTACCGATATTGAGGCGGTCAGAGAGTATTTTCTGACACGCGCCGGCAAAGCCAATTAGAGATTCAGAAGCGATACGACAATGACCGATTATAAACCGACACTGAACCTGCCGAACACGGCATTCCCTATGCGCGGCAACCTGGCTGAGCGTGAACCTGTGATGCTGAAGCAGTGGCAGAAAATGGATCTGTACCAGAAGATTCGTGAAATCAGTGCCGGTCGCGAGAAGTTCATCCTGCATGACGGCCCTCCCTATGCCAACGGGCATCTGCATATCGGTCACGCGCTGAACAAAACCATCAAAGACATGATTGTGCGCAGCCATCAGATGATGGGGTTTGATGCGCGTTATGTGCCGGGTTGGGATTGCCACGGTCTGCCGATCGAATGGAAAATCGAAGAGCAGTATCGCAAGAAGGGCAAGAACAAGGACGATGTGGATGTGGTGGATTTCCGTCAGGAGTGCCGCAAATTTGCCGAAGGTTGGGTGGATATCCAGCGTGAGGAATTTAAACGCATCGGCATCACCGGCAAATGGGATGATCCTTATCTGACCATGAACTTCCACGCCGAGGCCGTGATTGCTGAGGAGTTCATGAAGTTCCTGATGAACGGCACGCTGTATCAAGGGTCAAAGCCCGTGATGTGGTCGCCGGTTGAGAAAACGGCGCTGGCTGAGGCGGAGATCGAGTATCACGACCACAAGTCGCACACGATCTGGGTGCCGTTTAGTGTCCAGGATATTAATGATTTCTCCGATGAACTGGTTTCTGGATGGTCTCCAGAGGAATACGACAGAGCAAGCGAAAGGGTTGAAGATTTACGCGGGGCTCGCGTGGTGATTTGGACCACCACCCCATGGACCATCCCGTCAAACAAGGCCGTGGCCTATAATGACAAGGTCGCCTATGGGCTTTATCGCGTCGATGCGACCGAGGAAGAAAGCTGGACCAATCCGGAGGACCTTTACCTTCTTGCTGATACGTTGGCCGAAGATGTTCTGGGCAAATCCCGCGTCACCGAATTCACTAGATTACGCGATGTTCAGGGATATGAACTTGAATGCCTTTCGTTGCAGCATCCGTTGAGCGGTTGTGACGGGGGAGAGATAGCTGTCAGTGATTTCTTGTCTCTAAATCCCTATATGAGTGGTGCTGTCCTTAGTGACCGCGGCCTTGGTGTCTCTGATGAAATAGGGTTCTGGGATTACGACGTGCCCATGATCGACGGGGATCATGTGACCGACGATGCGGGGACCGGCTTTGTGCACACGGCGCCCAGCCACGGTGCCGACGACTATGAATGTTTCGTCAAGCGCAACTGGATCGACCGCATGACCCACAATGTGGGCGAAGCGTCTGAGTTCCTGCCGCATGTGCCGTTTTTCGCGGGGCTTGAGGTGTTTGACCGCAAGGGCAAAGAAGGCAAAGCCAATAACGCTGTGATCGCCAAGCTGGTCGAAGCCGGTGGCATCATCGCGCGCGGCCGGGTCACGCACAGCTATCCACATTCGTGGCGGTCAAAAGCACCGATTGTGTTCCGCAACACGCCACAGTGGTTTGCCGCCGTTGATAAAAACGTGGGCGACGGGCAGGACGAGATGGGCACCACCATCCGCACCCGCGCGCTGAATTCCATCGACAAGCTGGTGAAATGGTGGCCACAAACTGGTCGTAACCGCCTGTATTCCATGATCGAAGCGCGCCCGGATTGGGTGCTGTCGCGCCAACGCGCCTGGGGTGTGCCGCTGACCTGTTTTGTGAAAAAGGGCCTGTTGCCGACGGACGAAGGCTTCCTTTTGCGCGACCCTGCTGTGAACGCTCGGATTTCTGAAGCGTTTGAGGTGGAAGGGGCCGATTGCTGGTATGCCGCTGGCGCCAAAGAACGCTTTTTGGGCGCGGATCACAACGCGGATGAGTGGGAGCAGGTCTATGACGTGCTCGACGTGTGGTTTGATAGCGGATCGACCCATTCCTTTGTACTGCGCGACCGCGAAGATGGCACGCCGGACGGGATTGCGGACGTTTACATGGAAGGCACCGACCAACACCGGGGCTGGTTCCATTCATCTTTGTTGCAAGCCTGTGGTACCAAAGGTCGTGCGCCATATAAAAACGTTGTGACACATGGGTTTACGCTGGATGAAAAGGGCATGAAGATGTCCAAGTCGTTGGGCAACACCATCGTTCCAGAGGCTGTGATCAAGCAATATGGTGCGGATATTCTACGCCTTTGGGTCGCCCAAACCGATTATATGGTCGACCAGCGGATCGGGCCAGAAATCCTCAAGGGTGTGGCCGACAGCTATCGCCGTTTGCGTAACACCATGCGGTTTATGCTGGGCAATCTGGCGGAATTTGACGAGGCGGAAAAACTGGATCTGGCGGAAATGCCAGAGCTGGAGCGTTGGGTGCTGCACCGTTTGGCAGAACTCGACCACACCGTGCGCGAAGGCTATAAATCCTTCGATTTTCAAGGTGTGTTCTCAGCGGTGTTCAACTTTGCGACTGTGGATTTGTCGAGCTTCTATTTCGATATCCGCAAAGATGCGCTGTATTGCGACGGGGCCGACAGCCAAGCCCGCCGGGCCGCGCGCACGGTTTTGGACATCTTGTTCCATCGCTTGACCACATGGTTGGCACCAATCCTTGTGTTCACCATGGAAGAAGTGTGGTTGGAGCGGTTCCCCGGCGATAACAGCTCGGTTCACATGGTCGACTTCCCCGACACGCCAGCCGATTGGTTGGATGAACCGCTGGCCGCAAAATGGGCAGGCATCCGTCAAACCCGCCGTGTGGTCACCGCAGCATTGGAAATCCAGCGTCGCGACAAGGTCATCGGTGCGTCATTAGAGGCGGCGCCCGTTGTGCATGTGCGCGATGACGTGATTCTGGCCGCGCTGAAGTCGGTGGATTTTGCCGACGTTGTGATCACGTCCAACGTGGTTCTGACAAATGATCCGCTGCCTGCGGAGGCCTTCCGCCTGCC
>DDMF01000077.1:10118-13514 GCA_002340515.1 Rhodobacteraceae bacterium UBA2553 | reverse complement strand
AGCCGGAAGTCGAAGGGGTTGGGGTTGTGTTTGAAAAAGCCTCTGGCGAGAAATGCCAACGCTGTTGGAAAATCCTGCCAGATGTGGGCAAGCACAAACATGCGGGCACCTGCGGCCGATGCAGCGACGCGCTGAGCTAACCAATAAAGGGCGGGCCGTTTGGTTCGCCCTTTGTTTTCTTTCGGCGAGAACATGGCAAAGCGTGCGCGAAATACAAAACTCCATGCCCCATACCTGAAACGGATCTGGGTGCGGCCAGAGGCTGTGCCTTTACCGCAGGAATATCCCTTTACGGTTCCTTGGATGAATGACGTGTTTGAACTGGAGTTTGACGCGCCGGTCACTATCTTTTGTGGAGAAAACGGGGTTGGAAAATCAACCTTGATTGAGGCGATTGCGGGGTTCTGCGGCTTTGACGAAGCGGGCGGTGCCAATGGTTATGCGCCGGTGGATCACGGTATGGCGCTTGATGTCAGCGGTGCTGGTTTGGGGGATGTCTTACGTGGCGCTTGGCTTCCCAAAGTAACGCAAGGCTGGTTTTTCCGGGCTGAAACCTTCTTTTCCGTCTCGCGCTATCTGGATGAAGCTGCGCAAACCTATGGAGGCGCCGCACCGGATTTCTTGTCCCATTCCCATGGAGAGGGCTTTCTGCGGTTTTTTGGTGAACGGATGCAACAACAGGGGATATATTTCCTTGATGAACCCGAAAGTGCGCTATCCCCACGCCGCCAGGTGGATTTGTTGCGACTGTTGGCTGATGTTCAGAAGACAGGTGGATCACAGGTCATCTTATCCACGCATTCCCCGATCTTAATGGCCACGCCGGGCGCTGACTTGCGACTAATCACCCACCGGGGTATTTCCCCGTGCCAGTATCGTGACACAGAGCATTTCAAGCTTTATCAATCCTTTTCCTTGGATCCTGAGGGGTTCTTGAAAGCCGCACTCGACGACGATTGGGATGCGATTGTTTAGCCCCCTTTCGCAGGAAGCGGATTGCTCTAAGGGTGCGCCTCGTGCAGGGTAGGGTATGACGAATTCACCCTTTCAAAGCCCCGTTGGCCCGCTTGTTGTGCATGAACAGGACG
Source organism: Rhodobacteraceae bacterium UBA2553 (assembly GCA_002340515.1). Taxonomy (GTDB): domain Bacteria; phylum Pseudomonadota; class Alphaproteobacteria; order Rhodobacterales; family Rhodobacteraceae; genus Aliiroseovarius. Next base: position 12,426 of record DDMF01000077.1, on the reverse strand, counting down.
GCGCGATTACACGCCTGACGTGGGGGCGGTTTGATGAGGGCGAAGAGACGGATTTACGCCGCGAGGCCTATGCGCAATTGGCGGCCTATTTCGATGGGAAACTGACCAAGTTTGACCTGCCATTGCGGGTGAATGGCTCTGATTTTCAGCGTGCGGTTTGTGACGCGATGTCGGCCATTCCTTACGGCGAGACGCTGACCTACGGCGAGATCGCCGCGCTGACTGGCAACTCGGCCCAGGCGGTTGGAAATGCCTGTGGCGGCAATCCGATTCCGGTGATTATCCCCTGCCACCGCGTGATGGGCGCGGGGGGCAAATTGGTTGGATTTTCCGGGGCGGGCGGGGTTGAGACAAAAGTTCAGCTTTTGCGTCTTGAAGGGGCCGCTGGATTGCTTATCTAGGAATTCTGGCCTTATTCAAATTGCGCGACGTCACGGACGCAATCCGCCAGTGGGGAAGACAGGAGATATCATGGGTGACATCCTAACAGTCGAAGGGCTGACCAAAACCTATGCTGGTGGACATCAGGCGCTAAAGGGGGTTGATCTGTCGATCAGCGAGGGTGAAATCCTTGCGCTTCTCGGGCCAAATGGAGCCGGTAAAACCACATTAATTTCAATTGTTTGCGGAATTGCAACGGCGACATCCGGCACAATTACGGTTGGCGGCTATGATCATGCGCGCGATTTTCGTGCCGCCCGTGATCTGATCGGATTGGTCCCGCAGGAAATCAACTTGGAACCGTTTGAAACGGTGATGAATTCCGTCCGGTTTTCGCGTGGGCTGTTTGGCAAACCAAAAGATGACGCACGCATCGAAGAGATCCTGAAATTGCTCAGCTTGCATGACAAGAAAGACAGCCGGATCATGACGCTGTCTGGCGGGATGAAACGCCGGGTACTGATTGCCAAAGCGCTGTGCCACGAGCCGCGGATTTTGTTTCTGGATGAACCCACCGCGGGCGTGGATGTTGAGCTGCGCAAAGACATGTGGGAGATTGTGGCCCGTCTGAAAGAAACCGGCGTGACCGTGATCCTGACCACCCATTATATCGAGGAAGCCGAAGCGATGGCGGACCGGATTGGCGTGATCTCAAACGGAGAGATCCTGCTGGTCGAAGAGAAAGATGCGCTGATCAAACGTCTGGGGCAAAAAGAGCTGTTCATTGAATTGTCTGAACAGATTGAGACCGTGCCTGCCGGGCTGAGCGCCGACGGGCTGCGTGTTGAAAATGGCGGGCTTGTTTACGCCTATGACACCCAAGGTGAAAGCACCGGGATCACCGGATTGCTGGCTGACCTGCGCGAAGCGGGGCTGCATCTGGTGGATCTGTCTACCCGACAAAGCTCGCTTGAGGATATTTTTGTGGACCTCGTGAAGGAGGGCGCCCAATGAACTGGAACGCAATTAAAGCCATCTACCGCTTTGAAATGGCGCGGACGTTTCGCACGCTGTTGCAATCAATCATCTCGCCCGTTCTATCAACCTCTCTCTATTTCATCGTCTTTGGTGCCGCCATCGGGTCGCGCATTGATCAGGTCGAGGGGGTCAGCTATGGCGCATTCATCGTGCCCGGTTTGATCATGCTAACCGTGCTGACCCAAGCAACATCAAACGCCAGTTTCGGGATCTATTTTCCAAAGTTTATCGGCACGGTCTATGAGCTTCTCTCAGCGCCAATATCTTTCATTGAAATTGTGATCGGCTATGTGGGTGCTGCGGCGACCAAGGCGTTTATGATCGGGATGATCATCTTTGTGACCGCGCATTTCTTTGTGGATCTTGAAATTGCCCATCCGGTCTGGATGATGGTGTTTTTGGTGATGACCTGCCTTAGCTTTGCGCTTTTGGGGTTCATTATCGGCATTTGGGCGGGCAACTTTGAACAGCTGCAATTGGTGCCCTTGTTGGTGATTACACCGCTGGTTTTTCTGGGCGGCTCGTTTTACTCGATCTCGATGTTGCCGCCGGTTTGGCAGACGGTCACGCTGTTTAATCCGGTGGTCTATCTGATCTCGGGCTTCCGCTGGGCGTTTTTCGACGTGGCGGATGTGTCGCTGGTCTGGTCGGTTGTGGCAATTCTTGTCTTTATGGGGGCCTGTTTGGCGGCCATTGGCTGGATTTTCCGCACCGGATGGCGGTTGCGCAGTTAAGGTGACGTAATGACAAAACGGTCAGGGGGGAAGATTGCCCCCTTGGCACCCTTGTTAGAAACCCCGGCGGAGACTACATCATCCCCATGCAAAACTGGATCCCTTCTCTAAAACGCCCCCCCACCGTGGCGGTCATCCGATTGTCGGGTGTGATC
>DDMF01000077.1:0-10049 GCA_002340515.1 Rhodobacteraceae bacterium UBA2553 | reverse complement strand
GGTGTGATCGCAACTGGTGGCCGCGGGCAGTTAAACGACGCGGGCCTTGCGTCCGCGATTGAACGCGCGTTTCGCAAAGGTAAACCCAAAGCGGTGGCCCTGGTGATCAATTCGCCGGGGGGAAGCCCGGTGCAATCCAGCCTGATTGCCGCACGTATTCGCCGGTTGTCGGCGGAAAAAGACATCCCCGTCACGGCCTTTGTCGAAGATGTGGCCGCGTCAGGTGGCTATTGGCTGGCGACGGCGGCGGATGAGATCATCGTCGACGAAAGTTCAGTCGTGGGGTCGATTGGCGTGATTTCGGCGGGTTTTGGCATGACGGGTCTGATGGAAAAAATCGGTGTGGACCGGCGCGTTTACACAGCTGGGAAATCGAAATCTCAACTGGACCCGTTTCGTGCAGAAAACCCCGAGGACGTTGAGCGTTTGAAAGGCCTGCTGGAAGACATTCACACAAGTTTCAAAACCCATGTTGAGACGCGCCGCGCAGGCAAACTGCCGGAAGGTGAAGATCTGTTCACCGGCGAGATTTGGTTGGGGCGCAAAGCCATCGAAAAAGGGCTGGTGGATAGCATTGGCCATCTGATCCCAACGATGAAGGACCGCTACGGCGACAAAGTGCGTTTTCGCGTGTTTGGGCCGCGCCGGGGGCTGTTGTCCCGTTTTGGTGTGCGCCTCATGTCGGATGCCATTGAGAACCTAGAGGAGCGGGCCGAGTTTGCGCGCTTTGGGCTGTAAATGGTCATCAAAGTTGTTGTCCTGTTTCTGGTCGCGATGGGCGTGATGGCCATGTTTGGAAAGTTGCGCTATCCCGGCCAGTCGCGTATTGCCGCGATGAAATGTCCGCGTTGTGGGAAATTCCTGATCGGGAAATCCACATGTGAGTGTAAGGGAAAGGGCTAGTCCTTGGATCTGATTTTTGCGGCCCTTGGCCTGATTATACTGCTTTTGGCAGGCGACAGTCTGGTGCGCGGCGCGGTGAACCTGTCGTTGCGGCTTGGGGTTCCGGCGTTGATTGTCTCGTTGACGATTGTGGCCTTTGGCACCTCGGCCCCCGAGCTTTTGATCTCGGTCCGTGCAATCCTTGAGGGGGTGCCGGGGCTGGCGATGGGGAATGTGGTGGGATCCAACACCGCCAATATCCTGTTGGTTCTGGGCGTGCCTGCCTTGATGAAGGGTCTGTCGACCGGTGGCTGCGACACCCGCAAAAGCTATCTGCAAATGATGGGCGCGACGGTCCTGTTTACCGTGCTCTGCATGGGCGGGGTGATCACTTGGGTGCAAGGTCTGGTGCTGCTGGCGGCGCTTGCCCTGATGCTGTCCTCTGCCTTCAAAGATGCGCTGTGTCACCGCCGCGATTGCCGGAATGCCGAAGCCGCCTTTGCGGATGACGAAGACGAGGTCGAAGGCGCGGATCCGGATATGCCATGGTGGAAAGTCATCATGTTCCTGATTTTGGGCCTGATCGGCCTGCCGCTCGGGGCCGACCTTTTGGTGGATGCCTCGACCAATATTGCCCGCCATTATGGCGTGTCGGAAACGGTGATCGGCCTCACGCTGGTGGCGCTTGGTACCTCCTTGCCCGAACTTGCCACGACGGTGATGGCGGCGCTGCGCAATCAGGCGGAGGTGGCCTTGGGCAATGTCATCGGGTCGAACATGTTCAACCTGCTTGCGATCATTGGCATCTCGTCGATGGTGGGGCCGATCCCTGTGGATCCGGGCATTCTGCAGTTTGATATCTGGGTGATGCTTGGCGCGTCAGCATTGCTTGCCCCCTTTGTGTTCTTGAAATGGCATATGGGCCGGATTTGGGGGGCCATCCTCAGCGCACTATATCTGATCTATATCGCAGCTGTTTTGGTGAACTGAGATGGAAAAACGCGCTCTTGTCACGGGATCTGCTGCGCGGCTGGGCCGGGCGATGGCATTGGAGCTGGCCGGGCAGGGCTATGATGTTGCCGTGCATTACGCCGCTTCGGCAGACGGGGCCGAAGAAACGGCAGAGGCGATCCGCGGCTTGGGGCGTAAAGCCGTAACGCTTCGGGCAGATCTGTTGGATATGCATGCCGCTGAGGCGCTTGTGCCACAGGCGGCCCAAGCCCTTGGTGGGCCGCTCACCGTGCTGGTGAACAACGCCTCGGTCTTTGAATATGACAATATCCACACAGCGACCCAAGACGCGTGGGATCGGCATATGAATTCCAACCTGCGCGCGCCGTTTTTCATGATCCAATCCTTTGCGGCCCAAGCGCCCAAAGCGATGACGGACGACGCGGGCGAACCCAAAGCCCAAGCCCTTGTGGTGAATATGGTAGATCAAAGGGTTAAAAAGCTGACCCCGGAACTTGCGACCTATACATTGGCCAAAATGGGCCTGTGGACGTTGACGCAAACCGCCGCCCAAGGGCTGGCCCCAGACGTGCGGGTGAACGCCATTGCACCGGGACCCACCATCATTGGTCACCGCCAATCCAAGGCGCATTTTGCAGGCCAGCGGGCGGGGACTGTTCTGGGCCGTGGTGCCAATGCCGAGGACGTGACCGCAGCGCTGTCTTACTTCTTGAATGCACCTTCTGTGACCGGTCAGGTGATTGCCGTGGATGGTGGCCAGCACCTTGGCTGGCAAACGCCGGACATTCGCGGGGTCGAGTGATCCACCTTAAAACGGCGGGTCTTCTGCGCGCTCTGCGGAAAGTTGTACACCTGTTCAATTCTTCCCCCGGGTAAACCGTAATTTTTTGCAATGAAATCATTGGTTTACAATTTGTTCATATTTAAACTGTTTAAAATCAAGGCATTACCGCGGTGCCTAAAAATTGGGCAAACCAACGAAGCAGGCTGAAAACAAGGGAATTTCCATGGCTGAGCAGATAAATCCTCAGACTTATCCACAGTTTTTGTGGGCATGTTTTCTCTTGCCTCAAACCCGGTAAGATTGCAGCCATGTTGAGAATCGCAAGGATATTCAATGACCCGTGATGCCCCCGCACAAGACGACACGCCCGTGCCCGCCGGGCATGTGGTGATTCAGTCTTATCTGCGCCTTTTGGACGGCTCGCCGGGGGTTTACCGGATGCTCGATGAAAAGGGACGGGTGCTTTATGTGGGTAAGGCACGCAACCTGAAAAAGCGCGTCTCGAACTATGCCAAACCCACCGGTCATACGGCGCGCATTGCACGCATGATCAGCCAGACCACCAGCATGATGTTTCTGACCACAAAGACAGAGACAGAGGCGCTGCTGCTTGAACAGAACCTGATCAAACAGCTAAAGCCGCACTTCAATGTGTTACTGCGTGACGACAAGGCCTTTCCTCAGATTCTGTTGACGGGGCATGACTTTCCGCAGATCAAAAAACACCGGGGCGCGCGCAAGGAAAAAGGCCAGTATTTTGGCCCCTTTGCCAGCGCCGATGCGGTGAACCGCACGTTAAACCAGCTGCAAAAAGTGTTCCTTTTGCGCAATTGCACTGATTCCATGTTCGAAAGCCGCACGCGCCCCTGTTTGCAGTTTCAGATCAAACGCTGTGCGGGGCCGTGCGTGGATAAGGTGAGCAAAGAAGATTATGGCGAACTGGTGTCTGAGGCGGTCAATTTCCTGTCTGGGCGCACCACCAAGATGCAAGAAGAACTGGCCGAGGAAATGCAGGCGGCATCTGAGGCGATGGCCTTTGAACGCGCCGCCATGTTACGCGACCGGATCCGCGCGCTGACCCAAGTGCAGCAATCCCAAGGGATCAACCCGCGCACCGTGGGCGAGGCGGATGTGGTTGCGCTGCATATGGAGGGCGGGCAGGCCTGCGTTCAGGTCTTTTTCATCCGCGCCCATCAAAACTGGGGCAACCGCGATTTCTATCCGCGTGTTGGCAACGGCAAAGATCCGGTCGGCGCGGGCGAAGTGTTGCAGGCCTTTGTTGGCCAGTTTTATGACCAAAAAGAACCACCGCGGCTGATCCTTGTCTCGGACCCGCTGGATGATCAGGATTTGATGGAAGAGGCGCTGTCGGACCGTCTGGGCCGCAAGGTCGAAATTGCCGTGCCGTTGCGTGGCGAGAAATCGGAACTGGTCGCAAATGCCCACCGGAATGCGCGCGAAAGTCTGGCCCGTAAAATGTCAGAAACCGCCACCCAAGCGCGGCTTTTGAAAGGCGTGGCAGAGGCCTTTGCGCTTGAGGCTCCGCCGCAACGGATCGAAGTCTATGATAACTCGCACATCCAGGGCGCACACGCCGTGGGCGGCATGATCGTGGCCGGCCCCGAAGGGTTCCTGAAAAGCCAATACCGCAAGTTTAACATCAAGGGCGAAGACCTGACGCCGGGTGACGACTTTGGCATGATGAAAGAGGTGCTGAAACGCCGCTTTAAACGGCTGATCAAAGAGGACCCCACCCGCGAAGAGGGCCATTGGCCGGATCTGTTGCTCATCGACGGTGGCATGGGGCAGGTCAGTGCGGTGCATGAGATCATGGTGGAAATGGGCGTGACCGATATTCCCATGGTTGGGGTGGCCAAAGGGGTCGACCGCGACCACGGAAAAGAAGAATTCCACCGCAGGGGCCAACGCCCCTTTGCGTTACAACGAAATGACCCAGTTCTGTACTTCATCCAACGGATGCGCGACGAAGCCCACCGCTTTGCCATCGGCACTCACCGCGCCAAACGCGCCAAAGCCCAGGGGGCCACTCCGCTGGACGAGGTGCCCGGCGTGGGCGCCACCCGCAAACGCGCGCTTTTGCAGCATTTCGGCTCCGCCAAGGCCGCCAGCCGCGCAGGGTTGGAAGACCTCAAAGCCGTTGATGGCATTTCGGAAAGTCTTGCCGAAACCATCTATGGCTTCTTCCATGATCGCGCATGACATTGTAAGGATAGCGGTATGAGATGGACACTTCCTAATATTCTGACCATCGCCCGGCTGCTTGCCGCGCCTATGGTCGCCGTGATGTTTCTGTACTTTGCCCGCCCCTGGGCGGATTGGTACGCTTTTATCCTGTTTATCGTGGCGTCGATCACCGATTATCTTGATGGCTATCTGGCGCGCGCTTGGAAGTTGGAAAGCCTGTTTGGCGCGGCGATGGATCCGATTGCGGATAAGGCCATGGTGCTGATCGCGCTGTTGGTGATCAATGGGTATGCGGGGGTGACACCGTGGATCTTGCTGCCCTCGGCCCTGATCATCTATCGCGAGGTGTTTGTGTCCGGCCTGCGTGAAACCTTGGGCGACAAAGCCCGTGCGCTGAAGGTGACCAATCTGGCGAAATGGAAAACCACCGTGCAGATGGTGGCCATCGCCGTCCTGTTTTCCACCGGTATCTTTGAACATTCGATGCTGAACCGGTCGCAAGGCATGGACGCAGAACTGATCGAAAGCATCTATAACGGGGTGATCCCGGATGAGGTGGGCCTGAACTTCTATACGACCGGCCTGATCTGGTCGACCTATATCGGCGTGGCCCTTTTGTGGATTGCCGGCATCCTGACCTTGGTCACCGGTTGGGACTACTTCCGAAAGGCGATGCCTTTCCTGCGAGAGGAACCTGAAAATGGTTGATGTGATGTATTTTGCCTGGGTGCGCGAACGCATTGGCGAGCCGCGCGAACAGGTTGAAACCTCGGCCAGCACCGTGGCGGATTTGGTGGAAGAACTGCGCGCTCGTGAACCGCGATATGCAGAAGCCTTCAAAGATCTTTCCGCCCTGCGCGTGGCCTTGGACCAAGAATTGTCAGATTTCGACGCGCCCCTGAAAGGCGTGCGCGAAGTGGCATTTTTCCCCCCGATGACAGGCGGTTAACATGGCTGATCAAAATCACGTTCGCGTACAAGCCGAAGAATTCGACCCAAGTGCTGAGCTGCGAGGTTTTGGCCGTGGCCGCAAGAATGTCGGCGCCGTGGTCAGCTTTACCGGCATTGTGCGCGACGATGATGGCTCGCTTGACCGGATGGAGATCGAACACTACCCGGGGATGACGCAAAAAGCGGTTGCCGCAATTGTGGATGAGGCCATCACACGGTGGGAGCTGGGCCAATGTCTGGTCATCCACCGCTATGGCCCCATGCGCCCCGGCGATCAGATCATGATGGTGGCCACCGCCGCCAAACACCGGGTTGCCGCATTCGAGGCCGCCGAATATCTGATGGATTACCTAAAATCCCGCGCACCGTTCTGGAAAAAAGAATTCACCAAAGCGGGCAAAACTGCGTGGGTGGATGCCAAGGTGAACGACGAAGACGCCCTGAAACGCTGGGCGCGATAACGCCCGGCACCTGCGGCGAGGGGCAGCGCTCCTTCGGCCTCGCTTACGCGGGTGTGCGCTCGGGAATGATTTGCTGTGCCACACCCGCCCCGATCAAATAGATCGACGTCGCGACCAATCCCCAATGCGCCCAGCTTTCGGGGTGAAAATCGACCCAGGCCGCCCAGCCCGCAAAAAACGTCCACGCCAAGGCCATTGGGAAACTCAGCAACCGCCAGCGCAGCGTGCGGGTGGGGTGAATGAATTTCAACGGAAAGAACATCCCGGCGGCAAGCGCGATGATCAACGCCAGCATCACCCAGAAATTAGGCTCTGTTGCAAAGAGAACAAGGATCAACATGTTCCAGCATCCGGGGAAACCAGAGAAGGAGTTGTCTTTTGTTTTCATGCGTGTATCGGCGAAATATACAACGGACGTAAAGGTGATCACAATGATCGCCACCCAACCGGTCCAACCGGGCATCAAGCCGGATTTAAACAGTGCATAGGCTGGGATGAACACGTATGTCAGATAGTCGATGATCAAATCCATCAACACACCATCATATTGCGGCGCGTTGATTTTAACATGGTAATGCCGCGCCAATGGCCCGTCGATACCGTCCACCGCGAAGGCGACAACCAGCCACAAAAACATCAGCCCCCATTTTTCATCTACGGCCGCCAGCATGGCCAGCATGGCGAAAACGGCACCTGTTGCAGTCAAAAGATGCACGAGAAGGGCTTTGGTCTGAATATTCATGGGCGCCTTGTGCCGCAATTGTGCTTTGGAAGAAAGGGAAAATCTAAGATTGGCTTAAGTTGAGCGGTTTGCCCGTGGATGCGTGGCCTCATAAACCTCCATCAAGCGGGCGGTGTCCACCGCGGTATAGGCTTGTGTGGTCGACAGGCTGGCATGGCCCAACAGTTCCTGGATCGCGCGCAAATCTCCGCCCGCATTCAACAAATGCGTCGCAAAGGAATGTCGCATCGCGTGCGGGGTGGCGCTGGACGGCAGGCCCAGTTGCAGGCGGGTTTGTTCCATCACCTTCTGCACGCTGCGTGGGTTTAACGCTCCGCCGCGCACCCCCCGAAAAAGCGGGGCTGTCGGTGTTTCGGGGTGGGGGCATTGGCGGCGATAGGTCTCAACCGCGCGGCGCGCCACCTCCAGCACCGGCACGATGCGTTCTTTTCCGCCCTTCCCGGTGATGCGCAGCACCTCGGGCAGGGGGGCATCGGCGCAGGTTAATGACAGCGCTTCGGAAATGCGCAAGCCGCAACCGTACAGCAAGGTGATCACAGCAATGTCGCGCGCACCCGCCCAATCTTGTCGGGCTTGATCACCAACCAGATCCAACACGGCTTTGGCGGCATCCGGCGCCAAAGGACGGGGCAGTTTTTTGGTGAATTTCGGGCTGCGCACGGACAAAACGGCGGTGGCGTCAAAACCATCCCGCTCGCTGAGCCAATTGTAAAAGCTTTTTACAGCGGATAAGGCCCGTGCCAAGGATCGTGTCGCCACCCCGCGCGCCCGTTCATGGGCCATCCAAGCCCGCATATCTGACAGCGTAACCTGTGCCAAAGCCGCCCGCCCTTGGGGGCCACCCAAATGTTGCGCCATAAAGGCCAGAAACCCAGACAGGTCGGTTTGGTATGCTGTTAATGTGTTATCTGCAGCCCCACCAAGGGCGCGCAGATGATCAAGCCAGGTTTCCAGCGCGTCGCGCGCGCCGGCAGAGATTGCAAGAGAATTGCCCCCGGTCACGACAACCAGCGGCGCATGGCGCGTTCAAATACCCCGCCGAAAAACTGAAGCAAATCTGTGCCTTGCCCCGGTTTGAATTGATGTGGATCCTCGGCCCCCATCACCAACATGCCGGGCAGACGACCACGGCCAAGATCAAGACGGATGCAGGCTTCGGACCGGACCCAGAACCCGCTGTCGCCATAGATCGTTGCGTCCTGTTCCTGAATTTGCCGCAAAAACACCGAGCGGGCGTTTTGATCGCGCGGGCCACCCAGATAATTGTCGATGAACCCCGGTTGCGCGGTGGCCAGCACTTTGCCCAGCTTTTGCACGGCGGGGTTTTTGTCGCTTTGCACGGTTTCCAGCACCAGACGCACCGCGTCGACGCGCAGAATCTCGGCCACTTCGCCGCCCAGATCTTTCATGAAGTCTTCGAATTCGGCAGGATCCAACATGCGCAAAACAGCGCGGTGGATCAGGTTCATCCCGGCCAGATTTTCGTAAGCGGCTGCAATCACGGAACGGTGGGTGTCTTCCAGCCGATCAAGGCGCGCCTCAAGCCGGTCCATGGCGATGCCGCGCAGATCAACGATATTGGTGCCCATCGCGCGTTCGTTTGCCGCGATCAACGCATGCATAAGCCCTTGATCATCAAGAATGACTTCGGGTTGCGAGATCAACGCGTCGCGCAGGTCATCTGCAATAGAAACGGGCGCAATGGAAACGGGATTGCTCATAACTGCCTCGGTTTGTCTGTTCTTATTTTTATACGTTGCCCATGTTTATACACGAGCTTGGCGGCAATTACCGCATATTTTTGGTTAAGATAACGTAAACGCGGCAAGGCCGTGACCCTGCCGCGACATTTTTCACGCGGGCGCGATTACAGAATTTTGATGTCTGCCGCTGCGATGTCCGCCAAAAACGCGTCCAGACCTTTGTCGGTCAGCACGTGGCTTGCCATTGCTTTGATGACCGAAGGGGGGGCTGTGATCACGTCAGCACCCACAATGGCGCAGTCTTTCACGTGGTTCACATTGCGGATTGAGGCGGCCAGGATTTCGGTCTCATAGCCATAGTTGTCATAGATGGTGCGGATGTCAGCAATCAGCTCCATCCCGTCCAGCGCGATGTCGTCCAAACGGCCAATGAAGGGCGAGATAAACGTCGCACCCGCTTTGGCCGCCAACAGCGCCTGGTTGGGCGAGAAACACAGGGTCACATTGACCATAGTGCCTTCGTCCGACAGGGTTTTACAGGCCTTCAGCCCGTCCCATGTCAGGGGTACTTTCACCGCGATATTGTCGGCGATTTTGGCGAGCTTGCGGCCCTCGGCGATCATGGTTTCCGCGTCAACGGCGGTGACTTCGGCCGACACGGGGCCATCGACGATCGAACAGATCTCTTTGGTGACTTCAATGATGTCACGGCCCGATTTTTTGATGATCGAAGGGTTGGTGGTTACGCCGTCCACCATGCCATAAGCGGCAAGGTCCTTAATGGCGTCGATGTCGGCGGTATCTGCAAAGAATTTCATATGCGCGTTCCTATCCGGGTTAGGCAGCTTGTTCTTGGCGTCGTCATAGCGCAAAAAGAACCCAGACTGAAACCCCTGATGAGATGAGACCCCCGGATGCCTCACCGCGATGTTGCGCGCCAGTTTGCCGAAGGTGACCGGATTGCGGTGATGACCGCCCAGCCGCTGGACCGCATCCTGACCTATAAGGCCCCCGAAGGTGGCTGTGTTCGGGGCGATTATGTCGAAGCCCCCTTGGGGCCGCGCAAGGTGCTGGGTGTTGTCTGGGGGCCGGGCGAGACCGGGTTTGACGCGTCCAAGTTGCGCGCCGTGAACAAAGTGCTGGATGTGGCGCCGATGCGCGGTGAAATGGCTGATTTCCTGACCCGTGTGGGTGATTACACCATCACACCGATGAACCACATGTTGCGGCTGGCGACCCGCGCACCGGGGCTGATGGATCCGCCCTCGATGCGCAAAGTGCTGCGCGCCACCGGGTTCCGCCCCAACCGTCTGACCGATGCGCGCGCCAAGGTGATCGCAGCGATGGAT
>DDMF01000013.1:7322-7559 GCA_002340515.1 Rhodobacteraceae bacterium UBA2553 | reverse complement strand
GGCAAGAGCGGTCAATGAAGCGACGCCAAGCACAACCACGGCCCGCAGGTTCCCGGTGGCGGCCAGCACCGTCAGGCGCGACAGGCAGCCACGGGTTAGAACCATGCCAGCGCCAAACATGACGCCGCCCAAAAGGATCTCAACCAGCGGCAGGTCTGGGGCCAAAAAGCGGTGTTCTGAAAAACTGATCCACCCGGCCCAGGCGGCGGCTTGTGTGCCGATGACGGCCACGGCCAG
>DDMF01000013.1:5997-7262 GCA_002340515.1 Rhodobacteraceae bacterium UBA2553 | reverse complement strand
GGCCACGGCCAGCGCCATGAGCCAGGTGGTCAAAGCAGAGTGACGTTCGGACGCCGGCCCCACCAATCCACGGCGCAGGCAAAAACGGGAGAGAAATGCCAACACACCAAATCCGAGGCCGAGGGACAAGCCGAACAGGACAGAGGCGCTTCGTGGGGTGAGGGTTTCAAAACCGAATGTCTCGAACATCTTCATATCTCCGCTTTTGGGAATATGTTCCAGATGCAGATCGTTTATCTGTGAATCAAGGGGATTTTGATGTTCTTGTGAGGCCCGCATCGGGAAAATATTCCGTGCCTGCGCTCTTTGGGAAACCCTGTTCCACATGCCGACGCTTCCGGTGGGGAAATGGTCTGCCCTTCGTGCAAAACGCAAGCCGCTTGGCCTTTTCTGCCTATTGATTGCCTGCGCGTGGGTCCATGGCGTCACGCACCCCATAGCCAATGTAGTTGACGGACAAGACGGTCAGTGACAGTGCCAACCCCGGCCAGATCACCCGTGCAGGGGTGAGGGTCATGTAGGTTGTGCCATCAAAAAGCAGCCGCCCCCAGGTGGGGAAATCCGATGGAAAACCTAGCCCCAGAAATGACAGCGCGCTTTCGGTGAGAATGGCAGAGGCAAAGCCTAACGTGGCGGAGACGAAGATGGGGCTGAGCGCATTTGGCAGAATATGTTGCCAGATCAGATGCCGTCGCCCTGCGCCAAGTGAGATCGCCGCCAAAATGAACTCGCGTTCTTTCAGGGCCAGTACCTCGCCGCGCACAATGCGTGCGGTTTGCATCCAGCTGGTGAGGCTGATGACGAATACAATCAACACGAATACGCCGCTTTCAGGGCCAATAGTTGTGCGCAAACTGTCGCGCCAGAGCATAATGACCACCAGCAAAAGTGGCAGCATGGGCAGCGCGAGGAAAAGATCCGTTAGGCGCATCAAGGGCCCATCAAGCGGTTTGAACACCGCTGCGGCCACCCCAACACATGTGCCCAAAATGAGGGACAGGAACATCGCCACAAAGCCAACCAAAAGGCTTATCCGCCCGCCGATCATCATCGCAGAAAAGAGATCACGGCCCAATTGGTCGGTGCCCATTGGGTGCTTGAGGCTTGGTCCCTGATGCTTGGCGCTTATGTTAAGCGTGGTGGGGTCCAGCCCCCAGATCATTGGCCCGATAAATATCAAAATCGTGACCAACAGCAAGAACCACAGGCCCAGATAGGCCATTTTATGGCGGCGAAACCGATCCCAGACATGGCGTGTTTGGGAT
>DDMF01000013.1:0-5935 GCA_002340515.1 Rhodobacteraceae bacterium UBA2553 | reverse complement strand
ATCCATGTGATCCGTAACAGCAGGCCGTAGAGGAGGTCAGCGATCAGATTAAACAGCACAATAAGCACGGCAAACAGGAAGGTCAGGGTTTGCACCAACGGCATATCGGCGCTTTGAATGCCGGAAATCAGCAATTGCCCCAGCCCATTCACGCGAAACACCTGTTCGGTGATGATCGCACCGCCAAACACTTGTGGCACGCCCATGGCAATCACCGTGACCACCGGGATCAGCGCGTTGCGCAACACATGCACCAGCACCACGCGCCGCTCGCTCAGGCCCTTTGCCCGCGCGGTGCGCACGTAATCCTGGCTGAGGTTGTCCACCATCGACGCGCGCATATAGCGGCTGATCTGGGCAGCGTTATAAAGGGCGAGAACACAGACCGGCATGATCATTTGTTTGATTTGAAAGACAAAACTCGACCAGCCCGTGACCTGATGGGTGGTGTCATAGATCGAGGGAAACCAGCCGAGCTGTACCGAAAAGATCACAATCATCAGGACGCCGGTGAAAAATGTGGGCACCGAAAACCCCACCATGGCGACAAATGTACCGATCTGATCGAACCAGCCATATTGGCGATAGGCCGACATCACGCCAATGGGGATCGCGATGCAAATGCCCAATATATAGGACAGGCCCACCACCCATAATGTCTGTGGTAGCCGTTCGGCAATCAGCTCGACCACCGGGCTGTGGGTCGACCAGCTGCGCAGGCGCAAACGGTCCGGGTCACCCAGGCTCCACCCGGTGAGCTGTTCGACGACATTCAGCGGTTCATTGATGAAAAACTGTTTGCACCACAAGAGATAGCGGATGTGTGCCGGTTCGCCCAAGCCAAGACCAATGCGGATTTTCTCGCGCACCTCAGGTGGGATGGTCAGGGGCAGGTTGCCGGTGGGGTCATTGGGGGCAAAGTCAATCAGGACAAAGATGACAAAGCTGATCAGGACCAGAACAGGCACCGCAAAAATCAACCGCCGTATTGTGTAGTTGAGCATTTGTTTGCCTTGGATCCTCAAAAATGCGGCGCGCCGCCCGCCGCGCCGCATTGATGCATGTGTTGGTTATTGCACGCGGCCCCAATCGGCGATGTTCCATAGCTCGCTGTCCCAGGAATTCATCCGAACGCCGCTCAGGCTTTTGGCATGGGCCGAGACGTCGCCGCGATGCACCAGTGGGATGAGCGCGCCGTTTTGCACCAGCATGTCATTCATTTCAATTGCCAGTGCAGCGCGTTCATCAAGCACTGCTGTTTGGCTCATTTTAGCGGCGAGCGCGTCATAGTCAGCATTGCAAAACCGCGGGATATTAAAGCCGAGCCAGTTGTTGTCAGGCGCCGGGATTTGCGCGCAGGTCCAGTTGTTCATATATGTTTCCGGATCAGATCCGGTGAACGTATTGGTGAACATACCAATGTCGGAATACTGCTTTTGATAGGTGTCCGGGCTGGATTGCGACCCACCAAAATACACGGCGGGCTCGACGTTTTTCAACTCGACCTCAACCCCCAATTCGTTCCACCAGGATTTCACAATTGCCTGCGTGTCCTGACGCACTGCATTGGTCGAGGTTTGAAACAGGATCGACAGGCGTACGCCGTCTTTGCTGCGGATCCCATCGGAACCACGCTTCCAGCCCGCATCGTCAAGCATTTGGTTTGCTTTTGGAATATCCTGCGTCAGGCAATCATCATTGGCCGCGGACGTGTAAATGGCCGGGGCAGGCAAGACATTGCAAGTGGGTTTTCCGGCGGCCCCATATCCGATCTCTGCCAGCATGCTGCGGTCGATCGCCATGGAGAGGGATTTATTGACAATGGGATCGGTCAGAAACGGATGAGCGCCCCCTTTTAAAGTGGACCGATCTGCTCCGAGGGCTGGATCAGGATTGGTCAGGTTGACCTGCATCCGTTCCACCGCCGCCCCAAAAGCGGTAATCACCTCTCCTTTGCCGTCCTTGGCCATGTCAGCCAGGATGCTGGGGTCAATCTGCAGGTTCCACGCATAGTCAAACTCGCCGGTTTGCAACACCGCCCGCGCGGCCCCCGCCGCATCCCCGCCGCCCTTTAGGGTTACAGTGGCAAAGCCCGGCTTTTCTGGATCGCGGTAAAAAGGGTTGGCCTCAAGCGTCAGGACATCATTGGCTTTGAAATCGGTCACGCGAAACGGGCCGGTGCCGTGGGGGCCAAAATTCTCTGCCGTGCAATTGGGGGCCGCAGCACCGATGCAGTCGATGAACTGTGCTTGTTGCAGGATTGGGCTGTCATGGCCCACAAACGGCCCGTAGGGAAAGGGTTTTGGTTTTTCAAACGTGACCTTAACGGTCAGATCATCCAGTGCCTCGACGATTTTCACATCGAAAAACTTGCTTTCCTGCTGGCACCCCCCTTCGGGGCTCATGCAGTATTGTGATGTGAAAACAACGTCATGGGCGGTGAAGTCGGTTCCGTCCGACCATTTTAAACCGGGCGTGATCCGCCAAGTGATCGTGGTCATATCCACAGACACACCGCCATTTTCGACCGTAGGGATTTCGCGCACGAGCCAGGGCACAAGATGCCCGTTCTCATCATGCCGCGCCAGAGGCTCAAGGATCATCGAGCTGGCCTCCGTATCTTTGATGCCGCCGGACAGGAACGGGTTCAGGATCGAGGGGGCTTGCCAATAAAGAAGGTTCAAATGACCATCTGCGCCCCGTTCAGCACGGGCCGCCATTACACTTATTGTTGCCAAAGACACGGCTACCATAAGTGTAGATTTGAGTGTCATTTCATTCCCCTTCGATGTTGCTCACTGCCGACCAAAGTCGTTGTCATAGACCATTTGCGCCAGCGTTCAAATGAAACACTTGTCAAAATGCGTCACTTCGGTCGCAGATTGAGATCAAATCTTGCGGCGACAGGTGCAATCAGAGGCGGAGTTTTGCGAAATTGCAAGCCCACTGCGGGAATTCCCCAAGATTTTCAACCTATGATTTCACGATGATGGGGGATCCCGTGGATCTGAAAAGCCGTTTGACACTAGGATCGCGCTACCGTTAGCGTCCACACAAACTGTGGACATCATGATGACATTTGACCTGACGCCGCGCGAAATTCTTGAAAAACTTGTGTCGTTCCCAACGGTCAGTCGGGACAGCAATCTGGATTTGGTGGATTGGGTCGAGGGGTATCTGACCCATCACGGGGTTCTTTCAACCCGTGTCCAGAATGACGCCGGCACCAAGGCAAATCTTTATGCCCATATCGGCCCGCACGTGGAGGGTGGCGTGATTCTGTCTGGCCACACGGATGTTGTGCCGGTTGAAGGGCAGAACTGGGAGACGGATCCATGGCAAGTCGTTGAAAACGAAGGGCGGCTTTATGGGCGCGGCACCTGTGACATGAAGGGGTTTGTGGCCCTGATGCTTGCAGCTGTGCCTATGGCCATGGCCGCAAATCTAAAGCGTCCGCTACAGATTGCCCTGTCTTATGACGAAGAGGTTGGGTGTCTTGGCGCACCTCGGATGATTGCCGAGATGGCGCAGCATTTGCCCAAAGCAGCCATGGCCATCATCGGGGAACCTTCGATGATGAAGGTGGTCACAGGCCATAAAGCTGCGATCGGTTGGGCGACGTCTGTGCAGGGGCATGAGGTGCATAGCTCTTTGATGCACACCGGGGTCTCCGCGGTGATGCAGGCGGCCAAACTGGTCAATTGGGCCAATGAGATAAATGATGAAAGTGCGCGTGCCACGCCCAGCGGGGTGGATGCGATGTTTGACCCTCCCTATTCAACGCTTCATGTGGGCACGATCCGTGGCGGAACCGCCGAAAACATTACGGCCAAAGAATGCAAATTTATCATGGGGTTGCGTGCTTTGCCGGGGCAGGATCTTACCGCATGGAAAGACCGCTATCTTGCCAAAGTTGCTGAGGTGGAGGCCGATATGAAGGCCGTTCACCCCGATGCGGGGATCACCGTCACGGCGCCCTTTCGCGTGCCCGGATTGCAACCAGAACCCGATGGGGCCGCCGAAAAACTTGTGCGCCGTCTGACGGGGGATAATGGCCGCCATGTCGTCAGCTATGGCACCGAAGCAGGCCAGTTTCAAAATGCGGGCTACTCGGCCATTATTTGTGGTCCGGGCGATATTGCACAGGCCCACCAACCCAACGAATACCTTTCGGTGTCCCAGTTAGAAGCGGGATGGGATTTTATGTGCGATCTGATGAGGGATTTGTCGAAATGAAACCCTTCCCAATCTCAGAAAGTCATCCTGTGGAGCATAGCGCCGCCTTGCCAAAAGCCGCTGATGTTGTGGTCATCGGTGGTGGTGTGATCGGCGTCACCACTGCGCTTTTTCTGGCACAGGACGGGCTTGACGTGGTGGTGTTGGAAAAGGGACGGATCGCAGGCGAGCAAAGCTCGCGCAATTGGGGATGGATCCGGGTGCAGGGGCGCGATCAGGACGAAATTCCAATTGCCCAAACGGCCCAGACCCTGTGGCAGGAGCTGGCCCCTCAGCTGGATGTCGACATCGGGCTAAGGCAAACAGGCGTGGCCTATGTGGCAAAGGATGAAAAGGATATTGCGTCGTTTAAGGCCTTTATAGAACTGGCAAAGCCCGCCGGCCTTAGCACGCGCCTTTTGGGGCGCAAAGACACCGCAAAGCTGTTTTCCAACGCAAGCATGTCGTGGGGCACAGCCCTTTGGACCGAAACGGATATGCGCGCGGAGCCTTATTTGGCGGTGCCTGCTCTGGCACGTCTTGCGGTCAAGCACGGCGCGCGTATCACCGAGAATTGTGCGGTGCGGGGGTTGGAGCTGTCCGCAGGAAAGGTGACAGGCGTGATCACCGAACAGGGGCCGATCAAAACCGGACGTGTTGTGCTGGCGGGTGGGGCGTGGTCCTCGCTTTTCCTGCGTCGCCACGGCGTGTCGATCCCGCAATTGTCTGTGCTGGCATCCGTTGCGCATACCACACCGGTGGAGGATGTGTTTTCGGGTGCGTCCACTGGCGGGGGCAAGGTGGCGTTTCGCAGGCGTGCAGATGGTGGCTATACCCTTGCGCCAAGCGGTTTTCATGAATTCATGATCGGCCCCGATGCGTTTCGCGCCTTTCGCGCCTTTCTGCCCCAGGTGATGCAGGATCCCTTTGGCCCGCGCTATCATCCAGCGGCGCCAAAAGGCTTTCCCGATGCATGGTCCACGCCCCGACGTTGGGGGGATGATGCCATCAGCCCGTTTGAGCGGATGCGTGTACTGAACCCCAAGCCAAATATGGCCAAAATCACGCCCTTGGTTCACGAATTTGAACAGCTCTTCCCTCAATTGGGTAAGGTCACATTAGAGCGCGCCTGGGCCGGGATGATTGACGCCACCCCAGATGTGGTGCCGATTGTGGATGAGGTGTCGCCGCTGCCGGGCCTGATCGTGGCCACCGGCATGTCGGGCCATGGCTTTGGCATTGGGCCGGGATTTGGCCGCATTCTGGCGGATATGGTTCAGGGGCACACGCCCCGTCACGACATGACGCGCTTTCGCTTTGGGCGCTTTTTTGATGGGTCAAAGCTGAGGCTTGGCCCCGCACTTTAACCAAGACACGCCCTCAATGGACGGGTGCATATTGAAAGGATGGGTCTATGCCGATCAAAAACCGTTTTGCCGAAATGCAGGCCGAGATCGCCGAATGGCGTCAGGATTTTCACGCGCATCCTGAGATCCTGTTTGAAACGCACCGCACGTCGGGGATTGTGGCGGAGAAACTGGCCGAATTTGGCTGTGATGAGATTGTCACCGGTATTGGCCGCACCGGTGTTGTCGGCGTCATCAAGGGGCGCCGCGACAGTGCGGGCAAAGTGGTCGGGCTGCGCGCGGATATGGACGCGCTGCCAATTCATGAAGCAACCGGCGTGGACTATGCGTCGCAAACCGAAGGTGCGATGCAT
>DDMF01000014.1:36979-46030 GCA_002340515.1 Rhodobacteraceae bacterium UBA2553 | reverse complement strand
GGATCCAATGGGCGCGCAGGTCATCAATGGGGGGATCGGCTGCGCGGTCTTATTGCCGCTGTGGTTTGTGTTCGAAGGCCCCTCTACCCTCGCCTTTCCACCACATATCCTCTGGTATGTGATCCTTTTTGGGGTGACCGGCACGGTGACCAAACTGTTGATGACGTGGAGCCTGCGGTTTGCCCCGTCAGCCACGCTGGCCCCAATGCAATATCTGGAAATCCCCTTTGCCACCTTGATGGGTTGGTTGTTCTTTCGCGAATTTCCCAATGGGTTGGCAACCGTGGGCATTGCGATCACGGTGGCCGCCGGGCTTTACGTGATTGCGCGCGAACACCGGCAAGCGCGTAAAGGTCAGGCGCAGCAGGTGGCTTAAGCCGTCAGCGCCATGACCACCTCGGCCAAATACAGGCGCGGCAGAATCACCAACATGCCGGGGTGGTCACAGGTAAGTTCGATCCGCCCACCTGTCGCCTCGTTCGAGGTGCCAATTTGCGCCCAAGGCGCCATGTCCAAATCCACGACTGGCCACAACACGCCACTGCAATTGGCAACCAGTTTTGCCATGGGAAACAGGGAAAACCGGGTGCCGGGTGGCAAACTGATGTCAAATCGGCTGGGGACGTGAAAACACAGATCCTCTTCCCCCACCAAGATGCAGGTCCGGTTGGGCATGCGCACCAGCGCATTATAACAGGCCAGCTCGTGATCCAACCGCCCGCCCATGAACCCAACGCCCAGCACCAAGGGCGCTGACATAACATCCAGCGCCTTGTCAAAATCCGTGCGCATCTGATCCAGGGTTTCAATGATCCGGTCCGGCCCAAGGGTTTTGCGCGCGCTGTCACTGACGCTATCCAGATCGCCGATGACGGCCAGCGGGGTGTGTCCCAGCACCAAAGCCGTGTCCGCAGCCCCATCTGCCGCCACCAAATTTGGCGCAATCGTCAAGCATTCCGAAAGAATCGCATGGTTAACTGCCCCCCCACCAAGGAGGGTTGTGTTGCCTAATTCTTGCAAAATCTGCGGTTTCATGCCGTTATTGTATCCCATATGGAAACTAAACATATTCCTGCCACGAAAAAATACCGTGTTTTTCCCGGTTTTGTTGAATTTCCCGATCTATGGCATGGTAAACAGTCTCTTGCTGGATCGGGGGAGAAAGCGAGTTATTTATGGTGAGTAATAGCAAAATTCTCACTGTATCTTACGGCACATTTTCGTGCACGCTGGAGGGTTTTGACGAACCTTTCAATACGATGACGTCAATTGCGGAATATTTCCGCGATTTGGCCGCAGACGATCGCTACTTTGGCGCGGAACCTCCCACGCCGGATGCCGATATGCTGCACCGTATCGCAGAACGTGAGATACAGAAACGGGTAGAAGCCCGTGTGGAAAAAGATGGTGTTGTTTTACGCCAGGCTGATTCTGAGCTGTCGACGCAGACCGCAGTGGGCGCAACCCTTGTTGCTGCTGACCATCTGCTCTCCTCGGATCAGGTCATTCCAGACGCTGAAGAAGAGCTGACAGCCCCAGAAATCTCTCAGGATGGTGTGGCTCAGGATATCGCGGTTGATGCCCCTGTGGCTGAAGGCATGCAGATTGTCGAACGCATCGCTGATGTCAGTGACGAACTGTCCCCTGCGGTGGCCCTTTCCGAGGGTACGCCAGACACAGCTCATGCGCCAGAACGCGACAGCATCGCCGATAAGCTACAGCGCATCCGTGCCGTCGTGGACGAGAAGCGTGCCGAAGGCGAAGCGGCTTTTGTGGCTGCAGACCAATATGCCGAAGATCAAAACGCCGCTGACCTCTATGAGGACAGTGATGATCTGGAAACAATCGACACAGATATCGTGCCTGAAGACGCGGATCTTGAAATCGAAACGCCATCCATTGAAGCATCACAAGAGGATGTTTCCTCGGATGAAAGCACCGTCAGTGACACGCTTGAAGACGATGCGGAAACCGAGACTGATCTGAACGCCGACGACACCCATGCGGACGATCCGGAAGACGATACCACAGGGGAACTCGCCCCCGAAAATATCACTCCGGATACGCCCACTTTGGGGGGGCACCCCAGCAAAACCACAGACGCAGGGTTTGATTACAGTGATGCGCCGGTGGCTGATGACGCCGCAGAAGACACGTCCGCCGCGACCTCGGATGAGGCGGAACAGATTGCAGAAGATCTGGCACAAGTGGCCTCGGGTGCAGCTGAAGACACCCGTGAAGATGCCGATGTAGAAGATCTGGAAGATGGCGAAGGTGCCGACACAATTTCGGGCATTCTGTCCCGTTTGCAATCAACTGAGGCACCTGCTGAACCTGTTGAAGAGGATCTGCCAGTTGAGGATGTGGATCATGCAAATGAAACCGCCTCGTTTGACGATGCATCCGACGATCTAAACTCGGATACCAGCACATTGGCCTCTTTGGTCAACAGCACATTGGGTGACGAGAAACCGTCAGAAACTTCCGAAGACAGCGCAGAAAACGCAGAAAACATCTTTACGGATGAGACTGAAGACAACGCTGAACCGGATACGGCAGAGGCCGCTTCGCCCCTGCACAAGCCCCGCGTGATCCGCGTGCGCCACATCAAAGGTGCCCGCCCGGAGACCGCGCGCGCACCTCAAGCCGAACCTGCATCGCAAGACAATGAAAACTCGATGCTGACCCCTGAGGACGAAGCCGAGTTGATGGCCGAGCTTGCAGCGGCCGAAGAACAGGCGCGTTTTGAGGCCGATGATGTGGCACCCGAAGCTGAAACCGTGCAAGAGGATGATGCATCCGAAGCGGTTTCTGAAATCGACGCACTAAAGACCGAACTTGCCAAAATCGAAGACAGCACAGACGCGCCGCGCCTGACCGCCTTTGATGACAGCGGCGTTGGCAAAAGCGATGCGGCGCTGGACCGGATTCTTGCGGAAACCAACACGCAGATGGAAAGCACCGAAGTAACGCGTCGTCGGACCTCTATTGCGCATCTTAAGGCGGCCGTTATGGCAACCCGTGCGGATGAGGAAACGAAAAACGATTTGCCAGAGGGCAAAGATGCCGACGGTGTAAACCCCTATCGCAATGATCTGGCCCGTGTGGTGCGCCCACGCCGCCCGGGAAAACCCGACACCCAAGCGCGGCGCATGCCTCCGTTGGTTCTGGTGTCCGAGCAACGCATTGACAACACGTCGAAAAATGAAGAGCCAGCGACACAAGCCGGTGAGGCCGTTCGGCCCCGCCGCGTGGTGCGCAGCCCGCAAATTGCTCGGGAAATGGATGACACATCACAAGACAAAGCGGTGCAAGGTGATCCGGTTTTTGCGGCCTATGTTGAAGAAACTGGCGCCAAAGAAATGGGCGAATTGCTGGAAGCAGCGGCCTGCCACACTGTGTTGATCAAGGGCAACGAAACCTTCACCCGCCCACAAGTGATGAGCATCGTGCGCAAGTATCAAGGTTTTGACGTGTATTCACGCGAAGAAGGATTGCGCGCCTTTGGCAAGCTCCTGCGCGAAGGACGGATCAAACGCCTGAAGCGGGGTCAGTTTGAATTGACCGACACCACCCGGTTTCGCCCCGATGATAAATCGGGCGATCGCCCCGATGACCGCCGGATGGCGTAAACAGCTCTGAATACGAAAAAGGCCCCCAAATCCGGGGGCCTTTTTTATGAGTTATTGTTTTTCATCGTCTTTCAGCGCGTATTTTCCCGCTGGATCATGGGGGTAATTGGCGGGGTCCTCATCCGGATCCGCCTGCCCCACACCAATGAACACTTTTTTCAGCGGCATGATCCACAGAAAACCGAGAGCGACATAGATCAGCAGTTCCAACCAAAAGGGCGGGCGGTCAAACAGCGAAACCGTGAAAACCGCCAAGATGATATAGACCGGCAAGCCCACCACAAGGATGAGCAGCGACAATCGCTTGCGGGCTTTATAGGACAGGGCCATCAGGCTGCACTCCGGGTTAATAACAAGGGGGACGCCCCCCTTTTAGGGCGCGTCCCGAGCATGTCAGACGTTTGGGATCAATCCGCAAAGGGATCCGTCACGAGAATGGTGTCTTCGCGTTCGGGGCTGGTCGACAAAAGCGCCACAGGGCAATCGATCAGCTCTTCGACGCGTTTGACGTATTTGATCGCATTGGCCGGCAGGTCATTCCAGCTGCGCGCGCCTTCGGTCGTTTCTGACCAACCGGGCATCTCTTCATAAATAGGTTTGCAACGCGCTTGTTGATCCGCAGCAGTGGGCAGATAGTCGAGCGTTTTGCCGTCGAGTTCATACCCAACGCAGATTTTCAGCGTCTCAAACCCGTCCAAAACATCCAATTTGGTCAGTGAAATTCCGGTCACACCCGAGGTCGCACAGGTCTGGCGCACAAGGGCGGCATCAAACCAACCGCAACGGCGTTTGCGCCCTGTGGTGGTGCCAAACTCATGGCCACGTTCGCCAAGGCGTTGACCATCGGCATCGTCCAACTCGGTCGGGAACGGACCTTCGCCGACACGGGTGGTATAGGCTTTTACGATGCCCAACACATAGTCGATTGCACCTGGACCGACGCCCACACCTGTGGCCGCTTGGCCTGCGATCACGTTTGACGAGGTCACAAAGGGGTATGTTCCGAAATCAATGTCCAAAAGCGCACCTTGGGCGCCCTCAAACAAGATCCGCTTACCGGCTTTGCGCTTTTCGCTCATCACTTTCCAAACGGGGGCAGCAAAACGGAGAATCTTTGGCGCCACGTCCAAGAGCAATTCGACCAGCGCATCGCGGTCAATCGGCTCAATGCCCAGACCTTTGCGCAATGGATCGTGGTGTTGCAAGGCACGGTCAACACGCGCTTCCAACGTGGCAGGATCGGCCAGATCCGCGACACGAATGGCGCGGCGGCCAACCTTATCTTCATAACACGGGCCGATGCCACGACCGGTTGTGCCGATCTTGGTGCCTTTGCTGGAGGCCTCTTCACGGGCGCGATCAAGTTCGCCGTGGAACGGCAGGATCAGCGGTGCATTTTCCGCGATCATCAGGGTTTCTGGCGAAATATCAACGCCTTGCCCGGTAATGGTTTCGATTTCCTTGAGCAAGCTCCAGGGGTCAAGAACCACCCCATTGCCGATCACCGACAGCTTGCCACCGCGCACAACACCCGAAGGCAACGCATGCAACTTATAAACCGCGCCGTCGATCACAAGAGTGTGGCCCGCATTGTGCCCCCCTTGGAAGCGCGCGATCACATCGGCTCGTTCGCTGAGCCAGTCAACGATCTTACCTTTTCCTTCGTCACCCCACTGGGCGCCTACAACGACGACATTAGCCATGGTCTGTTCCTATCTCAAAGAAAACCCGGCCCGTCATAGCGGGCCTTGGCGCACGGGGAAACACCTAATTCGCCGCAGGTGCAAAATGAGGCTATTTTATCAAACACCGGAAAACTAGTTTTCTAGTTTTCTAGTTTTCTAGTTTTCTAGTTTTCTAGTTTTCTAGTTTTCTAGAAAAGAATGGGGTTTGCGTGGGTGTCATACAAATAACAGCGCACCACAAAGGCAAAACTGACATATTTCCACGCCAGTTTCGCTTCTTGAACGAAAGCCGGGTTGCACCGGGACAACCTTTCCCCTACATACCCGCTAGATCAAACTAAGCTAAAAATGGGCCTGCCGAATGGAAAATGTTGTCCTCGTAATTCACCTGATCTTGGCGCTATCGCTGATCGGTGTTGTGCTTCTGCAGCGCTCTGAGGGCGGCGGACTTGGTATTGGTGGCGGCGGCGGTGGGGGCCTTATGTCCTCTCGCGGCGCAGCCACGGCCCTGTCCAAAATGACATGGGCGCTGGCCATTGCCTTTTTGGTCACCTCAATTTCTTTGACTGTTATCGCCGCGAAAAACTCGGCTGACAGTTCGGTTGTGGACGCCCTTGGGTTGCCTGCAGCAACTGACGGAACAACAGCACCGGTTGTGCCAGATGTTACCGACATGTTGCCGCCCGTTTCGACCGACGACAGCTTGGCCCCGCCCCGCGCGGAATAATCCCCTACATTTAGTGTCAGGGCATTTTATTGCCCTTTCTCTTGCGGTTTGGTTGCGCGGGCAGCTGGAATCATGTAAGCCTTAAATCCCGTGGAATGTGGTTACGTGCGGGCCCGTTGGGGACGGGCTTTTGTCGAAATCACAGCAAGCAAGAACCGGATCTTTCGATCTCATCTCACGGGGGCAGCCAACCATATGGCACGTTACATTTTCATCACTGGCGGCGTTGTGTCTTCGCTCGGCAAAGGGTTGACCTCAGCTGCTTTGGGCGCACTTTTACAGGCGCGTGGCTACACCGTGCGCTTGCGCAAGCTTGATCCTTACCTAAACGTCGACCCAGGCACGATGAGCCCGTTTGAACATGGCGAAGTGTTTGTTACCGATGACGGTGCTGAAACCGATTTGGATCTGGGGCATTACGAACGCTTTACCGGTGTGGCCGCACGCAACACCGATTCCATTTCCTCAGGCCGTGTGTACACAAACGTGCTGGAAAAAGAACGTCGCGGCGATTATCTGGGCAAAACCATTCAGGTGATCCCGCATGTCACCAATGAAATCAAAGACTTCATTGCCATTGGCGATGATGAGGTGGATTTCCAGCTTTGTGAAATTGGCGGCACCGTCGGCGACATCGAAGCATTGCCGTTTTTTGAAGCCATCCGTCAGTTCAGTCAGGATCGTCCCCGTGGCGAGTGTATTTTTGTGCATTTGACGCTGCTGCCCTATCTGGCTGCTTCGGGCGAGTTGAAAACCAAGCCGACCCAACACTCGGTCAAGGAATTGCGCTCCATCGGCATTGCACCAGACGTGTTGGTGTGCCGGTCGGAACATCCAATCCCTGACAAAGAGCGCGCCAAAATTGGGCTTTTCTGTAATGTGCGGCAGGATTCGGTGATCCCCGCCTATGACCTGAAGTCGATCTATGAGGCCCCGATGGCCTATCACAAAGTGGGTCTCGATCAGGCGGTTCTCGATGCCTTCAGCATTGCCCCTGCCCCCAAACCCGATTTGCGCCGCTGGCAGGATGTTGAAGACCGCATTCACAATGCCGAGGGCGAAGTGAAAGTGGCGGTAGTGGGCAAATACACCCAGCTCGAAGACGCCTATAAGTCAATTAAAGAAGCCTTAACCCACGGCGGCATGGCCAATCGGACCAAAGTAAAGCTCGAATGGGTGGATGCTGAATTGTTCGATAAGGGCGATCCCGCGCCGTATCTCGAAGGGTTCCATGCGATCCTCGTCCCCGGCGGCTTTGGCGAACGTGGCACCGAAGGCAAGATCAAGGCGGCGCAATATGCCCGCGAACACAAGATCCCCTATTTTGGCATCTGTCTGGGCATGCAAATGGCCGTTGTGGAAGCCGCCCGCAATGTGGCTGGCATCACCGATGCGGGATCGGAAGAATTTGACCATGAAAGTGGCGAAACCCGTTTTACCCCAGTGATTTACCACCTCAAAGAATGGGTGCAGGGCAACTATACCGTAAAGCGTAAATTGGGTGACGACAAAGGCGGCACCATGCGTCTGGGGGCCTATGATGCGACGCTCACCGAAGGGTCGAATGTGGCGCGAATCTATGGCGGCACCACGCTCGAGGAACGTCACCGTCATCGTTTCGAGGTGGACACCAAATACCGTGATCAGCTGGAAGCTGTTGGCTTGAAGTTTTCAGGCATGTCCCCCGACGGGCGCCTGCCCGAAATCGTCGAGTGGGAAGATCACCCGTGGTTCATCGGCGTTCAGTTCCATCCCGAGCTGAAATCCAAACCATTTGAACCGGCCCCACTGTTCGCCGATTTCATTCGCGCCGCAAAAGAGATTGAGCGTCTGGTGTAAGCTTACACGCCATGACGAATATGAAAAAGGCGGGGGCAACCCGCCTTTTTTATTGGGCGCAGCAAAACTATGGCACCACATCCTCTTGGCACATCTCTGCCGCTGGGCGCGTTCTAGATTTTCCCAGAAACTTCTGCTGTCGCTTGTCGCAGCAATTCGCTTTGCTCACATGCGAACACAACGAACAAGCGTTTTCATGCTAACTGGAAACGCCTTCAGGAACAGGATTTGGGAACCACAGGAAAACCATGTATGGTTGTTAGACTTCGCCATCCAATGAGATGTGCAACTGGGGGACGTAACATATGACAAAAACCATGGTCTGGCGCAGGCTCGACAGCAAAGAGGCGTTTATTGAGGCATTTGCCGACCGCCCCTTGGTGGGCGAAGGTCTGCAATTCACCATCCACGCGGATGGGCAAATCTCCGGTATGGCTGGCCCAGATCGGCTTTTGGGCAATTGGTATTGGCAAGATGGCATGTTCTGCCGCACGGCCACTTTAAACGACGAAGATTTGGGCCTTGACCGCGAAATCATCGAACAATGCGGCGACCAAATGCGGTACACGCGCGACAGCGGCAAAGGGGCCGCGTCCATTGTCACCATCAAACCGCTTTAGCCCCCCTTGCTGCAAAGACTTCCGCTCGGTAACGTCATAAAACAAGAACGAGGGGCCAGTTTCATGCTGTCAGATTTTTTTCAGAAGTTCAAAAAACAGCCAAAAGGCGTCGCTTTACCAGAGTTGGACGCAGAGCTGGCGATGGGCGTGCTTTTGGTGCGTCTGGCCAAAGCAGACCAGCATTACGCCGTTGAGGAGATCGCCCGGATCGACCGGCTTTTTGTCAAACATCGGGCGATGAATGTGGTCGAAGCGGCCAAAACACGCGCGACCTGTGAAAAATTAGAAGCCGAAGCCCCTGACACCGACACCTTGACCCAATTGGTCACGGATCACCTGACACATGCCCACCGAATGGCCATGCTGACCGCACTTTGGCAAGTGTCCGTGGCCGATGGGGTGGTGCGCGAAGAAGAGGCATGCTTTGTCGCCCATGTGGCCAAGGCCATTGGCCTTTCTGCCGAAGAGGTGAAACGTACGCGCCCAGCGGATGCCTAACGCGTTTCGAGAAAAACCTGAATCACCGGTTTTTGGCGAAACGCGCGAAA
>DDMF01000014.1:28283-36946 GCA_002340515.1 Rhodobacteraceae bacterium UBA2553 | reverse complement strand
GAATGATCCCTGTCTCAGGTTTAATTCGAAACGCTTGAAGTCACTCAAGACGTCATCCCCTCATTCCCGCGCCAAGCCCCGCAATTTGTGATTTACGATTGACGTAAGCCTGCCGCCGTTTGACAACACCTCCAGCGAAACATGGTTCCATGAAGGAGAGCACCACATGGCAGATGAAACCGCCAAAGGGTATTGGATTGGACGGATCGAGGTCAGCGACCTTGACGAATACAAGAAATACATCGCCGCCAATGGCCCGGCTTTTGCGCAGTATAACGCCAGATTTCTGGTGCGCGGCGGGGAGTATGAATGCGTCGAAGGGGAAGCGCGTTCGCGCAATGTGGTGATCGAATTCCCCAGCTTTGCCGATGCCAAAGCTTGCTATCACAGTGGCGTCTATCAAGCGGCCAAAGCGTTTCGTGACCCGGTCAGCACCGGCGAATTGATCATTATTGAAGGTTATCTTGGCTAATCCCAGACAAATCCCTCATGACTTTCGTCCAATAATCATGCGACCATCACGATAAAATGACGGGATGTGGCGGCGCAAATTGCGTGCCGCCCTTTTCCTTTCCTCTCATAAGGCCTTATATCTGCCCCATGCTCAGCTCTCTTTTCGACCGCCTTTTTGCCCCCACCCCTACCCCGTTAAACGCAGAGGATGCACGCCTTGCCCTGTCGGCCCTGTTGGTGCGGCTGGCGCGGTCTGATGGAGAGTATGCAGCCGTTGAGATTGCCGCGATTGATACTGCCCTTGCCCAGCGATACGGGCTGGACGAGGCGGCCACAAAAGCCCTGCGCCAAGAGGCAGAAGTGTTTGAGACCCAAGCCCCTGACACGGTGCGCTTTACCCGCGCCATAAAAGACGCAGTCCCCCATGAGGACCGCATTACGGTGATCGAAGCGGCCTGGTCTGTGGTGCTGGCAGATGGCACACGAGCGGAAGAAGAAGACGCGCTGATGCGGTTGGTGGCCAACCTTCTGGGCGTGAATGATCGCGATTCGAACTTGGCGCGTTTGCGCGGCAACGCCGGTTGAGCAGCTTTCCCAAATGGCACGTTTGACGCGTCTGGGTCAGGGCGCCGGCACATCCCCCTGACAAATCGTCGGATTTTTCGCCACTCTGCCCAAGCTTACCTTAGGACCCCGTCTTTTCGCCGTTGCAATTGCAAAAAAATTACGCCCTACTCCTTTGCCAATGACACATAATCCCGGACCCATTCTGTGACCCCAGACACGACACTTGCTGCCGACACTTCCGCCAACGCTGCGGTCGACACTCCTGTGATCGAGATCCGCGACCTGCATAAAAGCTACGGGGCGCTTGAGGTCCTGAAAGGGGTCGACATGGTCGCGCCACGCGGACATGTAATTTCATTGATCGGATCTTCGGGCTCTGGCAAATCCACCCTGCTGCGCTGCGCCAATCTTTTGGAGGACAGCCAACAAGGCGACATCTTTTTCGAAGGGGAACCGATCACCTGGCGCGGACACGGACTGGATCGTCACCCATCGGACCGCCATCAAGTCACCCGTATCCGCACAAATCTTTCGATGGTGTTTCAACAGTTTAATCTGTGGTCGCATCTGTCCATTTTACAAAATGTGATGGAAGCGCCAGTCACTGTGCTGGGCCGCGACAAAGCGGAAGTCGAAGAAAAGGCCCGGTTCTATCTGGACAAAGTGGGCATTGGCGACAAATGCGATATGTGGCCCTCACAGCTTTCGGGTGGTCAACAGCAACGTGCCGCAATTGCGCGGGCGTTGTGCATGGAACCGCGCGCGCTGTTGTTTGATGAACCCACGTCCGCGCTCGATCCAGAGCTTGAACAAGAGGTGGTGAAGGTCATCAAAGATCTCGCCTCTGAGGGGCGGACCATGATGATTGTGACCCATGATATGCGTATGGCGGCGGATGTATCAGACCACGTCGTGTTCTTGCATCAGGGCCTGATCGAAGAAGAAGGCGCGCCGGATGAGCTGTTCGGCAACCCCAAAAGCGAGCGGTTAAAGCAGTTCCTGTCGCATTCGCAGCCTAACTAACCAACTATAAAATCACAGTATTCTTAAGGGAGAGACGAGAATGAAAAAACTGATCCTGACCACAACGGCATTGGCCATGACAGCCAGCTTCGCCATGGCAGACACCGTACGTATGGGCACCGAAGGCGCATACGCACCTTGGAACTTTGTAAATGATGCTGGCGAGATCGACGGCTTTGAGCGCGAGTTGGGTGACGAGCTGTGCAAACGTGCTGAACTGGAATGTACTTGGGTGAAAAACGAGTGGGACAGCATTATCCCGAACCTCGTATCCTCAAACTATGACACCATCATCGCGGGCATGTCGATCACGCCTGAACGCGATGAAGTCATTGATTTCACACAAGCTTACACCCCTGCTGATCCTTCGGCTTATGCCGCCATGTCCGCTGACGTGAACTTGGAAGGCGGCGTTATTGCGGCCCAAGCCACCACCATTCAGGCAGGCTTTGTCGCCGCTCAGGGTTGGACATTGGTTGAATTCGCAACCCCGGAAGAAACTGTTGCTGCTGTGAAAAACGGCGAAGCTGACGCGGTTCTGGCCGACAAAAGCTTCCTCGACACAATGGTTGGCCAAGACGGTCTGGTGATGCTTGAGCGTATGGAAGCCATTGGCGGCGGCGTTGGCATGGGCCTGCGCGAAAGCGATCCTGAGCTGCGCGCCAAGTTTGACGCGGCCATCCAGTCGATGAAAGACGATGGTTCATTGAACACCCTGATCGCCAAGTGGGAAGTGTCCACTCAGTGGTAATCTGACCTTTGTAAACACCGGGGCCTGCCCAATGGGCGGGCCCTATATTACACCCGGCCCACGTGTGACGTTTCACGATCGAAACAGAAGACCAAAGCCCCTTTCCGTCCGGTTCTTGCGATGTTTTCCTACTGCACCGATCCTTCGACATTGGATGGCCTGAAGTGGTTGTCCTGCTACCTGACCACAGGCAAGCATATGTCTTTCTATGCCTCTTTCGGCACAGTGTTGGCGCTGTTGGCAATCACCGCGCCGGTGGCGCTTTTGTTTGGATTTGCCGGGGCCTCTGCGGCACGTGCGCGCATTGCCCCCATTCGCTGGTTGGGCAAAAGTTATACCGCGATTGTGCGCGGTGTGCCCGACATTGCCTTTTTCCTGTTTTTCGTGATCGCGCTGGACCAAGCCTTTGAATGGATGCGACACAAGGTGAAATGCCCGGATTGGGATCATCCAATCCGTCAGGGCAGCGATTTTATTGTCTGTGACGCGGCAAAGCTGCCCCTGTCCAGCTCAGCGCAATGGATCCATGAGGCGTATGGGTTTTCACTGGCTGTTCTTACCTTTGCCATCGTGTTTGGGGCCTTTGCGGCCAATGTGCTATTCGGCGCGATGCAGGCCGTCCCACGTGCCCAGATGGAAACTGCCGAAGCGTATGGCATGTCACATCGTCAAACATTCTGGCGTATCTTGGTGCCACAAATGTGGACCTATGCCCTGCCCGGACTGTCAAACCTGTGGATGATCCTGATCAAAGCCACTCCGCTGTTGTTCCTGCTGGGGGTAGAGGATGTGGTCTATTGGGCCCGCGAATTGGGGGCGACCAAAACCGCCAAATTCTCTGACTATCCGCACGGAAACTGGCATATGCAGTATTTCTTTGGGCTTTTGGTGTTTTACCTCGCCTTTACCAGCCTGTCAGAACGCGTGTTCAAACGCATCTCTGCCCGGCTTTCTCATGGCCAAGCCACGGCCGCCGGTGAAGCCCAAAGGAAGGCCGCACAATGAGCTGTACAGAGACCATCCAGAATTTTGCCTTTCGGTCCATCGGTTACGGCGAACGCATGCTGCCACGTACAGATTTTACGCTGTGTGAGCATTTCACCCTGATCGGATCCGGGATGATCTGGAACATCTATTACGGGCTGGTGGCGATCATCTTTGGCTTTTTCGCCGCCACCGGATTGGCGATGGCGAAAAACAGTGAAAACAAATGGCTGCAAAAACCAGCCGAGTTCTTCATCTATGTGTTCCGCGGATCCCCCTTGTTCATTCAGTTCTTCTTTGCCTACGCGGTGTTTTTATCGCTGAAACAAAGCGTGCCTGTGCTGCAACCGCTAACTGCCTCTTGGCTTGGGGCGACGCTTGTTCTCTTTTGCAACACTTCTGCTTATTCGGCCGAGATCTTTTATGGCGCTTTACGGTCTATTCCCAAAGGCGATCTGGAGGCTGCGGATGCATACGGCATCATGGGTTGGACCCGGTTCAAGCGGATCACATGGCCAACCATGCTGCGCCTTGCATGGCCGTCATATACCAACGAAGCCATCTTTCTGTTCCATGCAACCGCACTTGTCTCCTTCTCAAGCTTTCCGGTTTGGCAGCAACGTGGGGATGCGCTCTATTACGCCAGCTATTTTGCGGATAAGACCTTTAACCCCTTTGTGCCTTATCCGATCCTTGCCTTCTATTTCATACTGCTGACCTTGGTGGTGATCACAATCTTTGGCGCGGCAAACAAGCATCTGAACCGGCACTTGCCCCAGGAACGGCGCAAGAAAATCAGGCTGCAATTCAACCTGTTTCGCTGACCAAACTTCGGCCAGATCGTAACAAAAAAGAGCGCTCTCGACCGGGGGCGCTCTATTCCGTTGCGCGATCTGTAGCATGTCATTATTTCAGATCCGACATGATTTTTCATAGCATGTTTCTTTAATGCACATGTTTTTCAAACACTTATCATGATTTTTACTTTCTGTCGCAATGCCTCTTGCCCGATCAGATTTGCTCCTCTAGGTTGGCGATGTGAAATTTGATCAAATTTGGTGACTCATGAGGATTGGCATCCTACAAGCTGGCCATTCGCCCGATGAACTGCGCGAAACGGTTGGAGACTACGGCGAAATGTTCACGCATCTTTTGGGCGGACATGGCTTTGATTTTGAAATCTTCTCAGTGGTGGATGGCATCTTTCCACCCGACCTGGACGCCGCCGATGGTTGGCTGATCACAGGGTCAAAACACGGCGCCTATGAGGATCACAACTGGATCCCGCCGCTGGAGCAACTGGTGCGCGACATCCGCGACAAAGGCCAGCCTTTGGTCGGCGTGTGCTTTGGCCATCAGATCATTGCACAAGCCCTTGGTGGCAAGGTCGAAAAATTCGATGGTGGTTGGTCCATCGGACGTCAGGAATATAAATTCGCGGATGAAACGCTCGCTCTGAACGCGTGGCATCAGGATCAGGTCACAGAATTGCCCGACGGTGCCGAAGTGATTGCATCCACCGACTTTTGTGCGAATGCAGCACTGATATACGGGGATAAAATCCTGACCATTCAACCCCATCCAGAGTTCACGGCCCCACTGGTCGCTGGCCTGATCGAACATCGCGGGCGTGGAAATGTGCCCGATGCTTTGCTTGATCAAGCCACAGAAAACTTAAACACCGCCACCGACAACGCATCTTTTGCGGATCGCATGGCTGAAATATTGAAAAAAGGAGCCAACTGATGGCTGCCCAAGATAAGACAACCTCCACATGGATGGAGAATTTGCCGGAATCTGCCAAGGATTTTCTGGAAGGACATCGACTGGACGAAGTTGAATGTATCATTTCTGACCTGCCCGGCATTGCCCGTGGGAAGGCTGTTCCTGCCGCCAAATTTGGGCGGCAGGAGTATTTTCACCTGCCCGACAGCATCTTTTATCAAACCATCACTGGCGATTGGGGCGAAGCCGCCGGGGATGAGGGCTTTCTTGAACGCGACATGATCTTGCGCCCGGATATGAGCACTGCAAAAGCGGCCCCCTGGACCGGGGATTGGACGCTTCAGGTGATCCATGATGCGTTTGATCGCAATGGCCAGCCAATTCCGTTTTCGCCGCGCAATGTGCTGCGCCGGGTCGTGGACCTGTACCGCGCCAAAGGCTGGGAACCGGTTGTTGCCCCAGAGATGGAGTTTTATCTGGTCGCCCGCAATCTGGATCCAGCCAAGAAAATCGAACCGATGATGGGCCGTTCTGGCCGTCCTGCGGCGGCCCGTCAGGCCTATTCGATGACGGCCGTGGATGAATTCGGCCCGGTGATCGACGACATTTATGACTTTGCCGAAGCGCAAGGGTTTGAAATCGACGGCATCACCCAAGAGGGCGGCGCCGGTCAGCTGGAAATCAATCTGGTCCACGGCGACCCGATCAAACTGGCAGATGAGGTGTTTTTCTTCAAACGCCTGATCCGCGAGGCCGCTTTGCGCCACGAATGCTACGCCACCTTTATGGCCAAACCGATTGCCGAAGAACCCGGTTCTGCGATGCATATCCACCACTCGGTGCTGGACATCAAAACCGGGAAAAACATCTTCTCCGGTGCCGATGGTGAAGAAACGGATGCGTTTTTCCACTTTATCGCGGGCATGCAAAACCACCTACCCGCAGCAGTCGCCATGCTTGCGCCCTATGTGAACTCCTATCGTCGGTATGTGAAAGACAACGCCGCACCGATCAACCTTGAATGGGGCCGCGACAACCGCACAACGGGCATCCGCGTGCCGTTGTCCTCGCCCAACGCACGCCGGGTTGAAAATCGCATCGCCGGGATGGATTGCAACCCCTATCTGGGCATCGCCGCGTCCTTGGCCGCCGGCTATCTTGGTTTGTTGGAAAAAGAGCAACCGACCGAGCTTTACAAAGGCGATGCCTATGAAGGGGACGAAGCGATTTCGCGCGACCTTGCTTCGGCGCTCGACATTTTTGACGAGTCAAAGAAGATGCAAGACGTGCTTGGCCCGGAATTCGCCCGCGTCTATTCCATCGTCAAGCGCACTGAGTACGAAGAATTTCTGCAAGTGATCAGCCCATGGGAGCGCGAGCATTTGCTTTTGAATGTCTAAACAGGACAGGTCTATGACAAGCGCCCTTTAAGATGGCGCAACTCCCCGCCGCACATCCGTTCGGCGGGGTTTTTTGTGGCATGATAGAGGATTTCCCTTTAGAATTTCCGAAATGTCTCTTTGGGATATCGAAATTGACCGAATGTCAAAAGGAACAACTATGTCGCTTGCCCCGAACGTCTATGACGCCGAACCCATCCCCGAAGCTGCCCGCGCAGAAATTGACCGTCTGCTCGCCTCTGGTGATCTGTTCCGATACACCGCGCCGTCCGATGCCCCCGTGGCCCTGCTGGAGGCAGAGTTCGCTGAATTGATGGGCACCAAATACGCGCTGGCGGTTGCAAGCTGTTCGGCCGCGCTGTTTCTGTCTCTCAAAGCCTTGGATCTTCCCCGCGACAGCAAAGTGCTCATCCCCGCCTTTACCTTCGCCGCCGTGCCATCCTCCGTTGTGCATGCGGATTGCGTACCGGTTTTGGTGGATGTGGCCGAGAATTACCGCATCGACATGCAAGATTTCAAAGCCAAGCTGACCCAAGAGGTCGGCGCCGTGATTATCAGCCATATGCGCGGCCATACCTCTGATATGGACGCGATCATGACCCTGTGCGAGGCACAAAATATTCCGGTGATCGAAGATGCCGCCCATTCCCTCGGCACGCTTTGGCATGGGCAAAAAATCGGCACCATCGGGAAAATTGGCTGTTTTTCATTTCAATCCTACAAGATGCTGAACGCAGGCGAAGGGGGCATCCTGATCACCAATGATCCCGAAATTGCCGCCCGCGCGGTGATCATGTCTGGCGCCTATGAGCACAATTGGAAAAAACACAAAACGCCGCGGGGCGAAAACTCCTCTGAACTGGCTGATGCCTTCGCCCGTTGGCAAAATAAGTTACCGCTGTATAACACCCGCCTGTCCAACCTGTCGGCGGCGGTGATCCGCCCGCAACTCCCCGAACTTGCCCGTCGGGTCACAGATGGGTTGCGCAATCATGATTATGTCGCGGGTCTTTTGAACCAAAGCTCTTGGCTGGACGTGCCCCCCCCGCTTACACCAGAAACCCGTGCGCCGGATTCCATTCAGTTCAATCTGGTTGGCTTTTCCGACGAAGAAACCATCGCCTTTCAAGTCGCCGCCAAGAAACGCGGTGTTTCAGTGCAGGTTTTTGGCCTGAGCGAAGACAATGCGCGGGCGTTTTGGAATTGGCAGTTTATTCCCGATCAAGGCCCATTGCCGCAAACACGCGACATGCTGATGCGCGCCTGTGACACGCGGCTTCCGGTGCGTCTGAAACGGACCGAGCTCGATTTTATTGCCGCAGCCCTGGTGGATGCCGCAGCCGATGTCAAAGACGCCGCAAAAACGCCGCGTGATCTGGACGGGTGATCTGGATGTCGCGAGACCGGCGAACCGCTTACAAAAGGTGCAGCTGATTTCGCAGCCAGGGCGTGTCCGTCACCGCGGGCGTCACCACCATATCTGACAAGATATTTTGCAATTGCGTGGCGATGTCCTTGGGCAGATCCCCCAACACACCCTGTCGGGACGCCAGCGATATTCGGCGCGTCAACGGCCCAAACGGCAGCGGGATAAGTTCGGTTTCCGCGCGGAATCGTTGGGCATGAAAATAGCCAAGCGGGGTCAGGATCGTCCAACCGATCCCCTTGGCCACCATCGACATAATCGCGTGGTAACTGTCGAGTTCAAACCGTTTGTCCAGTCGAAGGTTTTGCCGCGCCAGGTGGTCTGAAATCACCCG
>DDMF01000014.1:27926-28265 GCA_002340515.1 Rhodobacteraceae bacterium UBA2553 | reverse complement strand
ACCCGCCCCATATGATGGCGCGGCGTATATTGCACCAAGGGCAATTTCGCCAATGTCGCCATAGGGTTGCCCGGATCGACTTGCCCTTTTGGCACGGCGGCCACAAAGGGTTCTTCCAACAGGGGGTGGACCTCCATCCAATCGGCCCCGGCCCCGGTGTCCGCCGCGATAATCACATCCAAAGCCCGCGCATCCAACTGATCGTACAACCGGTGCGATGCACCGGTTTCCAAGGAAAAATGTGTTCCGGCAAATTGATCTGCCAATTGCGTCAGCAGGCGCGGTGTAACATCGGCGTCGAAATCTTCGATCACCCCCAAACGCAACCGCGACAGGCTG
>DDMF01000014.1:27680-27888 GCA_002340515.1 Rhodobacteraceae bacterium UBA2553 | reverse complement strand
CGCGACAGGCTGGCAAAGGCGCCGCGCGCAAGCTCTGCCCGCGCTTGTTCAGCTTCGTTCAAAATCGCCTGTGCGCGTTTCAAAAAAATCTCACCCGCCGGGGTTAAGGACAAAGGCCGGGCAGAGCGCACGACCAAAGACGTGCCCAGCGACGCC
Source organism: Rhodobacteraceae bacterium UBA2553 (assembly GCA_002340515.1). Classification (GTDB taxonomy): domain Bacteria; phylum Pseudomonadota; class Alphaproteobacteria; order Rhodobacterales; family Rhodobacteraceae; genus Aliiroseovarius. The sequence continues at coordinate 27,732 of DDMF01000014.1, read as the reverse complement.
TCCAGATTGCTCAATTGCTGACTGACCGAAGAGGGGCTGACCCCAAGGCGCC
>DDMF01000014.1:26682-27646 GCA_002340515.1 Rhodobacteraceae bacterium UBA2553 | reverse complement strand
GAGATCGAACGTTCATCCGCCGTTGCGACAAACACCTCAACGCCCCAAAGCGTAATTCGTCCTGCGGTTTCGACCATCTGCGTGCTCCTGTTTCTGGACGCACGCTAGGGCGTTTGGGAAATCCGATCAATGGGGGCGAAGCCTACCCCGCCGCTTTACCTATGGGTCCAAAGCCGGTTCCCCTGGCGATCTCGGGCGGTCTCGACCGATAATCCATTTGGTCCGGGCCACAATGCCACAGCCCCCAAGGTGCGCAATGCCCCCACATCAAAGACCTGGCATCCCGTAGGGACCGTGTCGAGTATGGTGCTGTTCATCACCACAAAATCCGCATAGGCGCAGGCGGCCCCCACCTGTTTTGCACCCGTTTTCCCACTCAGATGCACAAGTATCTGTCCAGCAATCGTGGTCTGAGACAGGCCTTTTGCACCGCTAAAGACCCCCAGCTGATAGGCGGTAAACTGTTCCACCGGGGCACCATCATTTTCCAGCCAAACCTTTGCGGCAAAACCATCGCCTTTTGGTTTGGACAGGGCGCGCCCCTCGGGGGTTAGCACGCCGACCAACCCTCCGGTCTGACTGATCAAGACCAAAGGGCGCGTGGCCTGTGTCCAAAGAAATGCAGCAAGGCATAAAGGCAGCAGCGCCAGAGCGCGCTCCCATCTCCGTAAAAGAACCACCAGCAGCCCACCAATTGCGACCAAAGGCAACACACTGCTTGGCGGTTGCGGCACATGCCCGATGGCACCATCAAGCGAGGACACCCAGTGGGCAACAAAGATGATCCAGCCAATTGGTGGCCCCATGGCGCTGATCGCCACCCAGCCTAACCCGAAAGGCGTTAAAAGCGCAGCCAGCACCGCGGCGGGCATGATCACCACCCCCATCAAGGGCACAGACACGAGGTTTGCGATCAGGCCAAAATGGCTGACCTGGTTGAAATGCGCAGCCCCAAACGGGGCGG
>DDMF01000014.1:9116-26654 GCA_002340515.1 Rhodobacteraceae bacterium UBA2553 | reverse complement strand
GACAGCCGAAGAAATGAGCACAGCCAACACCGGTTGCGCCCATTTTGGGGCACGCCACCCCTCGCGCCGCCTAAGCCACCCAAACACAGCCACCAGCGCAGTGGTGGCGGCAAAGGACATCTGAAACCCCGGCTCGGTCAGGGCCTCTGGGTGCAACAGCAGCACCAGAATGGCCGCCATCGCCACCGCCCGCAAGCTGAGCGCCCGACGGTCAAACAGGATCGCCACCAACATGGTAGAGACCATAATAAAAGCCCGTTCGGTCGAAATGCTGCCCCCGGACAACAGCAGGTAAACACCCCCTGCCCCAATGGCCGCAAGGGCTGCGTATTTCTTGGTTGGAAAACGTAAAGCAACCCACGGGAAAAGCGCCAACAAATAGCGCATCGCCTGATACACGAATCCGGTCAAAAGCCCCATATGCAGGCCAGAAATCGCCAAGAGATGCGCAAGATTGGCCCCACGCAACGCGGCCAATGTGCCCTGTCCCATCGCAGATCGGTCCCCGGTGGTCACAGCAGCGGCAAAAGCACCTGTTTCACCGGGCAAAATCCCCCGCACCCAATTGGCAATTGCCATACGCGCGCGGGTCACTTGCACGCGCACGCCAGATCGGTCTGGAGGCGCCAAAAGCATTACCGGCGTTCGTGTATAGCCAACCGCGCCAATGCCGCGAAACCAGGCCATGCGTTGAAAATCAAAACCGCCGGGCTCCACCGGACCGTTGGGACCAGACAAATGCCCGGTCAGGGCGACGCGCGCCCCCACTTGGGGGGTAAACTCACCCAAACCACCTTCAAACGATCCATGTAACGACACACGGACTTTGCGCGGAATACGGTCCGGGGCTGTGTCGGACAGGCGCACCTGATCCAATGTCAGGCGCACCGCATCCGATTGCGAGCGATCCATCGCGATCACCCGCCCTTCAATCGCACCGTAATAGCGATATCCAAGCACCGGCCCCGCCACATAATGCGCCCGCGCACCCGCCAAACAGATCCCAAGCGCCACAAGGGCAAACATCCCCGCCACCGGGCCATAGCCCCAAGGGAAACGCCACCTGATCACCAGCATCAACAGGACAAATCCGGCAAGCATCACATAGATCGTTTGCGTCGGTTCATTGGGCCACAGAAAATACCCCCCGATCCCTGTTGCCAGAAAGATCGGAACCCAATGCAAAAATCGACCCCGTTCGGTTTCGACCCTGATAAGGATCTGGCCCAGCACCTTGTTCTTGGCCTCCGTTTTGCTTTAACACCCCTTTAACGTAATTCAGGCATACGCCTCGCATGGTTTCCAAAAGGTTAACGTCTCATGAACTCTGATCAGGTTGTCACCCGCTTCGCCCCCTCGCCCACCGGGTATTTGCACATCGGAGGGGCGCGTACCGCGCTGTTCAACTGGCTCTTTGCGCGGGGTCGTGGGGGTAAGTTTTTGCTGCGCATCGAGGACACAGATCGGGCACGTTCAACACCCGAAGCCACAGCGGCCATCCTAAAGGGGATGGATTGGCTCGGGCTGGATCACGATGGCGAGGTAATCTCACAGTTTGATCGTGCGGACCGTCACGCCGAGGTGGCCCATGAGATGTTGGCAAGTGGTCACGCGTATAAGTGTTTCGCCACGCAAGATGAGATCCAAGCCTTTCGAGATGCGGCGAAAGCAGAGGGGAAATCGACGCTCTACCGTTCGCCGTGGCGTGATGCGGCGGCTGACACCCACCCCGATGCCCCCTATGTGGTGCGCCTAAAGGCCCCACGCGAAGGGGCCACGGTGATCAAAGATGCGGTGCAAGGCGACGTGACCATCCGCAATGATCAACTCGACGACATGATTTGTTTACGTTCCGACGGTACGCCCACTTATATGCTGGCTGTTGTTGTGGATGATCATGATATGGGCGTGACCCATGCAATCCGGGGGGATGACCACCTGAACAATGCCGCACGCCAAATGCTTGTTTATCAGGCGATGGGCTGGGATATTCCGGTCTGGGCGCATATTCCGCTGATCCACGGTGCCGATGGCAAGAAACTGTCAAAACGCCACGGTGCATTGGGGGTCGAAGAATACCAGGCACTCGGCTATCCCGCACAGGCGATGCGCAACTATCTGGCCCGTTTGGGGTGGAGCCACGGCGATGATGAGTTTTTCTCGGACGCCCAAGCGCTGGAGTGGTTTGACCTAAAGGGAATCGGCAAATCCCCCGCGCGTTTTGATTTCAAAAAGCTCGATAATCTGTCGGGGCAACACCTGAGCGCGATGGAAGATGAGGCTGTTTTGGCCGCCTATGAGGCGTTCCGTAGCGTCACAGGCGAAGACATGCTGCACCCGCAGAAACGTGATCTTTTATTGAAGGCCATGCCTGTCTTGAAAACCAGTGCAAAAACCTTCCCTCAACTCACTGAAAAGGCACGCTTTATTTTGGCGGATCGCCCATTGGAACGTGATGAGAAAGCGCAAGGTGCATTGGATGAAGTATCCCGTAGTATACTGAAAGAATTGACGCCGCAGCTGCAAAATGTTAGCTGGGATCGCAATACACTAGAGACCGTTTTGAACGATCTGGCCGAGGCCCACGGGACGAAGTTCGGCAAACTGGCCGCGCCCCTGCGCGCAGCCCTCGCAGGACGCGCAGCAACGCCTAGTGTTTTTGACATGATGCTGGTTCTTGGCCCGGACGAAACAATCGCCCGCCTTAAGGACGCAGCCACGTAATCACAGTCTGCCCATCCGGGTCAGACCATGCATGAAGGGAATAAAAATGGCTAATCAAACCGGAACCGCGAAACTTACTTTTGGGGACAAGGAACTGGAATTGCCAATGTATTCACCAACGGCTGGTCCGGACGTGATTGACATCCGCAAACTCTATGCGATGGGCGATGTCTTTACATACGACCCCGGCTTTACCTCCACGGCAAGCTGTGATTCGACCATCACCTTTATTGATGGCGACAAAGGCGAGCTTTTGTATCGCGGCTACCCAATCGACCAACTGGCGGAAAAGTCGCATTACCTCGAAGTCTGCTATCTGCTGCTTTACGGTGAACTGCCGTCGGCAACGGAACTGGAAGATTTTGAAAGCCGCGTGACCAATCACACGATGGTCCATGAGCAGATGATCAAATTCTTCTCGGGTTTCCGCCGCGATGCGCACCCGATGGCGGTCATCACCGGTGTGATGGGCGCGATGTCAGCCTTCTACCACGACTCATTGGACATCAATGATGAATGGCAGCGCGAAGTCGCCGCCATTCGTATGATTGCCAAAGTGCCGACCATTGCCGCGATGGCCTATAAATATTCTGTCGGTCAGCCTTTCGTGTATCCGAAAAACGATCTGGATTACGCATCAAACTTCTTGCGCATGTGCTTTGCTGTACCTGCCGAAGAATATGTGGTGAACCCGATCCTGAGCCGTGCGATGGACCGGATCTTCACGCTGCATGCCGATCACGAGCAAAACGCCTCGACCTCAACCGTGCGTCTGGCTGGCTCTTCGGGTGCCAACCCGTTTGCCTGTATCGCCGCCGGTATCGCATGTCTTTGGGGCCCTGCCCATGGCGGCGCGAACCAAGCCTGCTTGGAAATGCTGCGCGAAATCGGCACCGTGGATAACATTCCGGAATATGTCGCCCGTGCCAAAGACAAGAACGACCCGTTCCGCCTGATGGGCTTTGGCCACCGCGTTTACAAAAACTTTGACCCCCGTGCCAAAGTGATGAAAGAAAGCGCTGATGAGGTTCTGGGCCTTCTGGGTATTGACGACAATGAGACACTGAAAGTGGCCAAGGAGCTTGAGCGTATTGCGCTGGAAGATCCTTATTTCGTTGAGAAAAAGCTCTATCCAAATGTCGACTTCTATTCCGGCATCATTCTGGAAGCGATGGGTTTCCCAACCTCGATGTTCACTCCGATCTTTGCGCTGTCGCGCACCGTGGGTTGGATTTCGCAATGGAAAGAAATGCTGGGCGATCCAGGTCAGAAAATTGGCCGCCCACGTCAGTTGTATCTTGGCGATACAGCACGTGATTACACGGATGTTGAAAACCGCTAAACCCGGATTGAAAACTCACGAAAGGGCTGCCACTGGCGGCCCTTTCTCTTTTATGCGACAGTTTTGAATATGACCCGACTTATCACAGAGCGTATGATCCTGCGCGGCCCCAAACCCACTGATCTTGAAGATCTTTTTGCGATCTTCAGCAACCCGGACGCCATGGCCTATTGGTCCACGGCACCACATGAACACCGGGATGTCACGCAAGAGAGGTTGGATAAGATGGCCGCGGATTTCGCCGTAAACCCAACCTATTTTATCTTTGAACGCGCGGGATCTGCGATCGGTATGGGCGGTATGTTCAGCAAAGGCGACCTTGGCTATATTTTACACCCCGAACACTGGCGCCAAGGCCTTGCCACCGAGGCAATCAGCGCGGTGATTGACCATGTGTGGGCAACGACGGATTACCCACAACTACAAGCTGGATTAGACCCAAGGAATGCTGGCTCCAAAGCTCTGTTAACGCGCCTTGGCTTCGTGCAAACCGGATTTGAAGCCAACACCCATTGCATCAATGATGTCTGGAGCGACAGCATCTATATGGCGCTCGTTCGTCCCAAAGACCGCAAATAAAAAAGGAGCCTGGCGGCTCCTTTTCTGTCGTAATTTGGTGAGGCTTCAACGCCCCTCAAAATCTGGCGTGCGTTTTTCAAGGAACGACATCACGCCTTCTTTAAAGTCGCGCGAATTTCCGCATTCCCCTTGCAGTTTTGCCTCCAGCGCCAATTGTTGATCCAAGTCATTTGTCAGCGAGGCACGCATCGCTTGCTTGATGCTGGCAAAGCTTTTGGTTGGACCTTTGGCAAGATACGCTGCACGCGCTTTCCACGCTGCGTCAAACTCGTCGTCCGCGACACATTCCCAAATCAAACCAAGGCTTGCGGCCTCTTTTGCCGGTAGTTTTTCCGCGAAAAGGGCCGCGCCCATGGCCTTGGCAAACCCCATCATNNCCATCATGCGAGGCATCCAATAGGTGCCGCCCGCGTCAGGGATCAGGCCAATGCGCGAAAACGCCTGCATGAAATAGGCGCTTTCTTTTGCGATCACCACATCGGCCGCCAGCGCAATATTGGCCCCAGCTCCGGCCGCAGCCCCGTTTACAGCAGCAATGACCGGAATGGGCGCGTCATAGATGGCGCGCAGCAGCGGTTCGTATTCGTCCTTCAACGTGCGTTCCAGATCCACTTCACCCGCATTGGCACGATCCCCAAGATCCTGACCCGAGCAAAACGCCCGCCCGGCCCCCACAATGACCAGAGCGCGGGCACTGGTGCCAGCATCCCGCACCGCATGGGCGATTTCCGCCCGCATCTGGGTGTTCAGCGCATTCATCTTGTCTGGCCGGTTTAAGGTCAAAACGGCCAAGCCATCGGTGAGATCATATGTGATTGTATCGTAATTCATGGGAGCCTCCCTACAGTTCCCGCCCTTATAACCGACCAATCGGACGGGAAAAAGGGAAACGTGCCGTCAAATAGCGGCGTATCTCATTTCGTTGTAAAACGGGTGACATGAGGATGCCGGGCGCGCAAGTGTTTCGCCACGGCAGGGCCTGCCCTGCGCAGGAAAAAGGGCGGATGTTTGACCACCCGCCCTTTGATTTAGTCTTTCATCAGCTCGTCCAAACGGGCCTGTTCCGTGTCGGACAGCCCTTGGCCTTGCTCTGACGATTGCGATCGCCGTCGCAGGTATAGCCCTCCCGTGATCGCCGCCAAAAAGAACAGGATTGGACCCGCTAGCCACAGCACGATATTGGCCCCCAACAGGGTTGGCTTCATCAACACATATTCGCCGTAACGTTCGACGATAAAATCGACAACATCTTCGTTGCTGTCGCCCTCAACCAAGCGTTCACGCACCAACAGGCGCAAATCGCGCGCAATCTCAGCGTTGCTTTCGTCGATGTTCTCACCACGGCACACCACACACCGCAGATCGGCGGAAATCGCGCGAGCGCGCTCTTCCAAAACCGGGTTGTCCAGCACCTCGTCAGGGTTCACGGCCAAGGATGGGCTGGCCGCCAATGTGACCGCCAACGCCAGTGATGTGAATAGGGGTTTGATCCGCAACATCATTCCGCTGGCACCCCTTGTTTTGGCGCTTTGGCGGCACCGGCTGCGACGCGGAAGCGGCGGTCAGACAGGCTGATCAACCCACCCAGCGACATGATAATGCACCCGGTCCAAATCCAGTTGGCAAAAGGTTTGATAAAGGTTCGAACCGCCCAACCGCCATCGTCCTGCGGATCCCCGATCACAACATAGATGTCGCGCCAGAACCCATTGGCAATTGCGGCCTCGGTTGTCGGCATTGCTTGCACCGGATAGACGCGTTTTTCGGGATGAAGAAGCGCCACAGTCTCACCGCCCCGCTCTACCCGCATGTCCGCCATGGTGGTGGTATAGTTCGGGCCTTGTTCGCGGAACACATTTTCCAAGGTCACCGTATATCCAGCCACCTCAAACGGCGCGTTCAGCTGGGTCACACGGATGTCTTCGTGCTGCCATGCCTCAAGCCCGGCAATGCCCATAATGGTGATCCCAAGCCCCACATGCGCGGTGAACTTACCCCAATCTGCGCGCGGCAGCCGGGTCAGGCGTGACAAACGGTTTGAAATTGCACCGCGGCCCGTGCGACCCGCAAGATCCGTCAGCGAACCCGCCACCAGCCATGTGCCTAGAAACATCCCGATCGGCCCCAAAGCAGACCGTCCCGTTTGCATCGCCCAAACCAATGCCAAGACCGAAATGGCCAAGGCAAACGCCGGGATCAACTGTTTAGCAGCGCGATTCACTTTCGCCCGTTTCCACGGCAGCATCGCCCCAACAGGCAACACCAGCGCCAGCACCACCATAAAGGGGATGAACGCCGCCTCGAAATAGGGCGCTCCGACCGAGACTTTTCGGCCAAAAATCTCGCCAATCAGTGGCCAGATCGTGCCGGTAAAGACCACAAGCGAGCCAACGGCCAAGAGGATATTGTTAAAGACCAGCGCACTTTCACGGCTGATCAGGCCAAAGACGCCACGCGCCTCCATCGCACTTGCACGCGCAGCAAACAGCGTCAGCGCCCCACCAGTGAAGACCGCAAGAATGCCAAGAATGAATACGCCACGCTCTGGATCAGATGCAAACGCATGCACCGAGGTGATCACGCCCGAGCGCACCAGGAAAGTCCCGATGAGCGAGAAGCCAAACGCAAGGATCGCAAGCAGGATGGTCCAGCTTTTCAGCGATTCCCGTTTTTCAACCACAATGGCAGAGTGCAAAAGCGCGGCAGCAAAGAGCCATGGCATAAAGGAGGCGTTTTCAACCGGATCCCAGAACCAGAAACCGCCCCAGCCCAGCTCGTAATATGCCCACCAGGATCCAAGGCCGATGCCAATGGTCAAAAAGACCCAGGCGGCCAAGGTCCATGGGCGCACCCAACGGCCCCAAGCGGCATCAATGCGCCCTTCGATCAGCGCTGCAACTGCAAAGCTGAAGGTCATCGAAAGGCCAACATAGCCGAGGTACAGGAAAGGGGGGTGGAAGGCGAGGCCCACGTCTTGCAACAGCGGGTTCAAATCTCGGCCATCAAACGGCGGCTGCGCAAGGCGCAAAAACGGGTTTGATGTAAAGATCACAAAGGCCAAGAACGCCGCCCCAATGGCGCTTTGCACCGCCAGCACACGGGCCTTCAGGCGCAGCGGCAGATTGCCACCGAACCAAGCAGCCATCGCGCCAAACAGGGCCACAATCAGCACCCACAACAGCATAGAGCCTTCGTGGTTGCCCCAAACGCCCGACACTTTATAAAGCATCGGCTTGTCACTGTGAGAGTTGAAATACACCAGTTTCAACGAGAAGTCAGAAGTTACAAACGCATATGTTAAGGCCGCGAATGCCGCGGCGATCAGCGCAAATTGAATGGATGCGGCAGGAACTGCCATCTCCATCCAGCCACGCCAGCCTTTATGCGCCCCAATCAGTGGCACGATCATCTGGATCAGTGCCACGCCCAGCGCTAAGATCAGCGCAAAATGTCCAAGCTCGGTAATCATGACGCGAAGTCTAGTCCTTATCGCGGGGGCCGACCAGCCCCCCGCGTATCCGATGCGGCAACCAGTCACGGCCTTTTCATTCCGTTCGCGCCCTTATTTACCAAGCTGAGCGGTCAGGTCATGATGTAAATCAAGCTGGACAGAACAAGCGCACCGAGGATGGGCCATAAAAACATGGCCCCATGCCATCCGAATGACCGATTGATCACGGAAAAGTGTAACAGCGCCCCGACCAAATACAGCGCCACAAACACAAAATGCGCAGGGCTTTCCGCTGCCCAAGCAGGTTCGCCAAGCAGCGAATAGATCCACCACCACCCCAAAACAAGGCTCGCCCCCGACCAGCTATAGGCCATGCCCAGCGCCAAGGGTGTCGCGCGCACCACGTAAAGCCACAAGAACGTCAGCGAGATCATCAAGCCCATCAGGGTGATCGCGCCATAGCCAATTTGATACACCACCTCATATCCGGCCCATTGATATCCCACTTGTAACGCCAAAGCGATCAACATCATCAAGACAAATGCCTGTTTCATTTCTGCAAGACCTCTCGCACGACCGCATCTAATTCCGCCGCCGCCTTTTGGTTTCGTTCCACTGATCGGTGTAGCTGTGCATTGGAAATCAGCTCTTTCACCAGTTCAAAAAACCACATCATCGGTCCCGCCCTCCACCTGCGGGCAATCGCTCGCGAATGATTGTGGTGATCTCAATCAGGATGGATGAGTTTTTATCCAGCACCGCCCGCGTCGCCTGATCTTTCTGCAAATCCCGGTAAAGCAGGTAAAACACCAGCAAAACCCACGGGCCGTGTTCCGCAACAAGCTTCAGAATCAGTTCACTGCCCATCTTTGCCTGCCCTCGCCTTAACCCACTCCGCTAGCGCTGCATTGCCCGACGGATCAATGGGTTGCGCTGTTGGCGCAAGCTTGGGGCTCGCAACTCCACCAAGAGCAAGCGGTGCAGAAACGGATCGGTTTGGGCCGGTACTGTCTTGCCCCTTCAAACCCTCAATATTGCGCCGCACCTCATCCGTACGCGACAGGGTCGTGGCGATAGAGCGTTGAAAGTCCTGCCCCTTCGCCTGATGACGCGCGCCAAAGTAAAAACTGACAATCGCGCCGAGCAGCCACCACAGGGGGTCCGGCACAAGCGAGATCCCCTGCATGCGCGCAGCGAACCAGACCGGATCCACCATCGCCGCCGTGAACAACCCCAATGTGCCCAAGGCCAGCGCCGGACGGGGCAGCCGATTAAGGCCGTCCATAAACCGGTCAAACATCCCTTTCTGGGGATGCATGAATTCAGCGGCGTAAGCCTCCAATGTGGCGCGGTGCAGATCCACATCGCGCACCGCGCCCGCTTCGCGGTTCTCGACAAACACCTCTGCCGTGTCACGGATCACATTGCGCCCGCCCCCAAAGAGTATGTTGAAAAGTGATCCCATTAACCCCATTTCGCGACCCTCTCACGGTGTTCTGTGTTGGAAAGATGATACTTGGGCGCAATGAATTCCTCGGCCCGGCGGATCCATCCACCTTTGCCACCATCCTTACGCCGCGCATATTTGCGCGACGCCGTGCGTTGATCGGCCAGACGGTAGTAATAATTGCGCCGCTCGATCCCGTAGGCATCCGCCAAATGATCCGGTGCCGCCGCATGGGCCAATCGCGCAGCGGCAAGGGTTTGCGGACCCAAAGCGCCATCAACGGTCGCACGAAACCCCATCTTACCCAGCAGACGTTGCAAAATCCGCACCGCATTGCCGCCAGAGTTGACGTACATGTCAAACACCGACGCCTGAAGCGGCAGAGGCAATTCAGCGATGCGTGGACGTTTGAAATAGTGACGCACAAAAATATCGCGCGCCTGATCGCGGCTCAGCGCCTTCACGTCCTGCGTCGTGACCTTCCCGTCCCCGGTCAGATCAAGCCCAAGCCCGCGCATTGTATGGATTGTGACACCGTATTTGGTCGCTCCCCCCGGGTCACTGGGGTCGTTTACATAGCCGCCTTCGCGGGCAATGATCTCATCTGCGATCTCATCAACGCTTTTCATCCGGGCCTCTCCCCGCGGTTCAACACGGGGTAAGGCTGGTTAAATTACGTTAAGATTGTGGAAATCAGGAGGACGGCTCCACATACACGCCGGTTTCTTTAAGGCTATCAAGCACCTCTTTTGGCATGTAGTTTTCATCATGTTTGGCCAGTATTTCCGAGGCCACAAACACGCCGTCCACATAAGATCCGGTGCCAATCATCCCTTGGTTTTCGCCAAAAAGATCAGGCAACACGCCGGTATAGCTGACCGGAATAACCTCCCCCCCGTCGGTCACCGAAAAGGTCACCGTCTCGCTTTGGCCACGCACAATGGACCCGTCAGAGACCAAGCCCCCCATGCGAAACACTTCGTTTGCGGCTGGCGGTTCCGCAATCACTTCGGTCGGGGACCGGTAATAGTTGATTCCATCCTGAAGCGCATAGCCGATCAAACCGGTCGAGATCGCCAAGGCCACAAAGGCCAAAGCAATCACCTGAATGCGGCGCGTTTTCTTAAGGTTCTTCATCCCAGCCATCCGGGACACTCCTTTCACATCCCTCATGACAAGGGTCTATTCAGTTATCCCAGCCCTCTCATGGGGTTAAGGGAAAATCGGCGCCAACATCAGCCCCGTGGTTTCATCTTCGCCCAGCATCAGGTTCGCGTTTTGCATCGCTTGCCCCGATGAGCCTTTGCACAGGTTATCAAGCGCCGAGACCACCATCGCACGACCAGAAATCCGATCCGCGACCACACCAATGTGACATTGGTTTGATCCCGCCACCTGCCCCATGCCGGGCATTTGCCCCATGGGTAGCACGGTCACAAACGGCTCGTCTTCATACGCGTCAACAAGCTCTGCGTGTATTTCAGCCGCATCGCCGCGCACATAACAATCCGCCAAAATGCCGCGATTGACTGGCACCAGATGGGGGGTAAAGATGATGCGTACATCACGCCCTGCAAGCTTTGAAAACTCCTGATCAAACTCACCCAGATGCCGGTGTTTGCCACCCTGCGCATACCCCATCACATCGGTGGAGCGTTCGGCAAACAGCATGTTTTCCTTCAACGACCGCCCGGCCCCTGACAGACCATTTTTCAAGTCACAAATGATCGTATCAAGATCAATTAAACCCTTGGCAATCAACGGATTAAGCGCAAACTGCACCGTGGCCGCGTTGCACCCTGTGCCGGCCACCAACCGCGCGTTTTTAATGTCCTCACGGTAAAATTCCGTCAGGCCATAGACAGCGGTTTTTTGCAGTTCAACCGCCACATGGGGCGCGCCGTACCATTTCTCATATTCCGCAGGATCGCGCAGCCGGAAATCGGCGCCTAAATCCACCACCTTCACATGCTCCGGCAGATCACGCACCAAGGCCTGCGACAGCCCATGAGGAAGTGCGGCAAAGGCCAGATCCACGTTCGAGAAATCAATCTGATCCATTTTGACCAAAGTCGGCAGATCCAGATGACGCAAATGCGGATACACCTCCGCCATCTCCATCCCGGCCTTACGGTCGGCGGATAATGCTACAATTTCCATCGTCGGATGGGTGGCGATCAGCCGGACAAGTTCAGCACCAGTGTAACCAGACGCGCCAAGAATAGCGATTTTGTGGGTCATCATGACCTCCTCACGAGTTTCAAAAGATCTAAGGTGTTTCGGCGCGGTCTTCAATCAGGCCGCTTCAAACGTGATCTTTCGTCGCAAGAACTGGGTGGCGCGGTTGGACACTTTTTCCGGGTTCCCAGTGGTCAGGTATTTGCTGCCCTCGCCCGTGCCGCGCATTTGTGGGTGGCGATCCAGATAATCGGCCAAACTGTCAGCAACAAGATTGGCCTGGCTATAGACTTTCACACCCTCGCCCAAAGCCGCCTGAAATTCTTTTTCCATCAACGGGTAATGAGTACAGCCCAAAATGGCCGCCTGCGGGTTTGGCATTTTCCGTTTCAAAGCATCCACATGGCTGTTCACCAAGGCTTCCGCCAGGATCATGTCGCCGTCTTCAATGGCATCTACGACACCACCGCAGGCCTGCGCCTCGACATCCACGCCGATCGCGCGAAACGCGAGTTCACGTTGAAAGGCCCGGCTGGACACGGTGGCAGGCGTGGCAAACAACGCCACATGTTTCACTTCAACCTCGCGCGGCGGAGAATTGTCACCCCAATCGCGTTCGGTCATCGCCTCAATAAGGGGTACAAAGACACCAAGCACACGCTTGTCGCGCGGGATCCAGCTTTCCTGCATCCGGCGAAGCGCTGCGGCCGAGGCCGTATTACAGGCCAGAATCACCAGATCACAGCCCTGATCCCAAAGTGCCGAGACCGCTTTGGTGGTCAGGTCATAAATGTCATCCGCGTCCCGCACGCCGTAAGGTGCATGTGCGCTGTCCGCGTAATAGACGAAATCAACATCCGGCAGACGCTTGGTCACCGCGTCCAGAACCGTCAATCCGCCCAAACCAGAATCGAAAATCCCTACTGCCATGTGCCTCGTCCTTATGCTGTTTTCTGCATGCTGTTTTCTGCGCCGCCCCTCTCCGAAACCGGTTTTGGGCTATTGCACAAGGCATAGGTCGAATTTAGCCAGAAATCCATGCCGGATTTGGGATCAGCGGCATATTGCAACAGGCCGCGCACCGCTTTTGTTCCCAGAAAAACGGCCGCACCCTGGATAATGCGGCCGTCAACTTTATTTTCTCCGCAAACAGTTCACTCTGCAGCGTGTTTTGCACCAGAGCCATCGCGCAATAGCGCCAAAAGGGTTTCACGGGTTTTTGCAACCTTCACTGCATTTTCGGCCTTTACGGGTCCGAAGCCACGGATCTCAAGCGGCAATTCCGCCAAGGCACGCGCAGTGGGCAGGTTATCTGACGTCAACAGCGTCAGCACCTCTTTCAGATCCCCTTCATATTGCGCAATCAAAGCCCGCTCCATCTTGCGCTCTTCGGTGCGGCCAAACAGGTCAAACGACGTGCCGCGCAGGGATTTCATCCGCGCCAGCATTGGCGCCAGCCTGGCAAACCACGCGCCAAATTCGCGTTTCTTCGGGCGACCATTGGCATCCATCCCGCCAAGGATCGGCGGCGCCATGTGATAGCTTAGCTTCAGGTCGCCATCAAACTCCGCCTCAGCCTTGGCGCGGGTGTCACAAATCAGGCGCGCCACTTCGTATTCATCCTTATAGGCCAATAGCTTATGGTAGCCGAGCGCAACAGCCTCACGCAGCTCCTCTGGCATCTTTGCAACCAAAGATGTGTACCGATCTGCATAAGCCGCATCTTGATACTTGGTCAGGTGCCCCACCCGGAAAGCAATCTTATCTTCCAGCGTTTTGGGCAGCTCCACATCATCTGCGTCGACATAACCATCGGCCGCAGCAGGATGCAGATAGGCCCAGCGACCAATGTCAAACGCGCGTTTGTTGCGATCCGGCGCTTGGCCGTTCAGATCGATCGCGTGCATCAAAGCCTCAAACGTCAGCGGCACAAGGCCCGCCTGCCAGCTCGCGCCCAGCACCATCATGTTGGAAAAGATGCTGTCGCCCATCAAAATGCGGGCAAGTTCGGTGGCGTCAAACAAGCTGACACGGTCGCGCAAGCGCGCCTCCAGCGACAGTTGCAAACGGTCGCCGGGGATGGTGAAATCCTTGTTGCGGGTGAATTCTCCGGTCACGGTTTCATGGCTGTCAACAATCGCACCGGTGCGGTCTGTTTTGGTCAAGCCAAGCGTGGTCGAGGCGGCCGAGACCACCAAATCACAGCCGATCAGCGCATCACATTCACCGGTGGCCACACGAATAGCCGAGATATCCTCGGGCTTTTCTGCAAGGCGTAAATGCACGGTGACCGCCCCGCCTTTTTGCGCAAGCCCCGCCATTTCCATCATGCCAGCGCCCTTGCCATCAATATGCGCCGCCTGGGCCAGAATCGCGCCAATGGTCACAACACCCGTGCCGCCAACCCCGGTGATCACCGTGTTGAAGGTGCCGTTGATGGCGGGCAGTTCCGGGTGTGGCATGTCGGGCAAATCAAGTTCTGCCGTGGCGGCCTTTTTCACCTTGGCGCCCGCGACGGACACAAAGCTGGGGCAAAAGCCGTTTACGCAGCTGAAGTCTTTGTTACAGCTGGATTGGTCAATCGCACGTTTGCGGCCCAACTCGGTTTCCAGCGGCACAATCGACACGCAGTTGGATTGCACACCGCAATCGCCGCAGCCTTCGCAAATGTCCGGGTTGATGAAAATGCGTTTGTCCGGATCAGGGAACAGGCCGCGCTTGCGCCGACGCCGTTTTTCAGCGGCACAGGTCTGGATATAAAGGATCACAGACACGCCTTTGATTTTGCTAAACTTTCGCTCAACCGCCAACAGCTCATCACGGGTGTGATGGGTCAAGCCCTTCGGGAAAGCCGACAGCTCCACATCTTCTTTATCATCATAAACCAGCGCGATGTGATCAACACCTGCCGCCTGCACCTCGCGCGCAATGCGCACCGCGTCCAAACCGCCTTCGTTTTCCTGACCACCGGTCATGGCAACCGCATCGTTATAAAGGATTTTATAGGTGATATTGGCATCGGAGGCCAAAGCGGCCCGAAGCGCCAGAATGCCTGAATGGTTATAGGTGCCATCGCCTAGGTTCTGGAACACATGCTCGGTGGTCGAGAACGGCGCCTCGCCGATCCAATTGGCCCCCTCACCGCCCATTTGGGTGAAGCCAGTGGTGGAACGGTCCATCCATTGCACCATGTAATGACAGCCAATTCCGGCATAGGCGCGGGTGCCTTCAGGCACGCGAGTAGAGGTGTTATGCGGGCAACCTGAACAGAAAAACGGCAGGCGCGCAGCAATATCCGGCGCGTTATCTGCCTGTTTCGCTTGCATAATTTGCGCCAACCCCGCCTTAACCGCATCGGTGCCGCGCCCCTCGTCAATCAAGATCCCGCCCAGCTTTTCGGCAATCATGATCGGGTCAAGCGCATAGCGGGTCGGGAACAGCTCTACCCGCTTGCCACCTTCCCACAAATTGCCTTTGTGCCAGCCATAAACGCGGCGACCTTTGCGGTTGTCAAACAGCACCTCTTTGATCTGCACCTCGATCAGCTTGCGTTTTTCTTCAACCACCACAACCAGATCAAGCCCCTCGGCCCATTCCTCAAAAGATTTCATATCAAGAGGGAAGGTTTGGCCGATTTTATAGGTGGTGATACCCAGACGTTCGGCCTCGGCATCATCAATGCCCAACAGGTTCAGCGCATGCACCAGATCAAGCCAGTTTTTGCCAGCGGCCACAAAGCCGATCTTGGCACCGGGTTTGCCCCAAACACGGCGGTCAATCTTGTTCGCACGCGCGTAAGCCTCGGCCGCGAAACGCTTATAATCAATCATGCGGGCTTCTTGCGGGATGCGGTCATCCATCAGGCGAATGTTCAACCCGCCCTCGGGCATGTCAAAATCCGGGGTGACAAGCTGCATCCGGTCGGGGCGTCCATCCACGACAGAGGTCGCCTCAACCGTGTCTTTCATCACTTTCAGACCGGCCCAAACGCCCGCAAATCGGCTGAGGCCATAGCCGTATATGCCGTAATCAAGGATTTCCTGCACACCCGCCGGGGACAAAACAGGGATATAGGCATCCACCATCGCCCAATCAGATTGATGCAACACGGTGGAGCTTTCGCCGGTATGGTCATCGCCCATCGCCATCAACACGCCACCATGCGGCGAAGACCCAGCCATATTGGCGTGGCGCATCACGTCGCCAGTGCGGTCCACACCCGGCCCTTTGCCATACCAAAGGCCAAAGACCCCATCATGGGCGCCTTCGCCGCGCAATTCGGCCTGTTGACTGCCCCAAAGGGCTGTGGCTGCAAGGTCTTCGTTCAGACCCGGATGAAAGAGAACATCATTTTCTTTCAATACCTTGCTGGATCGCCCCATCCACAAATCCACCGCCCCAAGGGGGGATCCGCGATAGCCGGTGACATAGCCCGCCGTGTTCAAACCTGCGGCTTTATCGCGTGCTTTTTGCATGATCATCAAGCGCACCAAGGCTTGGGTTCCGTTCAACAGAACCTGCTCTTTGGTCAAATCAAAGCGATCATTCAGTGTAATTTCTGGCTTGCCCATGGCGCCCTCCCTGACGAAATGGAAATCTGGCTTGGGGATACAATAGGTCAAAAAGCCTGACCTAACAAATCATTTCTACGTGCATTCCCCATTGGCAAATGTGATGATTTTGATGATAACAGAACGGAAAAGTTTTCGCGCTAACAGCTTATTGGTTCTTGCTTCATGGATTGGGATAAACTCAGAATATTTCACGCCGTTGCCGATGCGGGGTCATTGACCCATGCGGGCGATGCGTTGCATTTGTCGCAATCTGCGGTGTCCAGACAGATCCGCGCGCTGGAAGAAAGCCTGAATGCAACCCTGTTTCACCGCCACGCCCGCGGACTGATTCTCACTGAACAAGGTGAGCTTTTGTTTGACGCGACCAATGCCATGTCCCACCGCCTTGAAGCGTCTGTCGCGCGCATTCGCGACAGCAAGGAAGAGGTGTTCGGCGAGCTGCGCGTGACCACAACCACCGCCTTCGGCTCGCTCTGGCTGGCCCCGCGCCTGCCCAAATTTTACGAACAATACCCCGACCTCTCCATCGATCTGATGCTGGAAGAACGCGTGCTCGACCTGCCGATGCGCGAAGCCGACGTGGCAATCCGCATGAAAGAACCCAGCCAGGCAGACCTGATCCGTAAGCGGCTGATGGACGTGCATATGCGCCTGTATGCGTCCCCCAGTTATCTGGAAAGCCATGGTACGCCGGAAACGCTCGGGGATCTGACCCGCCATAAAATCGTCTGCCAAAGCACATCCGCCGCCCAGGTCAGCGCCGGGGCCGCCTTGGTGCAGGAACTTTTGGCGTATGGCGTGAAATCCAGCCTGACCGTTAATAATTACTTTGGCGTACTTCAGGCGACATTGAATGGTTTGGGCATCGGCGTTTTACCTGATTACATCATTCAGGATTTCCCAGAACTGAAGCGCGTCTTGCCCCAGGCGGAAAGCAAAGACATCCCCGTATACCTCGCTTATCCCGAGGAATTGCGTTCGGCCAAACGCATTGCGGCGTTTCGTGATTTTGTTACCGACGAGATTATTGAGCAACGCAAACGACAAAATAGCTGAGTTGCCAGCGGGTTGCATGCGTTCTTGGACAATCTCCGCAAGAGCTATGCGCGCGACGCATAGCCGCAATGCAGCATTTACCCTTGATCCGTTACTTCACGCCCCCTAAATCAAACTCAAAGCCGAACATGGGGCTTAGGCCCTTCGGTTTTTACCTCCCTGTTGGACTTGGCCGGGCGCTGCCCGA
>DDMF01000014.1:0-9087 GCA_002340515.1 Rhodobacteraceae bacterium UBA2553 | reverse complement strand
GCGCTGCCCGGCCTTTTTTTTACCCAAGCGAAACCTCCCCCAAATTCAGCAAACCAATTATTGCTGCATTTGCTCGGCTCCCCCTGCTAATAGGCTTCCCTAACCGCCCCTTTTCCCATATGAGAGGCCGCAACTGCCAATGCGCACGCGAACCCACCAACGCGAGGCGCCATAAGGGGATCCGCGCGAGATGCAAGAACCAGCCATCACCACCGACCTGATTGAAGCCCATGGGCTGAAGCCTGACGAATACGAATTGCTTCTTGAGATCATCGGACGGGAACCGACATTTACCGAGCTTGGTATTTTTTCGGCCATGTGGAATGAGCATTGTTCATACAAATCCTCCAAAAAATGGCTGCGCACCCTGCCCACCGAAGGCCCCCAAGTGATCTGTGGCCCCGGCGAAAACGCTGGCATCGTGGATATTGGCGACGGTCAGGCCGTGGTGTTCAAAATGGAAAGCCATAATCACCCGTCGTATATCGAGCCCTATCAGGGTGCGGCGACCGGTGTGGGCGGCATTCTGCGCGACGTCTTTACCATGGGCGCACGCCCCATTGCGGCAATGAACTCGCTGTCCTTTGGCGAGATTGACCACCCCAAAACCAAAACACTGGTGAATGGTGTGGTTGAAGGTGTCGGCGGTTACGGCAACTGTTTCGGCGTGCCAAATGTCGGCGGCGAAGTGCGCTTTCACCCGGCCTATAACGGCAACTGCCTTGTGAACGCCTTTGCGGCAGGGCTTGCCGACACAGATAAGATTTTCTACTCGGCCGCCAGCGGTGTGGGTATGCCCGTTGTGTATCTTGGCGCCAAAACCGGCCGCGACGGTGTGGGCGGTGCAACCATGGCATCGGCTGAATTTGACGACACCATTGAGGACAAACGCCCCACGGTGCAGGTTGGTGATCCTTTCACCGAAAAGCGCCTGATGGAGGCCACACTTGAGCTGATGCAAACCGGCGCTGTGATCTCGATCCAGGATATGGGCGCCGCTGGCCTGACCTGTTCCGCCGTTGAAATGGGTGACAAAGGTGGGCTGGGCGTGAAGCTCAACCTCGAAGATGTGCCCCAGCGCGAAGAAAACATGTCCGCCTATGAGATGATGTTGTCAGAATCTCAGGAACGCATGTTGATGGTGCTGAACCCAGAACTTGAAGATGCCGCCCGTGCGGTGTTTGAAAAATGGGATCTCGATTTTGCCATCGTCGGTGAAACCCTGCCGGATGATCGCTTTTTGATCATGCACAATGGCGAAGTGAAAGCCGACCTGCCGCTGTCACCCTTGTCGGGCCGCGCCCCGGAATACGACCGCCCATGGGTGGAAACCCCGGCCGCGGAACCGTTGGCGGATGTGCCAGAAATCGACGGGATCGACGGGTTGAAAGCGCTGCTTGCCACACCAAACTACGCCGCCAAAAACTGGGTGTATGAGCAATATGACCATATGGTTATGGGCGACACCGTGCGCGCGCCGGGTCTGGGTGCGGGCATCGTGCGGGTGCATGGCACCAACAAAGCGCTGGCCTTCACCTCGGATGTAACCCCACGATATGTCAAGGCGAACCCCTATGAGGGTGGCAAACAAGCGGTGGCAGAAGCCTATCGCAACCTGACCGCTGTGGGGGCCAAGCCTTTGGCAACAACAGACAACCTCAATTTCGGCAACCCCGAAAAGCCCGAGATCATGGGACAGTTTGTAGGCGCGATCAAAGGCATTGGCGAAGCGGTTGCGGCCCTTGATGTGCCGATCGTGTCGGGCAACGTCTCGCTTTACAATGAAACTGACGGGCAAGGCATTTTGCCAACGCCAACCATCGGTGCGGTGGGCATTTTGGAAAGCCTCGATGATTTGATCGGCGGTGATGCACGTGACGGCCATGTGGCGATGATGATCGGCGATATGGCTGGGCATCTGGGCCAATCCGCCCTGCTTGCGGAAGTCTTTAATCGCGAAGATGGCGACGCGCCGCATGTGGATCTGGCGCTTGAGAAAAAGAACGGCGAATTCATCCGCAACAATCGCGATCTGATCAAAGCCTGCACTGACATTTCCGATGGTGGCCTGGCGATGGCCGCGTTTGAAATGGCTGAGGCAGGAGGCGTTGGCGTACAGCTTGATGCTTCCGACACGCCAACCCTTTTTGGCGAAGATCAGGGGCGTTATCTTGTGGCACTGAACTTTGATCAGGCAGAGGGCCTGATGCTGGCCGCGGGCCAAGCCGGTGTGACGCTGACGTCTGTCGGGCGCTTTACTGGCGACAGCGTGAAACTGGGCGGATCTGAAGCCTCTTTGGCAGAGCTGACCGAGATTTACCGTACCGGGTTCGACAAGGCGCATCGCTAAGATGAGCTCCCGTCCTCTGGGGGGCATGCCATCCCTTGTGGCCGATTGCTCGGCTTGCATGGGCATCTGCTGCGTGGCCCCCAGCTTTGAAAAAGGGGCGGAATTTGCGTTGAGCAAGCCCGCCCTGACCCCCTGCCCGCATCTGAATGACAAAGACCGCTGTAAGATTTATCGCAATCTTGACTGGCACGGGTTTTCCGCCTGTGGCGCCTTTGATTGCAAGGGGGCTGGGCAATATCTGACACAGGTGGTTTACCCCGGCAAAAGCTGGCGCGACAGCCCAACGTTAAAGGCCGAGATGGCGGAAACCTATCGCCGCTTGCGCCGGGTTCATGACCTGATCGAAGTGTTCACGCTCGCCAATTCTTTGCCGCTTGACGAACGTCAAGAAACTGCGCGGCAGACCGCGCTTATAACATTGGCACCTGAGAATGGATGGACTGCGGAGGGGTTGATTGAGGCAGAAGCCGCCGGACTATTTGGTGACATGCAAAAGACTCTGCGTTCGTTTCAAAGCGCCTATGCCCGCAAATAGGGGATGACGACAAATACCGGAAAACTAGTTTTCTAGTTTTCTAGTTTTCTAGTTTTCTAGTTTTCTAGTTTTCTAGTTTTCTAGTTTTCTAGTTTTGAAATTCCGACGGGCCACGCCACGGTCAACCGCAAAACATCGCTTCTTACCTTGAAGCCACCGCCCTGCCGACTTAGATTTATTCCAAACGCGACTTGATAAAGGATCACGCCACATGGCCATGGAAGCGCAACAGATCGAAGACCTGATCCGCACGGGATTTCCCGACGCCCAGATCACCATCACCGACCTTGCGGGCGACGGAAACCACTGGGCCGCCGAAGTGATCGACGAAAGCTTTCGCGGCATGAACCGCGTGCAACAGCAACGCTCGGTCAATGCCACGGTGAAGGCACAGATCAACAGCGGAGAGCTGCACGCGCTGGCGCTGACGACAAAGGCGCCGGAGTGAAAGGCAGCTTAGGAGTCTTCGCACTCATCGGTGCGGGCTTCGCAATCTTATTGATCATTGGCCTCCCTGGCCTTGTGATCCACCACCTCAACAACGCCCGCGCACGCAGGCAAGTGCAAAGCAAACTGGACGAAAAATGACTAACGCAAAAACCCGTATCGAAGAAACCGTAAAAGCCAACGATGTTGTGCTTTACATGAAAGGCACCAAAGACGCGCCACAATGCGGGTTTTCCTCGCGCGTGGCGGGTGTTTTGAACTTTATGGGCGTGGATTACGCCGATGTGAACGTGCTGGCCGACGAAGAAATCCGTTCGGGCATCAAAGATTACTCCGACTGGCCGACCATCCCCCAGCTTTACGTCAAAGGCGAATTTGTCGGTGGCTGTGACATCATCACGGAAATGATGTTGTCGGGCGAGCTGGACACGTTGTTTGACGACAATGGCGTGACTTTTTCAAAAGACGCTGCGGACAAAATCCGCGAAGCCAACGCGTAAGCCGTTCAACAACCATCAAAAAAGGGCGATCCTAATGGGTCGCCCTTTTTCGTTTTGATCTTTATTTCAACTGGTCTCTCAGACAGTTAACCCGCGGCTTTTTCCTCAACCGACGCGGCCATCGCCTCGGCGCGCGCGGCAATTTCCGCCAAACTGTCGGTCACAGACGCAGGGATCACCGGCACTTCGACCTTCACAGGTTCCGCCGATTTCAGTGCAGACATCTCAGCCTGCAACTCAGCGATCTGCTTTTCGGCAAGCTTCAATTTGTCATCCAACCCTGCGGTTTTATCGGCCAGCATCAGCCCGGACATCAACAACAGCCGGCTTTCGGTCATATGGGAGATTTGTCCCACCAAAACCGAAGCTTCGATGTCCAACATCGCCGCCGCTGATTTCAGGAAATGCTCTTCGCCCTCTTGGCAGGCCACATCAAATTCACGACCGCCGATTTTGATATTTACGTCAGGCATCGGCGCTCTCCTTGGCATGGGCATCCGAGATAAGCCCGGTCAATTCGCCCAGCACCGCATCCAGTTCCACGCGGTCGGCATTTTGCGCAGCCCGCAGGCCTTCCAGCTCTGCCATCATTGATTTATTGATCAGATGAGGCTCGGCCACACCTTGGCTCACCGCTTGGCGCAGTGCATCATTGTTGGACCGCAGATCCTCATTGACCTGCCGCAGCTTGGCCAAGCTACGTTCTTCGGTTTCCAACAGCAAACGCAGGCGATCCACCTCGCCCACCAGTGTTTCCACGGTGCTGTCTTGCTTTTCTTTAATCGCTTTCACGCGCTCTTCGAGTTGCGCATTCACGGTGCGCTCTTCCTCAAGCGCCGCGGTCAATGCCGCCACTTCGCCCGGCTCACTGGCCCCTGCTGGTGCAAGCGCGCCCAAACCGGCGCTGATGCGTTCCAGCGCGGTGGTGATGCGTGTCTCCAGTTCGGAAATATCGCTCATTCTCTGCCCTGTTTACTATCACGTTGCCCCCGACCTTTGGCTGTCAACAGCGCAAAGGCAAGGCGAATCGCCATTTGCGGGGAATTGAGCCCATATTAGCCAAAGCGTTTGGGAAATGCGCCCCTTGGTTTGTGCCCTCTTTTCCAAAGACTTGGCCCAAGTGGCTCACCTTGGCTTGACCCACGCAAAATCACTGTTAAACCCCATGGAAACCTTCCCTAGCCAAAGGATCTGGGCCTTGGATATCGCTACACTTCGCTCGAACCACCCTGACCACTGGAACAAAGCTGCTGCCATCCGCGCCCTGACGCTGGATGCGGTTGCTGCGGCCAATTCCGGTCACTCTGGCATGCCGATGGGCATGGCTGATGTTGCCACGGTACTTTATGA
The DNA here is from genome assembly GCA_002340515.1 of Rhodobacteraceae bacterium UBA2553. Taxonomy (GTDB): domain Bacteria; phylum Pseudomonadota; class Alphaproteobacteria; order Rhodobacterales; family Rhodobacteraceae; genus Aliiroseovarius. Next base: position 3,905 of record DDMF01000014.1, on the reverse strand, counting down.
GAACCACCTGAAGTTTGACGCCTCTGCGCCGCGTTGGGCGGACCGTGATCGGTTCATCCTCTCGGCGGGCCACGGCTCGATGCTGATCTATTCACTGCTGCACCTGACCGGCTATGAAGACGTGACGCTGGAGCAGCTTAAAAACTTCCGCCAGTGGGGCGCGATCACTGCGGGCCACCCAGAATTTGGCCATGTGTCCGGCGTTGAAACCACCACCGGCCCGCTGGGTCAGGGCATTTCCAACGCTGTGGGTTTCGCCATGGCCGAAGAAATTCAGCGCGCCCGTTACGGGAAAAAGGTTGTAGATCACTATACTTACGTGATTGCTGGCGACGGTTGCCTGATGGAAGGCATCAGCCAAGAGGCAATCGGCCTTGCCGGTCGTCATGAGCTGGGCAAACTGATTGTGTTCTGGGACAACAACGACATCACCATTGATGGCAAAGTGTCGCTGTCCGACCGCACCAACCAAGTGCAGCGTTTTAAGGCCTCTGGCTGGCATGTGATTGAAATCGACGGGCACAACCCCGAAGAAATCGACGCCGCCATCACCAAAGCCAAGACCACCAAAAAGCCGTCGATGATCGCGTGTAAAACGCATATCGCGCTGGGTCACGCCGCACAGGACACCTCAAAAGGCCACGGCGCGCTGACCGATCCTGACCAAATGAAAGCCGCGAAAGACGCTTACGGTTGCCCGCAGGAACCCTTCAGCATTCCGGCCAATGTGAAAGCCGCTTGGGAAGCCATTGGCACCAAAGGCGCCGCAGATCGCGAAGCCTGGGAAGCCCGCTTTGCCGAGTTGTCCGAACGTAAACAAGCCGAGTTCAATCGCGCCTATGCCCTTGATGCACCTAAGAAATTATCCGGTGTTATCCGCCAGTTAAAGAAGAAAGTCGCCGAAGAACAGCCCAAAGTGGCCACAAGGAAATCTTCCGAAATGGCGCTGGAAGTGATCAACCCGGTGATGGGTGAAACCGTTGGCGGGTCTGCTGATTTGACCGGTTCAAACAACACCAAAACCGGTGACCTTGGCGTGTTTGACACCGACAACCGCAAAGGGCGTTACATCTATTGGGGCATTCGTGAACACGGCATGGCGGCGGCGATGAACGGCATGGCGCTGCACGGCGGAATGCGTCCCTATGGCGGCACCTTCTTCTGCTTCACCGACTATGCGCGCCCTGCGATGCGTCTGGCGGCGCTGATGGGCATCCCAACCGTGTTTGTCATGACCCATGACAGCATTGGCGTGGGTGAAGATGGCCCAACCCACCAACCGGTTGAGCATCTGTCGATCTGTCGCGCGACCCCCAACAGCTATACCTTCCGTCCCGCCGATACGGCCGAGACGGCTGAGGCTTGGGAAATCGCCCTGACCGAGAAAAACGTGCCCTCAACCATGGTTCTGACCCGTCAAAACCTGCCGACGCTGCGCACCGAGTACAAGCAGAAAAACCTTGTTGCACAAGGGGCTTACGTGCTGGCAGATGCAGAATGCGGCAAGCGCCAGGTGATCCTGATCGCCACCGGTTCCGAAGTGTCGCTTGCGATGGACGCCCGTGCGAAACTCGAAGCTGAATTCATCGGAACCCGCGTTGTGTCCATGCCGTGTATGGAGCTTTTCGCCCAGCAGGACGAGGCGTATCGCCGTAAAGTTCTGCCCGCTGGCCCCGTCCGTGTGGGCGTGGAAGCGGCTGTGCGCGATGGCGGCTGGGATCGTTGGCTTTTGGGCGAACGTGGCCGTGATAACAAAGCAGATTTCGTCGGCATGACCGGCTTTGGCGCCTCTGCCCCTGCCGAAGTTTTGTATGAGAAATTCGGCATCACATCTGAGAATGTAGCGGAAAAAGCCAAGGCGCTGCTCGCGTAAATTCTAGCAGATTTCGGGGGAATTCTGACCCGTCCGAAAATCGAAAATCCTTGAAACGCCCCGTCTTTTTGGCGGGGCGTTTTCTTTAAAGAGTTTAAAGATTTCCCAGGCAAAACTGTAAACTCTTTAAAGATTTCAAACCCGAAACTTTAAACTGTTTAAAGGGAACATTCCGCGAAACTTTAAACTGTTTACAGGCGGTGGGATTTCGCGTTCTGTGCAGTTTGGGCCCATCGACCGGCCAGATCCTCAGCAAGAGCCGAAGGGAAGCCCCCGAAATGTCCGACAATATGCGCGGTGCGCTTTTCATGATTTTCGCAATGGGATTATTTGCGCTGGAGGATATGGCCCTAAAGGCCGCCGCCCGCGACATTCCGATTGGTCAGGCTGTGGCGCTGTTTGGCGCCCTGGGATTGGTGATTTTTGCCTTAACGGCGCGTGCGCAGGGGGAACGGATCTTGCATCCGGATCTGCTGTCGAAAGTGTTGATCATCCGGTCCGTTTTTGAAATTGGCGGGCGGTTGTTCTTTGCTTTGGCGATTGCACTGACACCAATTTCAAGCGCCTCTGCGATCCTGCAAGCCACCCCTTTGGTGGTGGCCTTGGGCGCGGTTTTTGTGTTTGACGAGCGGGTCGGCTGGCGGCGGTGGCTGGCAATCTCTGCCGGGTTTATCGGCGTTTTAATGATCCTGCGCCCCGGATTGGAGGCCTTTGATCCCTTGTCGATTTTTGCGGTCCTGGGTCTGTTGGGTTTTGCCGGGCGCGATTTGGCGACCCGTGCCAGTCCGGTGTCTATGTCGGCGGCGCAATTGGGCGTGGCGGGGTTTGCGGTTTTGACGGCAGCGGGGCTGGTGCTGATCGGATTTGGCGGGGTGAAACCGATGACTTTGGCAAGCTGTGGCTATGTCGGGCTGGCCACCATTGTGGGGGTCGTCGCCTATACCGCGCTGACCCGCGCGATGCGGGTGGGCGAGGTGTCTGTGGTCACGCCGTTTCGCTATTCACGGCTGCTCTTTGCGCTGGTGATTGGGGTGACATTTTTTGGCGAGCGCCCGGATTTGATGACGCTGCTGGGCAGCGCGGTGATTGTGGGCAGCGGGTTGTTTTTGCTGCAAAGGTCGAAGACGTAAGGGGCTCTGCCCCTCACCTCCACTCGGGGAGCGGAGGCACACCCCGAGATATTTCTGGCAAGAAAAAGAGCGCGCGCTTCAAGCTTTGCCTTTGAACACGGCCCCCCAGATGGGCGCGATGAGGCGGGTGGCGAGGGGGATGATCATCACGCCGAGGATCAGGCCAAACACACCATCAAGGGCGGCCGTGACGGCCCATGTGACAAAGCCCGCAAAGCGCTGAACAGCATGGGCGGCGGCTTCGGCAATGTGGTGGATCGGTTCATAGGGCCAATGCACGCCCAGTTCATGCAACCCGTGGATGATGATGGATCCGCCGACCCAGATCATCGCGGCGGTGCCGATGATCATCAAAAGCTTCATCAGCGTGGGCATGAACCGTACAAGGCCCAGACCAAAGCGGCGGGTGAGTTTCATGCGGCCTTTGCGGGCCAGAAACAGGCCAAAATCGTCCATTTTCACGATGAGCGCAACCGCGCCGTAAACGGCCACGGTGATGCCAATGCCCGCAATCGCCAGCCCGCCCGCTTTGGCGTAAACTGATCCGTCTGGCAGGGCGGCGAGGATGATGGTCATGATCTCGGCCGACAGGATGAAATCGGTTTTAATGGCGCCTGCCACTTTGCTTTCCTCAAGATGCGCGGGGTCGCCTTCTGTGTGTTCGGCGTGATCCCAGGTGTGGTCCGAGGGAAACAGTACATGCCAGACCTTTTCGGCGCCTTCAAAACACAGGTAAGCCCCGCCCAGCATCAACAGCGGCGCGATCAGCCAAGGCGCGAAGGTCGACAGCAAAAGGGCCGCGGGCAGAAGGATCAGCAGTTTGTTTTTAATCGAGCCCCAGGCGATACGGCCAATGATCGGCAGCTCGCGCGCAGGGGCAAAGCCTTGCACGTATTTTGGGG
>DDMF01000034.1 GCA_002340515.1 Rhodobacteraceae bacterium UBA2553 | reverse complement strand
GGCTGGTGGCCGATATTGAGGCCGCTAAAGACCACGCGCATCTCTTGTTTTACATCTGGTTGCCGGATCACAATGGCACCCGTGTGGCCGAGGCGATGATCGCCGCCGCCGCCCGCGGAGTGAACGCCCGCGTGATTGTCGACGGGTTGGGATCGCGCAAGTTCCTGTCGCACCCTTTGTGGCGCAAAATGCAAGAGGCGGGCGTGGACTGTGTTGTGGCCTTTGACATCTCTTACCCGCTATTTGCAGCACTTTATCAACGGCTTGATATCCGAAACCACCGCAAAATTGTGGTGATTGACCATGACACCACCTTTGTCGGCAGCCAAAACTGCGCGGATCCAGAGTTTCTGATCAAGGCAAAATACGCCCCTTGGGTGGACACGATGTTGCGCGTCGAAGGACCGGTGGCGTGGCAGGCACAGCGCCTGTTTGTCGGCGATTGGATGGCGCATGGCGGCAATGACATTTCCGAGATGTTGAACCGAGAGGCGCCGGTGCCTGATGTTCCCGCCAAGGACAGCTTTACCGCCGTGATGGCCGGCACGGGCGCGGTGCAAACCCATGAAGGCGTGCCGGATATGATCCAACTTTTGTTGGCCTCGGCCCAGCAGGAAGTGGTGATCACCACACCCTATTATGTGCCGTCCGAGGCGCTGCATGGGCAGATATGTTCCGCCGCCAAACGGGGCGTGCGGGTGCGGGTGAACCTTCCGGCGCGCAACGACAGTTGGATTGTCGGCATGGCGGCGCAAAGCTATTTCTCCAGCTTTCTGCGTGCGGGGGTTGAGCTGCACCAGTTCCACGGCGGGCTCTTGCATGCCAAGCTTTTGACGGTGGACGGGCAGGTTNNNCAGGTGGCGCTGGTGGGATCCGCCAATCTGGACCGGCGCAGTTTCGATCTGAACTTTGAAAACTCCATGATGGTGCAGGGGGCTGATGTGGTGGGCGAAATTTGCGCGCAACAAGAACGGTTCTTAGAAAGCTCTGAGCAGGTCCTGCGGGAAGATGTGGTCGCTTGGACGCGGGCACGACGCTTGGTGATCAACGGTATGGGCACTTTGGCACCACTTTTATAAACGCCGGGATTTCCCAAAACTGAAACGCTTTGCACGAGTGCGTGAGCCCCCTTCACAAAGCGGCGCCTGAGGTTTCATATAGCGGTAACAGAAATTGGATATGTCCCTCTTGAAAATCTGTGGAAAGGGACTATTTCGATGTTAAGCCTCGAAACATCGAGCGAGCTGACAGGAAGAGCTTGGCCAGGAGGGCCATAAAGAATATGAGCAATTACAAGAACCTACCGGCACCCACCCCCGAAGGCGGTTTGAACCGTTACCTTCAGGAGATCCGCAAGTTTCCCATGTTGGAACCGGAAGAAGAATATATGCTCGCCAAACGGTGGGTGGACCATCAAGACAGCAAATCCGCGCATAAGATGGTCACAAGCCACCTGCGATTGGCGGCGAAAATTGCCATGGGCTATCGCGGCTATGGATTGCCGCAGGCCGAGGTGATTTCCGAGGCCAATGTGGGTCTGATGCAGGCGGTCAAGAAATTTGACCCGGAAAAGGGGTTTCGCCTCGCCACCTATGCGATGTGGTGGATCCGCGCGAGCATTCAGGAATATGTGCTGCGTTCGTGGTCGATGGTGAAATTGGGCACAACTTCCGCGCAGAAAAAGCTGTTTTTCAACCTGCGCAAAGCCAAGGCCCGCATCGGCGCGTTGGAAGAGGGGGATCTGCGCCCCGAAAACGTGGCCAAAATTGCCAATGATCTGAATGTAACTGAGCAAGAGGTCATTTCCATGAACCGCCGCATGTCGGGCGGGGATGCGTCGTTGAATGCGACCATTTCGGCGGACGGCGAAGGGGCGATGGAATGGCAGGAATGGCTTGAGGATGAAGATGCGGATCAGGCCGGGGACTACGCCGAAGCCAATGAGCTGTCGGTGCGCCGCGATCTGTTGACGCAATCCATGGAAGTGCTGAATGACCGTGAAAAGGACATTCTGACCCAGCGCCGGTTGAAGGATAAGCCGGTCACGCTGGAGGATCTGTCGGGGATTTATGATGTCAGCCGCGAACGGATCCGTCAGATCGAAGTGCGCGCCTTTGAAAAGCTGCAAACCCGGATGCAGGAATTGGCCGCTGAAAAAGGCCTGTTTGAAGAGGCGTAAGCGCCCCCCTCTGAGGGGTGTATGAATTGGAAAAGCCGCATGGGAGAGGTTCTCATGCGGCTTTTTCTTTTGGTAAAAGAGGTTACGGGCCTACGGATCCAGACGCGCGCGCAAGACCCGCAGCATATTGCCGCCGGAGACTTTGCGGATTTGCGCCTCTGAAATCCCGGCGTCCATCATCGCCTGGGTCAGCACCGCAAGTTCGGATGTATCGAAACTGGTGGTCACAGTGCCGTCGTAATCGGACCCAAGGGACACCGCATCTTCGCCCACCGCGGCAATCGCGGCCTTGATCGCTTTGGCAACCCCTTTGGGGCTGTCATCACAGGTCACGTCAGCCCAATATCCCATGCCAATCACGCCCCCGGTGGCGGCGATTTTCTGCATCAACGCGTCTGGGAAATTGCGTTTGGTGCCGCAATGGCTGTGCAGCCCGGTGTGGCTGACAATGATTGGCATATCGGTGATCTCAAGCACGTCCCACGCCACCTGCTGGCTCGAATGGGCAAGGTCCAGAACCATGCCTCGTTTGGCTATTTCGCCGACCACTTCGCGGCCAAAATCGGTCAGACCCTTGTTGCCAATCCCGTGCAGGGATCCGCCCAGTTCATTGTCGAAAAAATGCTGCAAGCCAATGATGCGGTAGCCGATCGCCTCCAGCCGGTCGAGGTTTTTGATGTCGCCCTCAAGCGGGTGGGCGCCTTCGATGCCCAACAGGCCAGCCACGGTGTCATCGCCATTGGAACGGGCTTCCAGAACGGCGTCCAGCGCGCTCATCGTGGTGACAACCTGCAAATCACGCGGTGCTTGGGCGGCGTATTCGTGTAAGCGTTCCGCTTGATAATGGGCGCGTTCAAAGATCGAGGTCCAGGTGCGCAGCGGCCAAAGCTGACCAAAGGCCAGCAGCGTGATGTTGTCGCGTGCATCCGTCGCGTTCTGTTCATAATTCAACCCCGCCGGGCTTTTGGTCACGGCGGTAAAGACCTGAATGGCGACGTTGCCTTCTTGCAAACGTGGCACGTCCACATGGCCGTAATCATGACGCTCCAGCAGGCTGCGGTTCCAGAGCAGGCTGTCGGCGTGCCAGTCGCCGATGATCAGATCCCGGTGCAGCGCCTCAGCCGCGTCACTGATCACATAGGGGGCGTGAGGGTTCACTTGGTTTTCGCCGGCGTCCACTATGCGGGGGGCAAAGCTCCAGAACCCGATCAGCCCCAGCGCGCAAAGGGTAAACAGGCCGAAAAGCCCGCGTTTGATCCATTTCATTATGTTTCTCCCTGTATGGGGCAATGAAACGTCAGGTTGTGGCGTTTGCCAAGTCTGACGCGGGGGAATTGGGTGGAAAAACCGTCTTGATCCCATGAGGTCTGTGCTTAGGGTGAGATCAAAGGAGAGCGAATATGGCTGGTGGCTGGGCAAAAGATGGCGCGGTGAGTGAGCAGATCGAGGCGTCGATCTCAGATGAGCTGGCGCGGATGAAAGGCAAATCGACCCCGGTGGGCGAGAGTTTTACCCATTGCGCGGAATGCGAAGAGGAAATCCCCGAAGCGCGGCGTGTGGCTTTGCCGGGGGTGAAGCTGTGCATCGACTGCGTGCGCGACCGCGACAGTGCGTTTCAGGCGCGGGCCGGGATCAACCGGCGTGGGTCAAAGGACAGCCAGTTGAAGTGAGGGGGGGGCGTAACAGTCTTGATGTTTGGCCTGTCAACAAAATCCTTTGAAATTTCGACTATAAGTTGTGAATTGTGTGCGCTTCCGCGTAAGCTTGCGGCACTCTGCTCTTGACTAAGGATAACGGTATTCTTTGAGTTACGATTTTTAGAGGCATTTTGCAGCGCGTTGTTGTGATCAATGATGCCGCGTTTGGAGTATCAAATTATAATTAACGTATAGGGAGTGAAACATGTCACAAGAAGTTAAGATTTGGAAAGCTGACTGGAATCTTCGTCCTAAGACCAAGTTTATTCACGTAGAAGGGACGGTTATGGGGATGTCATTTGCCGATACGGTCGAAGTCGATAGGGCTGAACCGCAGGGAATTAACCCAAATATCTTATTACTGAACGCTCGGGTCGTTGATGGCCAAGGTCCCATGAAGCCACAACCTGTACCATTTTATTTTGCCGATGTCACAATGGGGGATGAGCCTTGGACACATGTCCAAGTAGAGTGTGACGGTGAAAGTGCTACTTTCCCAATCTCAAAGAACAGCTGAATTTAGAAGGGGTATCGCTATGGTTGCGATACCCCTTCATGTGAATTCTATCAAAGTGTCTTGCATCCCCACGGCATCAAGACACAAGCGGTATAGATGACGTAATTGGGCGGTTTTGGGCTAACCTGCCTCACTCCATCGCTTCCAACTCATCAATGAATCCTTCGATCATCGACAGGCCTTTGTCCCAGAATTTGGGGTCAGAGGCGTCCAATCCAAATGGCGCGAGCAGCTCTTTGTGGTGCTTCGATCCGCCTGCTTTCAGCATGTCGAAATACTTCGCTTGGAAATCCGCGTCGCCTTCCTCGTACACCGCGTAAAGCGCGTTCACCAAGCCGTCGCCGAATGCATAGGCATAGACGTAGAACGGGGAATGCACGAAGTGGGGGATATAGGCCCAGAAGGTTTCATAGCCGTCCATATAGTCAAAGACCGGGCCCAGACTTTCAGCCTGAACCGACATCCAGATGGCGTTGATGTCATCGGGGGTCAGCTCGCCTTGGGCGCGGGCCGCGTGCAGTTTGCATTCGAAATCGTAGAACGCGATTTGGCGCACCACGGTGTTGATCATGTCTTCGACTTTGCCCGCCAGAAGGATCTTTTTCTCAGCAGGAGATTTCGCCTCGGACAAAAGTTTGCGGAAGGTCAGCATTTCGCCAAACACAGACGCGGTTTCGGCCAGCGTGAGCGGTGTGCTTGACAGGTGCTCGCCCTGTGCTGCGGCCAGAACCTGATGCACCCCGTGGCCAAGTTCATGGGCCAAGGTCATGACATCGCGGGGTTTTCCCAGGTAATTCAGCATCACGTAAGGGTGAGCGTCCGTCACTGTCGGGTGGGCAAAGGCGCCGGGGGCTTTGCCGGGGGTCACGCCCGCGTCAATCCAGCCATCGGTGAAAAACGGCTTGGCGATCTCGGCCATTTTGGGGTCGAAATCGGCGTAGGCGTCCATCACGGTTTTTTCCGCGTCCGCCCAGCTGACCATCGTTGCGTCTTCCATCGGCAGGGGCGCGTTGCGGTCCCAGACCTGCATGGTTTCAAGCCCCAGCCACTTGGCTTTCAGCGCGTAATACCGGTGCGAAAGGCGCGGGTAGGCTTTGACCACGGCGTTCCTAAGCGCCTCGACCACTTCGGGTTCCACATGGTTGGCAAGGTGCCGCCCGGTTTGCGGGGTCGGCATTTTGCGCCAAGTGTCTTCGATGTCTTTTTCCTTGGCGAGCGTATTGTGCACCCGGGCAAAGATTTTAATGTTTTCGCCCAGCACGCGGGCGATTTCGCGCGAGGCGGCTTCGCGGGTGGCGCGGTCTTGTTCGGTGAGCAGGCTGGCGGTGGCCTCAAGGTTGCGCTCCTCGCCGTTCACGGTGAACATCAGCCCCGCAACAGTTTCGTCAAAGAGCGTGTTCCAAGCGCCAGCCCCGACCGAGGATTTGTCGTGCAAGAACTGCTCCAGCTCATCCGACAATTGGTGCGGGCGCATGGCGCGCATGCGTTCAAAAATCGGGGCATAGCGGGCAAGGTCGGTGTTTTCCGCAAACCATCCAGCCAGAAGGTCATCGCCTAACCGGTTCACTTCCAACGAGAAAAACACCAAAGGGGCGGTGGAAACCGTGATGCTTTCCTGACAGTTTTGGAAAAACTGCGCGCGGTCCGGGTTGGTGGTTTCTTGGTAATAGCGCAGGCCCGCAAAGGACATGATGCGCCCGACGATCATGGTGACCTTCTCGTCTTCCAAGATACAGGCCAGCATCCCGGCGGCATCGAGATCCGCCAATTTGCCCTGATAGGTCGCCGCAAATTCCGCACTTGCGGTTTCAACCCAGGCCAGATCGCGGGTCAGTTCGGGGGCGTCGGGGCCTGGGTAAAGATCGCTGAGATCCCACACGGGAAGATCGCCAAACGGGCTGGCGCCGGCCCCTGCGTTTGCGTCACGAACGGGGAAGGAAAGAGGGTGCTGAAGGGGGTGGAACATGGGCTCTCCGAGACGTCTATTTGAATTTTTGGGTCAAGATTTGATCAAGACATTGGCCCAAGACATAGGCGTGGTGGCGGGCGGATGCAATCTGACGCTGTGCATTTCGGGCGCGTTTGCGGCGCGGACCGGCGGGGGCCACTGGCGCAATCGTGCCGATTTTCCCCCCTTAATCGCGGCGAGTTGCTTTGACCCGCGTGCGCGCGCACCCTATATGAGGGGGCACACTAGGCTTGGGGGCACCCGTGATCCGATTCATTCTGGGTATTTTTGGTTCGATTTTTACATTCCTCACTTTGGGGGTGTTTGTCGGCGCGTTGATCATTGGGGCTGTTTTCTGGATGTATTCCAGGGATTTGCCCAGCCACGAGCAATTGGCGAATTATACGCCGGCGACCATCAGCCGGGTCTATTCCGGCGAAGGCGACCTGATGGATGAATTTGCCCGCGAGCGGCGTTTGTACACACCTGCGGATGAAATTCCTGCGCTGGTCAAACACGCCTTTATCTCGGCTGAGGATAAAAATTTCTATCTGCACCAAGGTTTTGATATGCGCGGGATTATTGCCGCAGCGATTGAGGCGGCGCGTGGCGGACGGTTGCGCGGGGCGTCGACGATTTCGCAGCAGGTGGTGAAGAACTTTTTGCTGTCCTCCGAACGGTCGGCAGAACGGAAGATCAAGGAATTGATCCTGTCGGTGCGGTTGGAAAGCTCGCTGAACAAAGACCAGATCCTTGCGCTTTATCTGAACGAGATTTTTCTGGGGCAGAATTCTTACGGGGTGACCGCCGCCGCACAGACCTATTTCAACAAAACACTGGGCCAACTGGCCCCGCATGAGGCCGCAACCTTGGCCGCGATGCCTCAGGCGCCGGGCAAATATCATCCGGTACGCGCCAAGGAGCGCGTGTTGAAACGGCGCAATTATGTGCTGCGCGAGATGTATCAAAACGGCTATATCGACAAGGCGAGTTATGATGCGGAGGTGGAACAGCCGCTGCGTTCGGTGCAGAATGGTGACTTTGAGGGATTCCGCAATATCCTGCCGCCGCGCGACTATTTCTCGGATGAAATTCGTCGTCAGCTGAGCCGCGATTTTGGCGAAGAAGAGTTTTTTACCGGCGGGATGACCGTGCGGGCCACGGTTGATGCGGATTTGCAGCTTGAGGCGGCTAAATCGTTGCGCATCGGGCTTGAGGATTACGACCGGCGGCAGGGCGTGTGGCGCCCGTCGCGAGTGACCATTCCTGCGGATCAACTGGGTGATGAGGCCAGTTGGCGCGCGACCTTGGCCGAGACCACCTTCCCTCGGGACATCGAAGGCTGGCATGCGGCGGTTGTGCTGGAGGTTGGCGGGAATGATGCGCGTGTGGGCATCGAAGGTGTGGATGAGGATGACGACGGTCATTGGATCCCCGCAAAAGACGTCACATGGGCGCGGCGCCTTGACCCGGAAAGCGGCAAGTTGGGGCGCCGGGCCAAAGTGGCAGGCGATCTGGTGAAGGTCGGTGAAGTGGTGCATGTGCGCCGCATGGTCAAAGACGAGGACGGCAGCTTTATTCGCTGGACCTTGCGACAGGTGCCAGAGGTGCAGGGCGGCTTTATGGCGATGGACGTCAATACCGGTCGCGTGATCGCGATGCAGGGTGGGTTCAGCTATCAGGCATCGGTGTTTAACCGCGCCACGCAAGCGACCCGCCAGCCGGGATCAAGCTTTAAGCCCTTTGTCTATGCCTCCGCCTTGGACAGTGGGTTTTCGCCCGCGACCATCGTGATTGACGCGCCGATTGAGGTGAAATCCGGGGGGACGATCTGGCGGCCGCAGAACGCGTCGAAGCAATTTTATGGCCCCACGCCGCTGCGCACCGGGATTGAACGCTCGCGGAACCTGATGACCGTGCGTCTGGCGCAGGAAATCGGCATGGAGACGGTGAAAGCCTATGCCGAACGCTTTGGCGTTTATGACAATATGAATCCGTTCCTCGCGAACTCATTGGGGTCGGAAGAGACCACCTTGTTCAAAATGGTGGCGGCTTACGCGATGTTTGCCAATGGCGGCGAGCGGGTGGAGCCCACGCTGGTGGACCGGGTGCAGGATCGTTGGGGCAAGACGGTGTACCGCCATGACCGCCGCGATTGCGCCGATTGTGAGAACCCCAATATCGCACCGGGCGAGGCACCGCGTATTCTGTCAGACCGCGAGCGGGTGATGGATGCGATCACCGCCTATCAGCTGACCTCGATGATGACAGGGGTTGTGCAACGCGGCACGGCGTCGAAAACGGTGAACCTTCCGGTGCCCACGGCGGGCAA
>DDMF01000012.1 GCA_002340515.1 Rhodobacteraceae bacterium UBA2553 | reverse complement strand
ATCTAGGACCACCTCTGACCGACCGACAAAGTCACGAGCAAAATCATGACAACTGGTAAAACGATGGCAATCGAGAACCGACTAAGCAAACGCATATAACGCTCCATTCACATGGTCGACATCATCGCAGCCTTTTGTATCCTTTATCCGGGTATTTTACCCAAACCGATTACACCAAACCTCAACAACGTCACATTGGATTTGATCCACTTGTGACAGCGAGACATGAAAAATCACTTAAAGCAAAATTCTTCTTTAAAGCCAAAGTCTTGGCATAGCTTCCTATTCCTGAATTAACTGTATTCCCAATCTTTCACAAATAAATTCACGCATAAATCTTTAGAGGGCCCGCCCTAGATACAGCGGTAGACGCTTCTAAATTTTATGTGGCGAGCCGCGGTTCTTTTGCCAAAAAGGGAAATGGGCAGACCAAAACCTGCCCACTACAAGCCTGCTTATGTCCGACTTATTGGAATACTGCGTTTGGATTATCCAAGCTGTCTGAGCCTTCGATTGCAACACCTTCCGCCCCGACAACAGCAACAGCACGCTCGATATTTCTTGTTTGTGCCACAAGTTTATCGATGGCCGCCTGCACCAGTGCGCCACCAGGATGTTCAGCGCCCAACATCTGGTCATAAGATGTGCCGGCCTCAGCCGCCGTACGAATATCGCCAAGCGCCATCATGGTTTCATTCAAATCACCCAATAGCGCGTCCCCCAACACAGCGTCCTTAGCGCGTACCAGATCGTATAGCGACGGCCCCTCAACCAGAGATCCATCAACGCGCACATAGCGACCGGTATAGACATTCCGGATACCAAGACCATCGAAGTAATGGGAGTTATGAGTGTTGTCCGAAAAGCAGTCATGCTCTTCTTCCGGGTCGTTCAGCATCAGACCCAATTTCATCCGCTCGCCGGCCTGTTCACCATAGGAAAGGCTGCCCAACCCTGTAAATGCCATCACAATACCCTGCGACGCATCGGTGGTCACGTCTGTGCGCCCCTGCCCGCCAGCGGACCAATTGGCCACAGCATCTTCCAGATCAGAAATTAGCAGATCCGTGGCGGCCACGAGGTATTGAATGCGGCGATCACAATTTTCGCCCGTGCAATTTTCAGTGTTGAAATCCGTCGCAGGGCGCGCTCCGGCACCGTGATTTGTTCCAGATAAATCCTGCCCCCACAGTAAGAACTCGATCGCGTGATACCCTGTGGCGACATTCGCTTCGATGCCTTCCACTTCGTGAAGACTTTCAAGAAGCGAGGGGGTGATGCTGCCCGCATCAATCATCGAGCCCCCAACATTCAGCTTTGCATTTGCGATTACATTCGCTGTCGAGAATGGGTTTTCTTCGTTTTGACCGTGATCTGCGGCGATGTAGTCAATAAGACCCTCATCCAACGGCCAGGCATTCACTTTGCCTTCCCATTCATCCACAGAGGGGTTCCCAAACCGAAAGGCTTCTGTTTGCTGATAGGGAACACGGGCCTGTACCCATGCCTCTTTGGCAGCGGCCAGCGTCGCATCATTGGGATCTGCCACGAGTGCATCCACGGCATCTTTCAAAGACGTGGCAAGTATCAGGCTGTCCTCATACCCTGCCAAGGCGATATTGGCGTAGTTTTCCAACACATCCTTGGCCTCCGTGGCATGTAGAAGTGAGGCTGAGCCTAATAGGAATGGCAGGGCGTAAAATGAAGTGCGGAGCATGTCAGTCCTCATTGTTTCGATTGTCAGTTGCTCTATACATGAGCATTTCTGTCAGGTAAAGAGCTGTCCTAGTTTTAACCTGTGACCTCCGTTTCCACCCAACCAACCCTGTTGCCGCCAAGCTTTACCCTCTTGGGGAATTCACCAGCGGCTTCAAGGCGGGCAATGTGTTGCGGAGAGTACAATACCCGCTCAGACACTTGCCGTTTGTCCAACATCTTCATCACACATACTCCTCAGATGAGGAGCATCGCGATGCCCCGGGGGTGAGCCCTAGGGTGACGCAACCATAGCGCGATCAGCTCAAAAGCCAAACTATAAAGCTGATCACGCATTTTGCGGCACAGGCCAGCAGGTGGATCACTCCGATAAAGAGCAGACCCACGATCAGGATTAGACTGACCATCATGCCGCCGCTCTTTCGTTAAGAAGGCATCCCAGATAGAGATCACAGATCTCAATGCGCGAATGTCCAAGCTCATTGGCGATCCTCGCCCGTGCCTGCCGGTCCAATTCATATTGGGCATCCTCCATCATCATGCGGCTTGGACCACCGTTCACAGGACAATTCATACCGGTGAGCTTTTCATAACGCATCTGGGCATACTGATGGCGCAGACTATGCGGGCGATAGATGCCCGCTTTCTGTGTTTGGCGCTCATACAGGCGCAGGTGCTGTGCATATGTCCGCCCCTCCGGAATAAGACTGCTCAATCCGGCAATCTGCTGCACCGCCCCCAAAATGGTGCGCTGATGATAAGAGGTGATCGGGATTGTGCGTGGACGCCCCCCTTTGGTCCAACTGCCCTTGAGCTTGATACAATCCGACTTGATGGCTTCACTTGGCATGAACTTCATCGCCTCTTCCCTGCGCAATCCAAAGGCCGCTTGAAGAAGAACTGCCGCTTTCACATGGCGATCTGTCAACTTCTCAAGCTGCCCAGCGGTGAGAGCAGATGCCTTGCTGGCATTGCTCTGTTTTTCTTCCAGTAGCTCATATGCGCCATTGCTTTTGTGCAGGACAGGCAGTTTATCCACCTTCGTTGCCCACCACCGAAGCCAGCTCATGCGATTGCGAATGGTCGCATTGCTAAGCCCTTTATCACGCCAATGCGACACCAGCGCATCGACATGTTTGGGTTTAAGTGATTTGGCTGATTTCAGGACAAAACCGATATCTTTCAGCTCTGATGCCATGGCCGTGAGGCCTCTTTGGCGGTTCTTCTGGGTGCCAAAAGCACCGTCCTTATTGCGTTTCGTGAGACGCACGAGGTCCATTGTTAGATTATCCACACTCGGATCTTTCATATTATTTATTGTTGTCGGTGAGTGTTGATGGCCACCAGAAAACCCGCAGGTAGACACGTCCGCAAAACGCGGTATTGGCCCGTGCAGCACCATCTTTGATGATGTCCGCACATTGCCCAGATGGGCAGCTCGACGCCCATAGGCGTCAAACAGGGAAGCTGCATTTGCAGCCCGTCGATGGGTGTGTCGCCTTACGGCGGTTTAAGCTGATAAAGCATCAGAGGTCTCCTTTGAAATGATAGAAAGATGGTGCTGGGCATTGGTCAGATAGGCTGTCTGACCAATGCGTGTGTCCTAAGACAGTTTGAAGCTAAGCCAGAAGATGCACGCGTTCGAGAAAATGTCCGCAAATGATGGGGACGGCTGAAAAAGGGGCGCGTCACATAGCGGTCACTTGTCACTTTGCCCCAGAGGCGACGGTGACTGTGGCTAACCGAGCGCCGTCACTCCTTTTTTGGAGTGACGGCTTTCGCCGGAATAGCCTTCGGCCATCGGGGGATACCCCCACGGGGCTCTGCCCCTCCCCAAGTGCTGCGCACTGATGCATTCGCATCACGATTTGTCTGATGTCAGAGCGCCAACACCAGCCAAATGGATGCGTTGCATCCCTTCAAAGAGCTAGGGCTGCTGCCCTCACGCGGATCAAAGGGGGGGGGCTCGCCATGCTCGCTTCACGTCAGCGTTTTGGGACCTCAAAACGCCCACGCCGCACGATAGATCGCACAACGTTTGACATTGCAGCTCTGCGTGGCTGCGATCCTGCCTCTCATTCTTCGGGCCACCTTTGATCCTTGAACACCCGCTCCTCGGCGGACGCCAGACGGTTGCAGGCGCAACCCGTCAGAACCAAAAAGAGGAGAGAAGACAATGCCGATCTTACATGCCCAACCCTACGATATCACCGCCAGTGGGTTCTATTTTGAGAGCCATGAGGAATACACCGATAAGGCCAGCAAGAACCGAAATGACTTTGGTGATCCGGTCGAAGAATACGAGATCCAGTTCATTGATGGCGATGATATCGACTGTGATCTGGCGAAGGCGTGGGGGATCAATCAGGTCAATATCAGGCCGTATCTTGAGGCGTGCGAAAGCTGGGATGATCACGACAAAACCGTGTTTGTCATCGCCGTTGGTGAGGCAGGATACCGCTTTGATCCTGAGAGTGTGTCACCGTCCGACTTTGACGTCGATATCTATCATGTGGACAACATGAAAGACTTGGGACAGCAGTTTGTTGATGAAGGCTTGATTGGTGATATTCCTGAACATCTAGCCAACTACATCGACATGGACGCCATCGCCCGTGATCTAGAGTTCGACTACACCGAAACAGAAATTGCAGGCGAAAGGCTGATCTATCGGGCGGCATGATCGCCCGATAGGGTTTGATCGTGGGGCTTACAGGTTTCGATACTGTTTCGGGGTTGAGCTGTCGCCTCTGTCACTGCCACGGTTCTTAACAGCCCGATATGTCCCAATGCCAATATCGGCAAAGCCCTTGAGCATGAGGCCATAACCCGAAATCGCCACTGGAAACGCCCAAAGCAATCCAATGATTGTGAACCCCAGAACGATCCCAAACATCATGACAAGGCAACCGATCCCGATTGTAAAAAAACCGCTTATGATACGCATAATGAACTCCTGAAATGCGTGCAGAACTTACCGTTCTGTTTGATGAAGAAGAAAGCGCCCCGTCTTTCAGAGCGCTCTTGCCGTTATAAATTTACGGGGTATGAACCTTGAGCGTGCCGTCCGCCATGCCAACCGTGCAGCTCTCTGCTGTCAGGCGTGGATAGCGCCCCTGAGGGGACCGCATGACCGCTTCCCGGATCTTGCCTGTGCATCCTGTTGTGGCGATGGGCTGATAGCCTTTGTTGGCCATACAGAGAGGTGGTCCTAGATT
>DDMF01000160.1 GCA_002340515.1 Rhodobacteraceae bacterium UBA2553 | reverse complement strand
AAATCCGCGACCACCTCTGTTCCAGGGGGTCCAGCCGAAACCCTGTCGCAGTGTACCCATGATTTGAATAGCGGAAGCGCCCATTTGACCGCAAAGACAAGGCGCCCACGGGGTGGTCCAACGGAAATGGTGTCAGACGGCACGGGTCAGGCCCCCATCAATGCGCAAGTTTTGGCCAGCCATATAGCCACCATCGTCGGAAGCGAGAACTGAAATCAAAGAGGAAACCTCAGAGGCGGAGCCGTAGTGCCCCTACCCCCACCAACCCTGTGCCCCTCCCAACGCTGTTTGTAAATTAAAAAATTTTGAAGGTTTTCCTGAGAGGGTGATTCAAACAACGGCGCGGCACCTTTCTGTCGATTAGGCAAGGAGTATGGGTTGGACAATTGGGCCCAAAGAAAAGTTACAACGCGACCAAGCCGCGCTTACCTACCCGTTTTGGTGGCCATTTTGGGCGTGGCCGGTGCTGTCATATTTGCTGACCGCCAAAGCCAGACCATTCATCTTCAGAATGTCCGAGCCAGTGTTCAAAACGAAGCAGGCCTGTTGCGCTCTCAACTCGAAGGTCATCTCAACGCGGACATTCAACTCGTCAGTGGGTTGGTTGCAATCATTTCAACCAATCCCAACTTGGAGCAGGAACGTTTCAGTGCGATTGCCGCGCAGGCGATCGGTCTGAAAGAGGAATTTCTCAACATTGCTGTTGCGCCTGATTTGGTTGTGCAAATGGTACACCCAATTGAGGACAACAAGTCGGTACTGGGCCTCGACTATACCAAAAACGACGCACAACGCGCAGCAGCGCTTAGGGTCCGGGACAGTGGAGAAATGGTTCTGGCAGGCCCAGTTGAGCTCATCCAGGGTGGCCTTGGTTTCATAGGGCGTTTTCCAATCTATGTAGAGGAAGGCGGTGAAAAGAAGTTCTGGGGGATCGCCTCCGTTGTGCTTGACGTCGAAACAATCTATGCGAAAACGGGCGTCACGGATCCAAACTCGCAAATTGAAATCGCGCTAATCGGTCGTGATGGTCTGGGTTCAGGTGGGGAACTTTTCTTCGGAGATTTGTCCACTTTGGACTCTGACCCTGTGCTTATCGATATCGTGCTACCGGTCGGAACCTGGCAGCTTGCGGCCATTCCGCGTGGAGGCTGGTCAGCGCGGCCAAACAATTTTTGGCCGCTACGGCTCATCCTCTTAGGGGCTGGCATCCTGATTATTGTCCCGACCTTTCTGGCCTGCCATCTGTCAACGATCCGCCAAGGCGTGATTTCAGCGCTGAGTAAGCGGGAGCGGGAGCTTGAGGCCAAGCAGGAAGAGCTGGAACTGCTCTCCGCCGTGGCACAGAATGCATCTGATAGTATTGTTCTGACCAACCCCGAGACCCGGATCATATGGGTCAACAGAGCGTTTACGCGGATGACGGGCTACACCTGGGAAGATGCCGTGGGAAAAATGCCCGGTGAGCTGTTGAATGGGCCCGAGACCGATCCGGATGTGATCGCGAAGATCGCAGAGCATAAATCACGCGGTGAGTGTTTCAGGAGTGAAATTCTAAATTACACAAAGACAGGAGCGAAAATATGGGTAGATGCCCGTTTCGTCCCGGTTCTGGACGACACTGGCGCAATCTCGATGGTCATTGGGATCGAGCGGGATGTTACCCAAGCCAAACTTCACGCGTTGGAGTTGGCAGAAGCAAAGCTGGTTGCCGAGAAGTCGGATCGAGTTAAGTCCGAGTTCCTCGCCAATATGAGCCACGAGATCCGCACGCCAATGAATGGGATCATTGGGATGGCGGATGTATTGTCGGAATCTCCATTGAACGAAGCAGACCGCCAATGCCTAGATACGATCCGCAGCTCATCTGAGGCCTTGTTGAACATAATCAACGATATCCTTGACCTGTCCCGTCTGGAATCGGGAAAGCTCTCTATGTCTGACATCGATTTTGACTTAAAGTCGTGCATTGACGCTGTTGTCGAAGTGATGCGCCCAGCGGCCCGGATGAAGGGCTTATCCATCAAGGCTGTCTACGATAGCGGTTTGCCACAAACGGTGCGTGCCGATGACGGAAGGCTGCGCCAAATCTTGCTGAACCTAGCAGGCAATGCCGTTAAGTTTACCGCGGCCGGCCATGTTTGCCTTCGGGTTGGCAACTGCGCAAGCGACCCTTATCGGCTGATCATTGCAGTCGAGGACACAGGTATTGGTCTTGACGCGCACGAAGTGACACAAGTTTTCGACAGGTTCTCGCAAGCTGACGCTGCCACAACAAGGGCCTATGGGGGAACAGGCCTGGGGTTGACCATCTCGCGCAGTTTGGCAGAGCAGATGGGGGGCGGTATCACCCTGAGTTCAGAAAAGGGGAACGGCAGCTGTTTCACGCTGGAAATACGCACGAAACCCGCCGAAGAGAGAGTGGAGCGCGACCATTCTGACCTCCCTGTGGACCTCGACGCGATCCGTGGCCGTCGCATTCTTGTTGCAGAAGACAATCGCACCAATCGCCTTCTGCTTCGCAAGTATTTGTCCGACCTTTCGGTCGAATTAATCGAAGCCGAGAATGGCCGTCTTGCAATCGAACTCTGTGCAAAACACCATCCGGATATCGTCTTAATGGACATGTCCATGCCCGAAATGGATGGTGTCTGCGCAGCGAAAGCCATTCGTGGCCTGCCCATTCCACAACCGTTGATCGTTGCACTCACGGCAAACGCCTTTGGGAGCGACCGAGACGTTTGCCTTAAGGCTGGAATGGACGCTTTCCTGGCTAAGCCGATCAAGAAGATGGAACTCCTAAGCGAAATTGCCACAGTCCTCGGGCGAGGATGATCTGCGCCCTACGATTTCAACAGCTTTTGCCCGTTCCTCAAGGAACCGACAGGAAAATCAATACCCGCTAAATGACGCATCGGTACACCCGATAGCTGTCAGGGCATACCACTGCGATAGTCCGGTTTGTCCAGTGCTTTCAACGGATCGACGCAACACATTATTCTTTTTGGAAAGATGGAGTGTAAGCTATGGCCTACCGCCCCCGGACATTTTTCAAGGATAAACAAAAAGCAGAGATTTGGGATCGATGGCCGCGCGTGGAGTCGATGCGTTCGATTGGACGCCTGTTCGGTCGCGGCACGTCGTCGACTTACCCTCTTCTGTAACGTACTGGTGGGGTATGAACGTGAATGCGCGTGGTTTGCGTGCATTCCGCAGCCGTCCAGCCAACCGCAGCCAGCGGTGCGCCTGCAATCCACACGGGCTGAGGGCCATGCCCCGACACATTAGTTCATTGGAAGACGATGTTCGGGCGTTTGCTCAGCAGCCGCCTCCTTCAGGCCGCTGACCACTCGGCGCACCCCTTGATGGTCCATGATGGCCGCACAGGCTGTATCACCCACCAGCCGCTTCCCCCCGCTTCCATGCAATCCCTCAAGGAACATTGCTGTGCAATGCCCTGCCGGGCAGCGCCTTAGACCATTTTGATGGATGCCTTGAGAGATGCGCTAACAGCAGCACAATTCAGCAATGCTGTCCTGGCATCAAAGGTCATCCAGAACTATACGGATCTTCTTTTCAGGTGAATAACACTTGCGCGTGGCGCGTTTGATGTCTTTGACGATCTTCTCGCAAGAACTTTTGCGTGGTCCAGTTATTAGTCTCATCTTTCAATATTCGGCGGTTACCATGAGCCAGAAACGCTCATTTATCAATTTCCGATGTTGGGCTCACAGCCGCTGAATTCAGACAACACAGGATTTTATTGTTTATTTTCAACGATGTGAAAAGCAGCTCCGCCGCCTATGGCTGGAGTAATAAATGCCACGGTAGTTTTTGGCAAATCACCCTACAGGGCAGATTAATGGAATGTTTTTTGCTCGTTGAATTTCAAATGAAAAATTTCAATTCTTCTCTTGCGGGCTGATATGAGCAGCGCTATATACCGCGCAGTTCCGGCGTAGCTCAGCGGTAGAGCAGTTGACTGTTAATCAATTGGTCGTAGGTTCGATCCCTACCGCCGGAGCCAATCACCCCTCTAAGGGTTTGATTTTATACGAAAAAGCGACCCACTAAGGGTCGCTTTTCTCGTTTCTGGCACTGCGAATGGCACACCGCGTGACACATTGTGGCACAACGGAGTGAACAACTATGCCTCGACAAAGACGAACACCCCACCTCGAATACCGCAAATCCGGCTACGTCTGGCGCCGCCGTTTTCCGCGGAGTCTGATGCAAGATCAGCTCTGCGCCAGACACGCTGACTCTGCCGTCGAATCATCTGGAGTCCTTTTCAAATCGCGGCGCTCGCCACAGGGCCAATCGAAGCAAAAACTTCCTATGCAAAAATGCCGGATTTCGCCAAAGCCCTTATTTTCAGAGATTCAAACCCCCGTTGTATTACTCTCATTGAAAACTCATAATTTTCCGCAAGCGCTTGAGATAGCCACGAAGCTGACGGCGCTGAGCAATCTGACATTCCATTACATATCGAGCAATATGACACTCACACCCACAGAGGTCAGGGACGTCCTGACGACACTCGCACGTTTCGAAATCGAAGCTGCCGACAGAATTCGCGCATTGGAAAAGGAACGCACCCCGGAGGCCGCCAACTTCGCATTGCGAAGAGAGCGCGCGATGCAAGAAACCTTGCGCCAAGCCTTGCTGCTTCGGAACCGCAAAGTCGCGCGAAAACCGCTGAAAAACGTCGCGCGACATCTGGGCATCGAAATCCCGGACGATAGCGATGACTGGATGCAACTTGCCTATGAGGCGACGCGGGTTTTGCTTAACGCAAGCGAAGAGCGCGAGCGACGCGAGCTTGGTCTCTACAAATCGCCCAGCCCGTTTTTTTGAACAAGCTGTTGGCCCTGAAATGACACTTGGGCAAAGCCAAGCCTCAGGCGCCTATGCAGCGACGCTCCCCTGCGCAGTCAGCACCCCTGCCTATGCGACAAGCTCTGTTTTACCGACTGACGCTGGAAGTCAGTTATCTATGCCTGGTTTGGCCGAAACTGCCGCCAAACCTCTTCACTTCGCTGAAATTCTGCCGAAAGGCGTGCCAGATTCCCTGCACATAACTCAAGTGGCGCAACATATTCCGCCATCAGTCGATCCGCAGCCCAAGGCGCCCAAACCTCCCGCCGAGAAAGACCCGCTCGCCATCGTTTCGAGACACGTTGTCCTCAAGAGATGCAAACTCTGAGGCGAGTGCGCGCCTAAAGAAACATCGTTTTCGCGTATTCGATAGAGGTGACCAATCCGCGCCGTTAGCCGGGACGGAACTCAAAGACAGAATGACGGCCCTTGTCACAGCCGAGATCACTCTTGGTGGTCGTGGCCGGGGTTCGCTCGAGGCCTTCGGCCTGCTTTCGGTCGAACATGAAGGCTTGGACAAGATCGAGCGTCGCGTGAAGAAAGGTCTTGAAACAGGTGGCGAGGTGCATCTGTTGGATTTTGTTCCAGGTGTCACGCGTCTGATCCTAATGATGATGAGGCAGAGCCGCGCCATTTCTGACCTGGACGGTCGATTGGATCTTTCAGATGAGGCTGTTTGGGGACGCGGGTTGGGATCTGACCGTATCTCATGGGAATTGCGAAAAGAAAGCAACGCTACCCGCATCCGGCGCGTTCTACCGACGAGACCGCGCGACAAAACTCGCCTGCTTTGGGTTTTGTGTGATCGGTTGGGCCTATCACGTCACGACGCTGATACAGTTGCCGAAGCGTGCTGGAATGAAATGGTGCGACCCCGCACTGGTGTCCTAAAAAAGGGCAGCCTGGCGATGGTCATTGACCTCGACAAAATCAAACTCGGCGAAATCTCGGAAAGGTATCGTTGCAATTCCTGCGGTCGTGTGGCGACTTTCGACCTCGGAGGCGTGTGTCTTGCTAACAGATGCAACGGCTCGGTGTCGAAATTGTCAGCGGCAAATTCTGACGCAGCCGTAGTTGGGAACTACTACGTGAAACGTTGGCTTTCGCGACCCGGGGCTGCAATTGCGCGCGAACACACTGCAGCAATCGGACCAACACTCAGAAACGAGATTGAAGGAAAGTTTCGAACTGGGGATGTGAATGTTCTCAGCTGCACTACCACCATGGAAATGGGTGTCGACCTGGGCGACCTCGAAGCCGTTATTTGTAGGAATGTGCCCCCCGGAATTGCTAACTATCAACAACGTGCGGGCCGTGCCGGCCGACGAGCTCAGGTTGCACCAATCGCACTCACAATCGCCCGTGGAAGCCGATATGATCAGGCTTCGTTCCGTCGGTTTGGGGATTATTTGAAAGCGCTGCCGAACGTTCCCTATATCAACTTAGAAAATCCGCGCTTCTTTCATCGGCATCAGGTGTCGTGCGTTCTATCAGGTTGGCTTACACAGAGACTCGCCATGAGTTCACGCAATGGATCACCGCGGTTGCGGGATGTTCTGGGTGAGCGTCTTGATAGCGCCGCCCAAAAAGGTCTGCTGGAAGGCTTCACCATCTGGTTGCAGTCTGACCATGGTAAAAATGCGCTGGGAACGGCTCACGCAATGGCAAGGGGTATGCCCCATGGGGTGGCATTACAAGGGGCGGAACTTATTAGTCATGTCCGTGATGAGGCTTTCTCACGCTGGCTGGATGATGTTTGTGACCGCTGGCAATCTATCGATGATCGCTCAAAATCAGCCGAGGAACGGGTAGCCGCGGCCGAAAGCGAAGAGGACAAGCTGAATGAACCGCCCCCAGTTTG
>DDMF01000101.1:6967-13838 GCA_002340515.1 Rhodobacteraceae bacterium UBA2553 | reverse complement strand
CCCGAAGCTTCCGCATTTTTACGCGCAGTTTCAACCACTTCACTGGCATGAGATGCCCCATCCGCCGCCGAGCGTACCGAAGAGGTTAACTCATCCAAAGCCGAGGCTGTTTCTTCCAAAGTGGCAGCCTGCTTTTCTGTGCGTTGTGACAAATCATCCGCCGCATTCGAAATCTCAGACGCCTCGCCCTGGATCATGTCAGCATTTTCTACAACACCGCGCATTGCAACCAAAAGCTTATCAACCGCCGAATTGAAATCCACACGCAGCTGGTCGTAATTCTCACTAAAGGCATCGGTGAGTTCAACTGTCAGATCACCGTCAGAAAGGCGACTCAAACCATCGCGAAGCGCATCAACCACCTGGTTTTGCGACGCTTCCATCACAATGCGCTGCTCCTCTGCACGCTCAATCTCGCGCCGTGAATCCGTCACATCATTCGCTATCAATACAACGCGTATCGCTGATCCGTCCACGTCCAGAACAGGAACAAACCCCCCATCGATCACAATGGTCTGCCCGGCGGCATTTTTCAGCGTGAAATGACCATAGCGGCTTTCACCTTTATTCAGTTTGGCCAAAATGTCAGTAAAACTGTCAGCGTCCCCATCGCTGCCCATAAATCTCGAGGCGAAGCTTTTGCCGATCATACTGGCGCGATCTTGCCCGAAAATATTGCAAATGTTGGCGTTCACATCCAAAATTTCGCCACCCATATTCAGATCAACCTTGATCTGATTGTCATTGATCGCAGTCATCAATGCCCTATTCACAAAGCTCTCGCTGACATCACACCATTCTGCCACGAAACCGATCACGGCCCCCGCTTCATCCCGCACGACATTCACTTTGACCTCAAAGCGAAGATCCCCGGCCACCAGCATCGTTTGATAGGGTAAGTCTTTCGCAGCGACCAACGTGTCGACACCGTTTTCATCAACAGCCAACTGCAAAA
Organism: Rhodobacteraceae bacterium UBA2553; assembly: GCA_002340515.1. Taxonomy (GTDB): domain Bacteria; phylum Pseudomonadota; class Alphaproteobacteria; order Rhodobacterales; family Rhodobacteraceae; genus Aliiroseovarius. The sequence continues at coordinate 12,883 of DDMF01000101.1, read as the reverse complement.
ACGTCTCGAAGCTGGATCCCACAATGCTCGGCAAATTATAATCCGACAACATCGCAGCCAATTCGTCGCTCTTCTCAGTCAGTAACTCTTGCATGGACGGGTTGAGCGTGCTGATCCGTAAAGTGTCATCCATCATCATCAGACATGTTGAGGCACCCTCAAAAGCGGTACCTCGAAAGCGGTTTTCAGCATCCGCAAGGGCACCTTTTTCAAGGTCTTTGGCGAAATTAATCAACGAGCCAGCCACGGCGCCGAGCTCATCGCGCCGTTTAGCGACGGGAATTTCAATATCAAATTCCTTGGCCGAAATTTTTCGCACCGCGCGCCCCACATCGGACAGGGGGCGGGTTACGATGCCACGCACCCCCCACATAATCACAAGCAAAGCGATCACAAAAACACCGCTGGACAAAAGAACCGTATTAAGCTGTTGCGACCGAACCAATGCATGCGTGTTTTTGGCATTCCAAGCGATTGCCAGCACACCCAAGACACGATCGGTACCACGCGCCTGAACAGGATAAGCGACATACAGGCCCGAATTCATTGTTTGCACTTCACCGCTTTCCAATGCCACTTGCCCGAGGGCATCAAAGGCCTCGATATCGGCGATCTCAGGGCCAAGGCTTGTCAGCGTTCGCCCATTGGATGCGATTGCAATCATTGTCGGCGCATTTACATCGTCGGGGTCCACCATTGGTTCCAACCGGCGCGTCACCCCATTTGCATTCATCATCTGAAACGCACCAACCAAGGCATCAGCGGTCAACCCTGTGACCTCCAAGGCCTTTGCGGCCGACAACCGATCCACAATTTCGTCACTGCTTCGAAGCGACAATGACACCATGGACACCCCCGCAATCCCCACAGAAAAAAAGATCATTGCAGCGAATTTAAAGAAAACCGACTTTAACAGCGGAGTTTTCCTGATTGTCGTTGTTTCTAGCATCGTTGCTTACCCTTTTTGTCCCAACCCGGAGCGAAATTTGATCCCCAGATTTCGCTGTCGCCGGGCAATTTTCACCACCCTAAGACAGCACAAGTTGAAACAGGGTTAAAACGCCCCACAAACTTATATGTTTCCGAACCCCGCCCCCTATAACGGCATATTTTCACGGAAAAATTGGGCTGGAGCGTTAGGCCAAAACACCGTACACCACAGGGAAACCACCTATGGGAGGCATTAAGATTATGGGCGATTGGGGCAACTATATCCTTGGAGTTGCGTTCTTTTTTGCAAGTCACTCTCTCCCGACGCGTCCTACGATCAAAAGTCGCCTGGTGCGGTGGCTCGGTGCAACCGGGTTCACGTTGGCTTATAGCGCTCTGTCAACATTTGCATTGATTGTGTTGATTTTGGTCGCCCGAGGCGCACCGCATGTCACCCTGTGGGAATGGGCAGACTGGCAAAACCACATCGCCCTTACGGGGATGTGCGTGGCCACCCTTCTTTTGGCGCTCTCACTGGGGCGTCCTAATCCATTGTCTTTTGGCGGATGGGGGCACGAACGTTATGATCCCAATCAAGCCGGGATCATTGGTTGGGTGCGTCACCCTTTGTTGCTGGTGCTTCTGATCTGGTCGCTATCCCATCTGTTGCCCAACGGGGATCTGGCGCATGTGATCATGTTTGGCTGCTTTGCGCTGTTTTCTCTTTTGGGGGTCAAACTGATTGATCGACGCAAAAAGCGCCAGCTGGGTGTGGAAGAGTGGACACGACTAAGCCAAACCAAACGCCTGTTTTTGCCAACGCTCAACGGGGTCATGAGACTGGCAGTCGGGCTGGCGCTTTATGGCTTGATCATCTGGGCGCATGAACCGGTGATTGGCATCTCTCCCCTGCCCTAACGCATCACAAATGGATCCGGGATCGGATCATCGGACGTGCGCAACCAAACGGCTTTGACCTTGGTGTAATCCAACGCGGCCTGAAGCCCGCCCTCGCGCCCATGCCCGGACAAGCCATGCCCGCCAAAAGGAGCAATTGGGCTGACAGCGCGGTAAGTGTTCACCCAAACAATGCCCGAGCGCACCCGCCGGATCATCCGATGCGCACGCGTGAGATTCTGGGTGAAAATCCCAGCAGCCAAGCCAAAATCCGTGCCATTGGCAATGGCGAGTGCCTCTTCTTCCGTCTCAAAACTGGTGACAGACAACACCGGGCCAAAGAACTCTTGCGTCAGACAAGGGGCATCGGGCGCATCCGAGCAATCCAAAATGGTCGGTGGAAAGAAATATCCTTCCCGATCAATTGCTTGCCCGCCGGTCACCAGACGCGCACCCTGAGCAACAGAGGTTTTGATCAGCGCCAAAATATGGTCCACTTGTTTCTGGGTGCAAAGTGGCCCCACTTCGGTGCCCATGTCTTGTGGCGCACCGATTACCACCTGCTCTGCCTTGGCCACCAATCGCGCGAGAAATGCGTCTTTGATGCTGTGATGCACCACCAAACGCGATCCCGCCACACAGCTTTGCCCCGTGGCCGCAAAAATCCCCGAAATCTGCGCATTCACCGCGCTTTCAAGATCCGCATCCTCAAACACGATGAACGGAGATTTTCCGCCCAATTCCAATGACGTCGAGGCCAGGTTGTCGGCTGAGTTGCGCACAATATGGCGTGCGGTGTCCGGCCCGCCGGTGAACGCCACATGGGCCACTTTCGGGTGTTTGGTCAGGGTCGCCCCCACGTCAGCCCCACCGGTGAGGATGTTTAAGACACCTTTGGGAAAGCCTGCCTGGTCAAACAGGCGCGCAAATTCCAACATTGGCGCAGGCCCATCCTCCGACGCTTTCAAAACCACGGTACAGCCCGCCGCCAAGGCGGGGCCAATTTTCACCGCAGAGAGGAAGAGTTGCGAATTCCACGGTACAATCGCAGCCACAACCCCAATCGGTTCGCGGCGCAACCACACCTCCATATCCGGCTTATCAATCGGCAAATGCGCGCCTTCGATCTTATCGGCCAGCCCCGCGTAATAGCGGTAATACTCCGCGACATAGGCAATCTGCGCCGAGGTTTCGCGGATGATTTTTCCGGTATCACGGGTTTCCAGCTCCGCCAATCGCGGTGCGTTTTCCGCAATCAAATCCGCCAACCTATAAAGCAGCTTTCCCCGCGCGCTCGCCGTCATATCCGCCCAGTCCGGGGCAAAAAACGCACGATCTGCCGCCTCAACCGCGCGGTTCACATCATAGGGCGTGGCCTCTGGCATGCGTGCCCAGGCTTGTTCTGTCGCTGGATCAAGACTGTCAAAACAGCTTGATCCATTTTCAAAACTTCCATCTATATATTGCTGAAATTCCTGCATATTTTTACCTTACTGAAAAGCGGGCATCACGTCATTGATGAACCGTTCAAGGGATGCTTTCTTGCGCTCAAAGCTCATCGAACTGTCGATCCAGAACGAATATTCATCATATCCCAACGCCTCATATTTCTTAAGCCGCTCAATCACAGTATCCGGCGTTCCTACCACCAAATCCCGCTCCATTGCCTCGGCTGTGTAAAACGGATGGGCGGCGATGTCTTCGTCCGTGAGCGGTTCGATCAGCCCCTGAGTGATCTCGCGCTTATTCATGAACCACGCACCAAAATAGCAATAGAAGCGGTTCAACTCCTCAGCGCCCAGTTTCACATCCTCGGCGCTGTCGGCCACATAAGTGTGCTGCAACAGCATAATTTTAGGGCGCGGCTGGTCTGAGAATTTCGCACAGGCATCGTTGAACTTACCCATCAGGCTTTCCACCTCACCGTCCCCATTCCAAAGCGGCGTGACCTGCACGTTGCAGCCATTTGAGACCGCAAATTCATGGCTGTTTGGGTCACGCGCCGCGATCCAGATGGGCGGGCCGTTTTTCTGTATTGGCTGGGGTGAAGATGTGGTTTTCGGGAAGGGATTAAACTCCCCTTCATTGGTGTAATCCCCAGCCCAAAGCCCCTGAACCGCAGGGACCAATTCGCGCAGACGCTGCCCCGCTTCCCAAGCATCCATCCCCGGCATAAGGCGTTCATATTCAAAGGAATAAGCACCGCGCGCAATGCCCAACTCCAACCGCCCATCGGTGATGATATCGGTCATCGCAGCCTCACCCGCCAAGCGGATGGGATGCCAGAACGGCGCCACAACTGTCCCGGTGCCAAGGCGCACATTTTTGGTGTGCCGCGCAAGGTCCACGAGGTTCAGCAATGGATTGGGTGCAATGGTGAAATTCATCCCATGATGCTCGCCGGTCCAAATCGCATGCATCCCGCCGTCATCCGCAATTTTGCACAGCTCTACAAACTCATCATACAGCTGCTTCTGGTCCTGATCAGGAGAGATGCGTTCCATATGCGCAAATAAGGAAAACTTCATGTATTACGTACCTTCAGAGGTGATCGGGCGGACATTTCCGCGGATCTGGTTGCCATAATAAATCCCGAAATTGCCAATCCGACTTTCGCGGGCAAAGCGTTCCAACATGGTGCACATCGCAGGGTCCGCAATGTCCATCAGGGTGGTTTCACTCAGCTCGGTAAAGCCCCCTTTTGTCGGGGTGCCCTCCGCCGCTTGGCATAGAAACGAGATATGCTGATGTTCGCGCGCATCATCCTCATAAACTGAATAAATAAACCCGTGTTCGGCGCTGACACCACTTGCGGCGATCAGTTTTTCCAAGGCAGCTGACGCGCCACCTTTGCCCACATGCGCCTCTGGCAGGGTCAGTTTGCCTTGCCCGTCATCCATCAACAGCACTTTGCCCTCACGTTCGATCAAAGCGGAAACCACCAAGCCAGCGCCGGATCTCAAGGCCTCGGCCTCCGCCGCAGCCGTCACATATGCGCCGCGGGCATAGCCCAAACCGGGTGCGGGTGTGGCCTCAAACGCCTCGACCTGGCCGATCATGATCAGGTGATCCCCCGCCTCTACCCTTTTGAACATGGTGCAATCAAACCACGCAGAGACGCCCTCAAATATGGGCGAGCCTTGCGGGCCGGCCTGCCAGTTCACGGCAGCGAACCGATCGTCAACGGGCCGGGCAAAGGTGTTGGACACATCCTTTTGCGCCTCAGACAACACATTAATTGCAAATCCTTCTGCGCTCTCAAAGGCCGAATAATTGCTTGAGGAATTGGCAAGACACACCAACACCAAAGGCGGGTCCAGTGAAACCGAGGAAAACGAGTTTGCGGTGAACCCAATCGGCATGCCATCCGGGCCAATTGCAGTAACAACGGTCACGCCGGTCATAAACGCACCAAAGGCGCTGCGCAGCGCGCGGGGATCAATCTCACTCATCACTCTGCCTTTCTTCTATAGGGCGCAAAAGCCATGTGGCCAGCGCGGAATTCACCTGTTCTGGGGCGGTCAGATTAACCATGTGACGATGCCCCTCAATGATCACAGCCTGCCCGTTTTGGGCACGATCTGCCATGGCGAGTGACATCTCAGGGGTCGAGTTTGGATCATCCGCCCCGGTCAGCGCAAGAAGCGGGGCAGCAATGCCCGCAAAGCGATCCGCATAATGCGCGTCACCCCGAGCAAAAGCACCGTAAGCGGTGGCATATCCATTCGGGTCCACCGAGGACAGCCAACCGGACACCTGCGCGCAAATGCCCTGTTCAAACGCCGACGCTCCAAACCAACGGGCCAACGGCGTTTCAAGATCAAATTGCCCCTTGAGGATGTCATCCGCACGCGCTTCAACCGCTTGGCGCGCTGTGAGTGAGCGTTCAAACACACCGTTTAAAAGCGCCACACGGGCAAGCTGATCTGGGTGCGCAACCGCATAGCCCCCGGCAATCAGCGCGCCCATGGAATGTCCCGCGAGGTTCACCGGGCCAAGATCCAAATAGGTTAGAACTTCGTGCAACCATGCAACATAATCACTTAGCGCAGCCCCATTTGGCAAAGGCGCGCTGCCGCCATGGCCGGG
>DDMF01000101.1:0-6960 GCA_002340515.1 Rhodobacteraceae bacterium UBA2553 | reverse complement strand
AGATCCAGCGCGATAACGTGGTGGGTCTGCGACAGCATCGCCAACTGAGGCGACCACGCCGCAGATTGCATACCGACACCGTGCAGCAGGACAAGCGGAGCGGCGTCACGACTGCCGCCCGCGCGATAGGCAACCTGCCCCACCGAAGGAACCGTCAGTGATTTAAGAGGGTTACACAGAGGCTGGGTTGTCAACGTCATGCCCCAAATCCTTCAGGTCTTGATACCGATCGCCAATGCGATGATGCGGACGCCCACCGATGGAGGCCCCAAGCGCAATCACAATCTCATCCGGGCCGGGCGCATCCGCGACCGCAGTTTGGATGGTCAGATAATGGCTGCGTCGACCGCCATCGTTTTTGTCCATCAAGGGGATTTGCAAGGGCGCATTGGCCGGGCCGCGTGTGTTGGTGAAGGCCAGATAGGATTTCGCCCCAACCGCCTCACGGAAGTGATTGCCAAAACGCAGAGTGTGAATGAGGGCCGAGGCATGTTCCACCTCGCCATTCACGCCGACAATTGCAGATTTTCCGTAGCCTTCGACTTTGTCGCCGCCACCCGCCGCCTCCAGCACCATTTTGGTCAAAAGTTCCCCCAATCCCGGCGCGCAGTCCAGAATTGCAGGCTTCAGATCTTCCACAAACCCCTGTCCCGCCCATGGGTTTTTAATCACGGCAATCGCCGCAATCATCTTCAGCGGTACGGGGGCGGCTTTGCCCCCTTCGATCAGCGTTTCTTCGACGTGAAGCAGTGTTTTACGAATTTCAGCGGGCATTTGGCACCTTTGATCCATGAGTCGTCTCGTTGCCGCATGATGGTATACCATAATACCATATGTCAATCATCTTGCTCACACCCCCACGCACTGCTATCTAAAAGATTGAAATCACACGCGGCCAGATCATGACCAAACCCAGCCTGACCAAAATCGAACAGCCCCCCGCAACCCTGCGCGACATCGTGCAGGACCGGATGCGCGAGGCGATTATTGAGGGGCATTTCAAACCGGGCGAACGTCTGGTGGAACGCCCGCTCTGTGACCAATTGGGCGTCAGCCGCACGGTGATCCGTGAAACGATCCGCTACCTTGAGGCCGAAGGGCTGGTCGAAATCCTACCGGGAAAAGGCCCGATTGTGGCGCGAATGAGCTGGGAGGATGCGCGGCAAATCTATGACGTGCGTCGCATGTTGGAAACCGCCGCCGCCGTCACCTGCGCGCGCAATATGACACCCGAGCTGGCAACGCGCTTAACCACCGCGCTTGAGGCGCTTAATCAAAGTTACAACAACTTGCAACCCGGCGGGCTATTCAGGGCAACCTCAGGTTTTTACAGCGTTATTTTTGACGGTGCTGGGCATAATATTGCATGGGATATCGTGCAGCGCTTAAACGGCCGCATCAGCCGTTTGCGCGCCATGACCCTGTCATCCGATGATCGCAGCCAGTCTGGGCAATCGCATATGAAAGCGATCCATGATGCCATTCAATCCGGGCAGGCAGACGCCGCAGGCGCCGCNNCCGCCGTGAACGCCCATCTGGATGATGTCTACGCGGTGGCCGAACGCCTTTTAGGCGACGCCAGTGATCGCCCCTAACCACCCCCAAGACCCTGCCGGAAAAATGGCGACGCCAGAAATTTGTCTTGTGCGCGCGGCTTCAATTCGCTAGCCAAAGCCTACGCAGGGGAGTCCCAACCAAGGGACTGAGAGGCGAATAGCAGCAAGTCTGCAGTGTCGCGACCCTTTGAACCTGACCCAGTTGACACTGGCGTAGGAAGCTAAGGGCGCACCTGACCCTGTTGTTGGTGTGATGTCTGAGGGGGGCAAATACGTCCCTCGTTTCCCAAGCCGAACCTCATCTGGTGTCTTTTTGAGTTATCTGCTTGAGGAGCACCACTATGACGATCCCCAATCCTAAAATCACCACAGGTGAAATGCCCGCATCACGCAAGATCTATGTGAAGGGTGTGATGCACCCGGATCTGCGCGTGCCAATGCGCGAAATCTCAGTTCACCCCACGGCGGGCGAAGCGCCGCTTCCGGTGTATGACAGTTCCGGTCCCTACACCGACACGAACATCCAAACAGACATTCAACGCGGGCTGACACCGCTGCGCCGCAACTGGATCATGGCGCGGGGTGATGTTGAAGAATACGAAGGCCGAGATATTCAACCTGCGGACAACGGCTTTGTCAAAGGCGACCGCCTCACCCCAGACTACCCGGTGAAACCCCACCCCTTGCGCGCAAAGGATGGCAAGGCCGTGACGCAATTGGCCTATGCGCGGGCAGGAATAATCACGCCAGAGATGGAATTCATCGCAATCCGCGAAAACCAGCTTCGCGACGCGACAAGCACGCCGCGGGATGGTCATGATTGGGGGGCAAATATCCCCGATTATGTAACACCAGAATTTGTACGCAACGAGGTGGCCGCCGGGCGCGCCATCATCCCCGCCAACATCAACCACCCAGAGGCTGAACCGATGATCATCGGGCGCAATTTTCTGGTAAAGATCAATGCCAATATGGGCACTTCGGCCGTGACCTCTTCGATGGAGGAGGAAGTGGACAAGATGGTGTGGTCGATCCGTTGGGGCGCCGATACCGTCATGGATCTGTCGACCGGGCGCAACATCCACAACACCCGTGAATGGATCATCCGCAACGCCCCCGTGCCGATCGGCACCGTGCCAATGTATCAGGCTTTGGAAAAGGTAAATGGCATCGCCGAAGACCTGACATGGGAGGTGTTTCGCGACACGTTGATTGAACAGGCCGAACAGGGCGTCGATTATTTCACCATCCACGCAGGGGTGCGTCTGCATATGGTGCCGATGACAGTGAACCGGGTCACGGGCATCGTGTCTCGTGGTGGGTCGATCATGGCCAAATGGTGCCTGCATCACCACAAAGAAAGCTTTCTTTATGAGCATTTTGACGAGATTTGCGACATTTGCCGCGCTTATGATGTGTCGTTCTCTCTGGGCGACGGGCTGCGTCCCGGATCGATTGCCGATGCCAATGACGAAGCACAATTTGCCGAGTTGGAAACCCTCGGCGAGCTGACCAAAATCGCTTGGGCCAAAGACTGTCAGGTGATGATCGAAGGGCCGGGCCATGTGGCCATGCATAAGATCAAAGAGAATATGGACAAGCAGTTGGAGTGTTGCCACGAGGCGCCCTTTTACACACTCGGCCCGCTGACCACCGACATCGCGCCCGGCTATGACCACATCACATCCGGCATTGGGGCGGCGATGATTGGCTGGTTTGGCTGTGCGATGTTGTGTTATGTGACCCCGAAAGAGCATCTGGGCCTGCCCGACCGAGACGACGTTAAAACCGGGGTGATCACCTATAAAATCGCCGCGCATGCCGCCGATCTGGCCAAAGGCCTGCCCGGCGCACAACGGCGCGATGATGCGCTGTCTCGTGCCCGGTTTGAATTTCGCTGGGAAGATCAGTTCAACCTGTCGCTGGACCCGGACACCGCGCGCGATTTCCACGATCAGACCCTTCCGAAAGAGGCGCATAAAGTGGCGCATTTCTGCTCCATGTGCGGGCCTAAATTCTGCTCCATGCGGATCAGCCACGACATTCGGGCCGAGGCGCAGAAAGAAGGCATGGCGGCAATGTCCGCGAAATACCGCGTGGGTGGCGATCTTTACATGCCCGTCGATACGCTGGTGACAGAGCCGGGCGAATGATCACCATCGCAGGCGCAGGTGTGGCCGGTCTTGCCTGCGCATGGGAACTTGCCAGACGGGGGGCAAATGTCACTTTGTTCGAGGCAGGCGCCGCCCCTTCGGACAACCCCTGTTCGTGGTTTGCCGGCGGCATGCTCGCCCCGTGGTGCGAAGGCGAGATTGCCGATGCCGAAGTGGTTCAGCTGGGTGCAGGTGCCATCAAATGGTGGCAAAATATCACCCATGTTGAAACGCGGGGCACGTTGGTTGTGGCCCCACCGCGCGACCGCGCGGAGCTTGTCCGGTTTGCGCAGCGCACAGATCACCACCGGCTGATTGATGGCGAAGCGCTCGCCCGGCTTGAACCGGCATTGGAAGGCCGCTTCCGTCAGGCGCTGTTTTTCAAAGACGAGGCCCATATCGACCCGCGGCAGGCATTGATCGATCTAACGGCGGCGGTGCAAGCCCTTGGCGTCGACATTCGCTATGACACTATGGCGCCCCAGAACGTTGATGTGGATTGCCGGGGCATGGCCGCGGGATTGCCCGGTTTGCGCCCGATCCGCGGGGAAATGGCTGTGATCGAAGCGCCCGATGTGACGCTGACCCGTACCGTCCGGCTGCTGCATCCCCGCATCCCGCTTTATGTCGTGCCGCGCGGCAACGGCGTCTACATGATCGGGGCGACGATGATTGAAAGCAGTTCGTGGCGACCAATCACGGTGCGCTCGATGCTGGAGTTATTGGGGGCCGCATTTGCCCTGCATCCCAGTTTTGGCGAGGCAAGCCTGATCGAGACAGGGGTCGGATTGCGCCCCGCCTTTGCCGACAACATCCCCCGCCTGACACAGCAGGGCGATACCACACATGTAAACGGCCTTTACCGACATGGATTTCTGCTGGCCCCCGCCTTGGCGGGCCAGTTGGCAACACAATATTTTCAGGAAAAACCCTATGAAAATCAAAGTGAACGGGCAGATGCATGAGCTTTCGCACCCCAGCCCGACCCTCGCCCTGACCGCCGCCTTGGCTAAGCTTGGCTTTACCAACCCGGCCCTCGCAACAGCGGTAAATGGATTATTTGTGCCACGAGATGCGCGCGCAGATGTGGCGCTGGTTGATGGCGACCAGCTGGAAGTTCTGGCCCCGATGCAAGGAGGATAAGCAATGCAAATTTATGGCACAGAAATCACATCGCCCCTGCTGTTGGGCACCGCACAATACCCCTCGCCGACTGTGCTCAACGCGGCCATCGAGGCAAGCGGCACCCAGATCATCACCGTCTCGCTCCGTCGGGAAACCGCAACCGGATCCGGCGCAGGGTTCTTTGACCTGCTACAGCAAAACGACTGTCATATCCTTCCCAACACCGCCGGGTGTCACACCGCCCAAGAGGCGATCACAACCGCCAGAATGGCGCGCGAAATGTTTGAAACCGACTGGCTCAAACTCGAAGTGATCGGTCATTCCGACACCTTGCAACCGGATGTGTTTGGCTTGGTCGAGGCGGCCCGGGTGCTGGCGGCGGACGGGTTCAAACTGTTCCCCTACACAACCGATGATCTTGTGGTCGGCGAGAAACTCATTGATGCGGGGTGCGAGGTTTTGATGCCTTGGGGCGCACCGATCGGGTCTGGCCAAGGGCTGCGAAACCCCGACGCACTGCTGTCGATGCGGGCCCATTTCCCCAACACAGCGTTGATCGTGGACGCGGGAATCGGCCGCCCTTCGGATGCGGCACAAGCGATGGAATTGGGCATGGATGCGGTGTTGCTGAACACCGCCGTCGCCAAGGCCGGCGACCCGGTTGGCATGGCCCGCGCGATGGCCTTGGCGATCAAAGCCGGGCGCGCAGGCTTTCAGGCAGGCCCAATGGAGCGGCGTGACATGGCGGTGCCCTCTACCCCGATCCTTGGCTTGGCGGAACTGGGATAATGGAAAAATTCTATCTGATTGTGGGTCATGTGGCACGGCTTGAACTGCTGATCCCACAGGGGGTCAAATTGGTGCAATTGCGGCTTAAAAACCAGCCGCCTTCTGAAATTTATCGCCAAATCGCCCGTGCCCGCGATCTTTGTGCCGTCTATGGCACGCAACTGGTGGTGAATGATTATTGGCAGGCCGCATTGGATCTGCGCTGCGGATATGTGCATCTGGGGCAAGAGGATATGGACGGTGCGGATTTCGCCGCCCTGGGCCGGGCCGGGGTCCGATTTGGCCTGTCTACACATGACGAAAATGAGCTGGAGCGCGCTCTGTCTCATGATCCCGCTTATGTGGCCCTCGGCCCGGTCTACCCGACCCTTTTGAAAAAGATGAAATGGGCACCGCAAGGGCTTGACCGGGTGACGCGCTGGAAGGCGATGGCCGGGGAAACGCCGCTGGTCGCCATCGGCGGGCTAACCCCCGAACGTCTGCCCGATGTCTTTGCCGCAGGCGCTGACAGCGCAGCGGTCGTGACAGATATTCAACACGCCCCCGACCCCGAAGCCCGCACCCGCCTTTGGCTTAAGGCTTGCGCCTCATGACGGCCCCGAGCATCAATCTCCACTTCCATAACACACGTAACACACGGGAAACAAATAAAGAAAGCAAACATCAACATCCAACCAGAACGAGAGATTTGGAATGAAGCGGATCATGCTCATCGGCGGCACTGACAGCAGCGGCGGCGCAGGTCTGACCCGCGATGCCGCAGTCACGCAGGATCACGGATGCCTTGCCAAACCCGTTGTGACCTGCGTCACAGCGCAAACCAATTCGGCCGTTTCCCTGATCCACCAGCTGCCCGCAAACGTCATTTGCGCTGAGATTAAAGCGGGGTTCGCGGACACCCCACCGGATGCCATCAAAATTGGGATGGTCGGAAGCAACGCCGCGGGTTTGGCCATCACAAACGCCCTCACCTGCGCGATGAACGGGCGAGATTTACCCATTGTTCTGGACCCGGTTCTGAAATCCTCATCCGGCGGTGTCCTGAGCGCGCTCGATGGGGTCGCGCCCCTGTTCCAAATTGCATCGCTGCTGACCCCCAACCTCGACGAAGCGGCCATGCTCAGCGGCCGTCCCCTTGCAAAAACGGACGCAGAATTGTCCCGGCAGGCAGGTATTTTGCGCAGACACGGCGCGCAGGCGGTGCTGATAAAAGACGGGCATGGCTGGGGGGACGCCTGCTGCGATCAGCTCTTTGAAGAACAAGGTCATCGGCGATTTGGCCTCCCCCGACTGGCGCAAAGCAAACGCGGCACCGGATGCACGCTGGCCACGGCCAT
>DDMF01000107.1:6086-13117 GCA_002340515.1 Rhodobacteraceae bacterium UBA2553 | reverse complement strand
GCTAAAGTCAGCGCAAAACACCCGCAACAAGCACCATTGCCGCGCGAGCGGCTTCGTCCTTGAGCCCAGAGTTACCGATGCTGCGGCAAGCACGAATGTCCGATCTGGGAACGGTCTAAAAATTGGCTCAGAAAACGACTCGAAGCTGCCGTTGCAGCCGCAGTGGTTCGCGGTAGCGCATTTATCAAAAGCCGACTTTGCAACCCATCGCTGAACGCTAGACATGATGTCGAGTTACGTTCTCAAGCATGACGTTCGCAGGGGCTTAGAGCCCAATACCCTTGTTCAAAAATGTGTAACATCTATTTCATCGATGGAAATTTGGGGTTATTCAACAGCCTTCATGACCGCTCAATTCACCGGGTGCTTTTGGCCACAAAAACTACTTGGTTATAAACCCAATCAGTGGCAGGGATGCCGCTTAGAGTGCATATAGCGGCTGAAGTTGTAACAGTCCGAAAAAAAGGTACAGGGGATAAGTAGAGATTATGGCAACGATCGACACAAAATCTATAACAAAAATTACACCTGTGCTACTTTGCGGTGGTTCTGGTACTCGGCTCTGGCCATTGTCGCGCAAGACTTATCCAAAACAATTTGTACCATTACTTGGTGAAGAAACCTTGTTCCAGGCCTCAGCTTTGCGGTTCTCAGGTAAAGATGCCGAAATCGAATTTCAAAAGCCTATGGTGCTCACTAACGCAGACTTCCGATATATCGTTACCGAGCAACTTCAGGCAGTCGGCATTGATCCGGGGCCCATTTTGATTGAACCTGAGGGGCGCAATACGGCACCTGCAATTCTTGCCGCTGCACTACACGCCTCTGCCAATGATCCTGAGGCGATTTTATTGGTGGCTCCATCGGATCATGTCATTCCGGATATTACAGCTTTTCATGCAGCTGTGGCGAAAGGTGTTGTGGCCGTGGACAATGGTCAAATCGTGACTTTTGGCATTACGCCAACCCATCTCGAAACCGGGTATGGTTATCTTGAGCTTTCTGAAGAACCAAACGGTGAAGGTCACGCTATCGCACTTAAACGCTTTATCGAAAAACCTGATGCAGTTCGGGCAAAGGAAATGTTGGCTCTTGGTACGTTTAAATGGAATGCAGGGATTTTCTTATTCAAAGCTGCGGACATCCTGAAGAGTTTTGCTGCATTTGCGCCGAATATGATGAATTCGGTTAAATCCGCGCTGGCTCAAGCTGAAAACGATCTTGGGTTCATCCGTCTTGCCGCCAAACCATGGAGAAAAGCAGATAACATCTCAGTGGATTATGCAGTGATGGAACACGCGCCCAATCTATCAGTCATTCCGTTCGATGCCTTTTGGTCTGATTTAGGAGGATGGGACGCTGTCTGGAGGGAAAGCAACCCAGATGAAAAAGGTGTGGTAGCGGCTATAGGAGCCACTGCTATCGATTGTGAAAACACGTTACTGCGGGCAGATAGCAAACATATTGAGATTGTAGGGATTGGTTTGAAAAACATTATTGCCATCGCTATGGACGATGCTGTTCTAATTGCTGATCTAAATAATGCGCAAGATGTGAAGAGAGCAGTATCTGCCCTTAAAAGTAAAGGTGCAATCCAAGCCATGGATTTCAACCGTACCGATGACGTTAAATAGTACTTTAACGTTTAGGAGCATCTAGGCAGTGTACCAATATTGCAGGAGATTCCAGTGCCCAACGATAGAATCCATTTTGACATCGCCCAATACAGTTTCGTCTTGGACACAGTCGACGGGTTGTTGACCTGCACTCAAACAGCGAACCACAAGTATCTTAAAGATTCGACTGTTGGGCGCGCGCTGGAAACGTTGATTGTGGCCTCGCCAGATGTCGTCACCAATGAAACCCTTTTTGAAGTAACAGGCATCACATCGTCCATGGACAATTGCGTTTGGCAGGCGGGGGTTCTGATTAAAGACCTGATGGCCGATAAAACGCTGGATGTGAAGAACCCCATTAAAACGGTGCGTGGCTATGGCCGTGCGTTTAGCCCCAAGACGCCAACGCGGCTTGTGCGCGATCCTGTGCTGCAGGCGGGCATCGACAATGATATTCTTGCCAAGGCCAGCTATGATGAGGCCGAAGGCTATGCACGGATTGTTGACCTGATCGACAGTCTGGTGCGGCTTTATCCTGACGAACTGGACGGCTTTTTCGAAGTATCCGAATTGGGCGCAAGGCTGCCGTTTCATGTGATGTCCAAGGCTACAACAGCGGCGTTCAACCTGCCGATTCCAATTTCCGATGATTTATTGCCGCCGCCTGATCGTGGGGCGGAATCCCTCAAAACACGGCGCATTGCGCAAGGTAAACTTGTGTATCCCGGGCAGATATACAGGCTTGTAAAAGCGACGCAGGACGGTTGGGAGTTGGCGCGAACGGTCTACACCCAATTGATTGATGATTGCGATTACCTGAAGGCAAAAATCCTTGAAGGCTGGGGCGCCTTGAAAGATGCGTCCGTTGATGAACGCGACACCTTTTTGTTGACCTCAGATGTCGTAAAAGAATGGCTGTCGCGCGTAGATGGGATCAGGCGTGGTGATTTTTCAAGTTATCATGCGGGAATGGCGTTTAGCATTCCCATTTTCCAACGCTTGCCAGACAATCGGTTGCGCATGTTGCTTGCGCGCGGATCCGATAAAAAGCAGGCGGATGCGAAAAAGCTGCATTGTTGTCCTGCTGGTATGCTGGAATTCGCCGAAGGTTGGGTGACCAGGCTAAATGACCTCACTGCGCAAGATTTTGCGACCTACTGCATGAAGGAAATGCTTGAGGAAACACTGCGCGCGGACGCCTTCAAATTTGCCAATAAGATTAACTTTCTTGAGGGTGTCGGCCATGATGGTGATCCAATGGCCGCGGACGAACTGCGCGGCTATTGCGACAAAATCATCCTAGAGGTCAAACACGAGATCGCGTCTGGGAAACTGGTCGTAAAACTGCCCAACGGCGAAGAACGACCCCTATCGATAGCGGCGGTAGATGAAGCTGACAAGATCGCAGACACAATCAATGATCGCCAAATCTACACGATCGTAGATGCCTTTGTGTTGCGCCCTGAAATCATTGTGCCGATCTTTGTCGACGAACAGGTCGATTTCTTCCTCAGCTGGGAACACGAACACGCCGAGACCGAGGACTTTGCAAGCCTTGCCGATACAGAACAGCGCCTGCCCGCCAAGTTTGCGGATTGGGCTGCACCCGGGTTTGCCGCTGCCTATCTGACCACAAAGGACTGGTTTTCCAAGTCCTGACACCCCGAATCGTAGGCGCCGATTGTCCACCCCAAAGAAACGACACCGTCCAAAACTGCTGAATTGTCCTCAATTCTCAAGGTAATCTCTAGCGGATTGGGTGAAACCAGTCTTTGTGGCGCTGTGGCCTAGAGACCGACCGAGATTTTCCGATTCAGTTTCTGGCCTAGTCTCCAATCAGGTGATCCGCCGCAACGCGCGGGTCCGATTTGGAGGACTATGAATGCCAAAAGATACCGACGAAGACAGACCGTATCCGATGACACCAGACGACACGGTCTATGAGTTTCCAAACCTGACGGGTTTAACGCTGGTCACGCTTGGGAACCCCTATACCAAGCTGACGGTCAGCATGGTGACGGCGCACCGCCGCTTGCCAAATATGACGATCTTGGGTGCGGAAACCTACGAAGAGGCTGCGGCCATGGTGATGGACCCCGATCAGCCGGGCGATCTGTTGTTGATGTGTTGTCTTTATCCCAAATCCTCCGCGATTTGGGCTGATATGAAGATGACCAAGCTGTTTGAAGACCTCGCACCACCGTTTGTTTACGGGCAGTTCGGCGAAGGCGACCCCTACTACATCGCGGTGCACCCGGCAGCGGAACGCTTCGCAGCGGGATGCCCAACGCCAACGGTCTTCGAATACGTCAATTCAAACGAGCGCGCGCCCGAAACGGCAAAGCGTTTGCACCAGGAATTGGGGCGCACCAGCGGTTTCATCACCGCCGAATTCGTGGGCAGCCACGTCGCCCCGGATCAGGTGGTCAAATACGTGTCTAAAACGGACATGTTGCCGTTTGCACTGCTGGTGCCGCGCTAATCAACGCGCCTTTTCAAACATCAATTCCGTGGGCGATTGGCGCCCACGGCTTCATCCACGACTTAAACCTTAGAAAGGTGTCGAAATGACAGATTTTATGACAACAATGGAAGAACGCGGGTTTGTACATTCATGTTCAAACACAATCGAGTTGCGCCGCGCATTGGGCGATGGCCCGGTGACGGCCTACATCGGGTATGATGCTACGGCGCAATCCTTGCACGTCGGTCACCTGGTCAACATCATGATGTTGCGCTGGTTCCAAAAAGCAGGGCATCGCCCGATCACATTGATGGGCGGGGGCACGACAAAGGTCGGCGATCCATCGCACCGCAGTGACGAACGCCCGATGCTGAGCGAGGAAGAGATCCAGTCCAACATCGCCAATATGCAGCAGGTTTTTGGCAACTACCTAACCTATAATGAGGCGTCCAACGGTGCCGTGATGCGCAACAACGCAGATTGGTTGGATGGGCTGAACTACCTGTCGTTCTTGCGCGACATTGGCGTGCACTTCTCGGTCAATCGGATGCTCGGGTTTGATTCCGTGCGCGGCCGCCTGGAAGATCAAAAATCTTTGTCATTCCTTGAGTTCAACTACATGATCCTGCAAGCTTATGATTTTCTTGAACTTTACGAACAAGAAGGCTGCCGGTTGCAGATGGGCGGATCGGACCAATGGGGCAATATCGTAAACGGCATTGATCTTGCGCGCCGTGTGCGGGGCACTGAGGTGTTTGCCCTGACCACACCACTTCTGACCAAAGCGGACGGCACAAAAATGGGCAAAACCGCGACCGGTGCGATCTGGCTCGACCCGCAAAAGACGCCGCCCTTCAAGTTCTGGCAGTTTTGGCGCAATACGGACGATCGCGATGTTGCTCGGTTCCTTAAACTGTTCACTGAGCTGCCTGTCGCCGAATGCGAAGCTCTTGCACACAGCGAAGGTGCGGCATTAAACGACGCCAAAATCATGCTCGCCAATGAGGTGACAACCCTTTGTCACGGACGCGAAGCAGCCCGCGCAGCAAGCAACCTTGCGCAAGGCGGTCGGGATGAACAAGCCTTGGATGCCTTGCCAACCTTGGAACTGGCGGGGCCGACAAAACTGGTAGATGTCATGCTGCAGGTAAAAGCAGCCTCATCCGGCAAAAATGCGAAACGACTGATCGCACAAGGTGGCGTGTCTTTGGCTGAGATCGTCCAGGATGATCCTGGCTCGGTTGTAGAGCTGGAGCATGGCGAAAGCCGCATCCTCGGCGTCGGAAAGTCCAACCGCTTTCGCCTTGTCGGCACTGCAGCGTGAACGGGGGGCGTGATGATTTTTGACAAGATTTGCATTATCGGGCTTGGTCTGATCGGGTCGTCGATCTGTCGGGCTTTGCGTCTGGCGCAGCCCAACAGCATGATCACAGGCTATGATATGTCTGCAACGGTGCGATCAGACGCCCGCGTAATCAATCTGTGTGATGAAGTGTGCGGATCGATCGAACAGGCCGTGCAGAATGCGGACCTGGTCATCATCGCAACGCCGGTGTTTCAAATCAGCGGGGTCGCCGCCACGGCGGCCCCGAATCTCAAACCCGGGTGTTTGATCAGTGATGTAGGGTCGGTCAAATCGGTTCTGCTCGCAGATGTGAAGCAACACTTGCCGGACCACGTCACCTATGTGCCAACCCATCCAATGGCCGGAACTGAAAAGTCGGGCCCGCGGGCGGGTTTCGCGACATTATTCGATAAAAAATGGTGTTTCATCGTCCAGCAACACGATGTGGAATGTGAAGCCACACTAAAGGTCGAGGCCTTGTGGCAGGCAATGGGCGCGCGTACCAAACGGATCAACGCATCATCCCATGATGAGATTTGCGCACTCGTAAGCCACGTGCCCCACTTGATCGCGTTTGCAATGATGGGCGCCGCACAGGATGCAGAAAACCAAAGCCCGTTCGAAATGTTGTTGTATTCCTCAAGCGGGTTCAGCGACTTCACACGCATCGCAGCATCGGATGCAAACATGTGGCGGGATATCTTCTTGGGCAACAAGGACGCGATGTTGGACGTGCTTGCCAAATTTGAAGCACAGCTCGCGATGTTGCGCAACACGGTAAGCACGGGCGATGCAACGTTATTGCATGCAAGATTAAGTAGTGCCCGCAGTAGTCGGATCGAGCTGATGACACGTCAAGAGAACGGGTCAAAAAGCGAGTTTTAAATATATCGCCAGCGATAACAAGCGGCGCAAAGACGGGCTCAAATCGTAGGGTTGCGAATTCAGAAGCCTTGTCTACTACCAACGCCGCTTCAACCGATTGCGAACACGGTTCAGATCTCAATGTCTCGATAGTTTTTCCACACAACGATTGACTGAGTTCAATGCCAATGTCCCCTTCAGCGCCCAAACGATCAGAGTTCGCGCCTGCAGCGAATGACGGCCTCCCGTCCTGCTGCACTTCGCTGTATGGGCAGCGTTGGAGGAGCGGCCATTGGTTGAAAAACCTCGAAGGTCGGTTTGTCCGCAGTCTGTGAGTTCGTCGATAGACTTACATTGCGATCGCAGCGAATGTCTCCTTCGACGGGCCGCACCGCAGCATTCTGTGGGGGTGGTCAAAGTCCGCAATGGGCCGTCCGTGCTCATGGCAGTCCGCACGTGATGTTAAATTGCTGCGATCGACCTAATGGCGGCAAAGAGCCGATTCTGTTGAAAAACTCCAATTTTCAGATGTTGTGATTTTTCGGAAAGAACCCGAGATACGGAAAAGTCAGATGAGAACTGCGATAAGGCGCAGTGAGCTGCCATATGAGCGGCAGAAGGCCAAATTGGCCGAACCCCTCGCCTCGAAAAGTTGGTGGCGCCCTACGGACAAAAATTTCACCGATTTTGCCAAAAACGGAGTTTTTCAACAGTATCAGCCCAACCTGTGAATTGGATTTTC
>DDMF01000107.1:0-6078 GCA_002340515.1 Rhodobacteraceae bacterium UBA2553 | reverse complement strand
TGCTGCGCGCGCTCGCAGCGCGAAAATTGCGGCAAATGCGAAGAAGCCCGTGCTGCCTTGCAGTGGAAAACCGGTCGTTCGAGCATTCTGTAGTTTTCGACCAATAGCTTCTCTTTGTCTTCTGCCATTTCTAGGTTAGTTACAGCGCTGTTAGACCTAAGGAATTAAGCGGCTACTCTAGATGAATGATGACAGAAAAATGGAGGAAGATAGCGAACAAGTAGTTAGCAATCTCGATCTTGAAATTGTCTCTGACACGTTCCGGTCTATTGTCGATCAGAATGCTTTCGACCAGCTGATCATCAATTGGAACCAGAAGCTGAACGCAGTTGAGAATACTGACGGAAGTTGGGGGAACAAATTTGCCAGTGCCTTTATTGCCCAATTGGACGCGGCCGGCGACACTTTGGATCGTCTGGATATCAGCGAGTATAGCGACCCACTGGAACGGATTGTATCGGAGGTGGCTGGACCCGCGGTTGTGCTCAGCCCTGACTTGCGCGTTGCATCAATCAATGTCGAAGGTATCGATAGTTTCGGAACAAACGCCGGCGCGTTCTTTAGTGAGGATCGCGTGGATCCAGCGTCGCGCAAAATATTTGATGCGGTTGTCAGGGCCGCCAATCAAAGGGGCAACGCTGCGCAATCCGTAATCCATATTATTGATCAGGGTAAAGACGACGCATCCTTTCATGCCGAGGTTTTCCTGACGTGGCTGCCAAACCGGTCCAAACCCTATATCGCCATTCGCACATTGGAACTGGCTTGGTCGTCTGCAACGTCAAATAGATTGAAACAGGCGTTTGATTTAACGGATGCAGAAGTCGAGGTGGGACGTCAGTTTTTTCAACTCTGTGATCTGGGCGCCGTTGCACAAAAGCGTGGTGTGTCGCGACACACGGTCCGGACACAGATGAAAACAATCCTGTTCAAAACGGGCGCGTCTTCACAAGCCGACTTGATCCGGTTGTTTGCAATGGTTGCAAGCCGTCAGTTGCTTGAAACAAGGGGGCTGAGATCGACATGGCGTGACCCTTTGGATCGTGAAAAAATCATTGTGACGCCGGAAGGCCGCAAGATCGCCTGGACCTGGATGGGCGACCCCAAAGGCACCCCTGTGTTATTCTTGCGCGGTATGGCCATGGGGTATTTGCTGCCCACACAAGCCGAGGTCATTTTGTCCAAAGCACGTATAAAGCTGCTGATCCCGTCGCGCCCGGGTTATGGGAATTCTTCGATGGATGAAGCCCTGTCACCGCTCGATGACAATCGCGCCCTTTTACAGGAATTTATGAATGCTTTAGGTCTGAGCAATTGTGTTGGTGTTGGGCTATCTGATGGCATTATCCCTATTTTGGCTGAACAAGATCTGCACCCTGGCAAGTTTTGCGCTCTGGTCTCTGTCGGATTTAACGGCTGTCTAAACCGTGCGGCGTTTAAGAAGCTCCCTGTGCCGCAGGCAACCTTGTTGCGTCTGGGGAAATATGCGCCGGACTTATTGGAGCTGATCGCAAAGCTCGGTTTTCGCATGATGCAGAAGCACGGTCTGGATTGGTACTTGGAACGCGCCCACGCATCGACGCCGCTTGATCTTCAGATCTGTCGCAGTCCCGAAACGGCCACGCTTGTTCGGGACGCCTGTGCCCATCTGGCCGTGCAGGGCACGCGCACCTTCGTGCGGGATATGCAGATGTTTCATGCCCCCGTTGATGATGCCATAGATCGCTTGGCCGTTTCGATGTGCAGCCTTGTTCCGACGGAAGACGGGCTTTTTGATCTGGACGAGTACCAAGAGCTCGAAAACCGCAACCAGAACATCACGGTCGTTCCGGTTGAAAACACGGCTGACCTGATGATTTATCAGCAAACAGAATTCATCCTGAACCACATCATTAAGGCCGTGGATCAACACCGATGAGGCCATACCCCAATTAGGGTATGAACCGGCTTTCCAAACCCTCTAGTTCTACTGCAAAATGAACTGGAGGCATCACGAAATGTACGGCAAAACCACGCGGGCAATCTGGCTCGGTATTTCAATGACTGTTCATACATTCATCGGAGCCGCTGCCTATGCCCAGGACGGGCAGAGTGCTGATCTCATGTTTGTCTTTGACGCGTCTGGTTCCATGTGGGGGCAAGTGGACGGCGTGGCGAAAATCGATATCGCGCGCGACGTTTTTTCAGATATTTCGGAGGGCTGGGTGGACTCTCAGCAAGCGGTGGGCCTGATTGCTTATGGACATCGTCGCAAGGGCGACTGCTCGGACATCGAGCTTTTGCAACCGCCGTTAGCCAGCGGCGTACAATCGCTGGCAACGCAAGTGCAACGTCTCGTACCAAGAGGGAAAACACCACTGTCCGAGGCTGTACGCATGGCAGCGCAGACCTTGAAGTACACCGAAAATGCAGCAACCGTCGTGCTGCTCACGGATGGCATAGAGACCTGCGATCTGGACCCTTGCGCTGTCGGAGCAGAGCTCGAGCGGCTTGGGGTTGGTTTCACGGCGCATGTGATCGGCTTCGACATTCAATCCGCCGCAGACCGTGCCCAATTACAGTGTCTCGCGACTAACACCGGGGGCCAATATCTCGACGCCAATAGTGCCGATGCCCTTTCGATCGCGCTGACCCGCGTAAGCGAAGCGCCCCCAGCAGAACCCGCAGGCACCGTAACCGCCCAGATCGTTCTGGCAGAAGCGGAAGGCACCGCACGGCCCGCGCAGGTCGCCCTCGCGGCGCGCGATCCGAAGAGTGGAGAAACCCGGGGCCTTGGTGTTCTGCAAGGCACAGAGCAGGTCATCACCGGACTGTCTATCGACCTGCCAGTGGGGCTATGGACCTTTACGGCCACCGGTGATGGTGGCGAGGGTGAGGTAACAGTTGCTCTCGACGCACAGACCGGCCGCATCACCATCCCGTTTAGTGCCAACGCTGCGGTTTTCGAATACCTCGGCCCTCAAAGCTTCACACAGGGCGCGGACATCACATTTCAGCTGCGAAGTCGCAAACCCCTGCAAGAAAATGCAACATTCTATGCAGCCCTTGTTCCCGCAGGAGCGTCCTCCTTTAATGACAATATCTCTTTTGTCTACCGGTTTGGCACCGACGCTGAGACGACCGAACACGCCTTCTATGCTTGGGAGTACCCGCTGGAGCCAGGGCAGTACGAGATCGTTTTGCAGTCTGACGGCGTCTATGATCTTGAGCCGAACCTCGGGCGTTTTGCATTCGAGGTGACGCAAGAAGATGCCGTGCCCAGTTTCAGTCTGTCGCAGCTTGTCGAACCGCTCAGCCCCGGTACGGGGGGCGGCCTTCGCGTGGACGGGCCGGTTGCGGCAAACGATCAGGTTATGTTCATCGGGCTTGACGGTCAGGACAGCCAGTTGGCCGAGGTGTCCGCAGGCGGGCTGGTCCTTGTGCCGACACAGCTCCAGCCCGGCACCTATCGGCTACAGCTCTTGCGTGAGGATGGAACGGATTATCATCTGGACGTGATCGACATCCTGCCCGCCAGCGCACAGGATATGGGCGATCATTCGGATACCGGGGAAACCGCTGAAACAATGCTCAGCGACGAAGAGCTGGCGGCGGAAAACGGCGCTCAGACGTTGCCTTTTACCGTCTGGGCATCCTGTGATGATCCTGCACCTTGTCGCGTTCAGGACGGCCGGGTGTCCCTCGAATGGGCCATGCCTGCCGGTTGGGCTAGCGAAGAGCCGTTTTATTACACCACCGCGGGTGGCGCACAGGCAGAACATCCCACCGTTCACATGGGACGGATGCATGATGGTGCATTCAACGTGGCTCTCAACCCGCGCCAATGGGACGCACAGCTTGGACCTTGCGTCGAGGTCCCGCAGGGAATGCTCTGCCATGAGGCAACGGATGTCTTGCGTGACCAAACTGATTTTGAACTGATCTATTTCAGCTTTCATGGCGACATGCCTAAACCTGATGGATGGCTGCCACTGGATCGTAGTTGGACCATCGACGACAAGATCATGGGCGGGACGATCGGGCTTATGAAAATGGTTGAACCCGATGAGCGGGCAGAGACAATTAAGGTGCAACTGATGCTGTCCAATCCCAACCAGTTTGGTCTTCAGGATGAAGCAGTCGCCACGGCCGAACTGCGCCTTGGGTGGGACAACCGCCCCGTTGTGACCAGCATGAACGGGACCGTTGCCTTTGCCGGCGGCAGTCTTGAGCTGCTGTTGTCGCGTCCGGGCGACTGGGACGGCACAAGCAATCAATGGTCTGGTCAGATCACCAACACCGCGACCAACCAGACCGCATTTGTGAAACTCTACTAAGGGGCTGTGCAATGAACCGTAACATAATAAGCAGTGTGCTGCTTTCGACGCTGCCATTTGCCGCCACCGCGCAAGAGCTACCGCTCTACATCGATAATGGAGGCGAGCTGACTTTCACGGGCACGATGCTTGATGATGCAGAACTGAACGATATTTTTGGGGGGCGGGGCATTATCGATATCTTCGGTGTGCCACAAATCATTGTGAAGGACGCACAAACCGGTGCGCCACGTCCAGTCTATATCCCACCGGAGCAATATGAAATCGTGTACGGGGCAGATGGAGTTGTCAAAGATCAACACGATGATCTGACCTTCTCTGAAAGTGAGGGGTCTGACCTGCGCGATGATCTAGAATTTGCCGAGAATGAGGGTTCAGATACCCGCGAGGATCTGAGTTTCACCGCCGATGAAGCGTTAATACCAGACGTGACTTTTGATGGGCCGCAAGATTTCTTTGCTGGCGGGCCCATCGCTTTTCAGCCGCAAAACGGGGTGTGGCGCGTTCAGTTGAATGCAACTAACATCACCGGTTGCCCGCCCGGGGTGGGGGAAATGGCTGCCGCTCAGGTGGCCCAGTCGCGCACCGCAGACATCACCTTTGGGGCGTCGGGCTGGACCCCTGTCGATCTTAACCCCGATTATGCAAGTTTTGTCTGGGGTCCAAATGGGCCCAACGGGTTCTACGCGCAACCTTATGCGTTGGAGGCAGCGGGGTCCGGCATGGCGCTGAGTGTCAGCATAGCCCTCGCTGCAAAGTCAGAAACCCGGATTGACGTGTGGGCGCGTGTGCTTTTGAACCTGACGCCTATGCTGGCCAAAATGGCGGGCGGGGCAGAGGTTTGCACAGCCATCGTGACCGGCGCATATACCAAAAACTAGGGGCTGAACTATGATCACATGGACAAAACCAATTGCCGTTTCGCTGGGCTTGTTTGTTTTGACAGGTTTGCCGGTTTCTGCCTGCAATTTAAGCAAGGAAGAACTGACGCTCTCTCTTATCGGGGATTGGCAGGTGACCAACAGTTTTGGCACGTTGACCTTCGATGGAAAGACCATTCCACTTCCGGCGGGCAATTCGGGGCAGGCGCGGATTATTCCAACTGAAACCGGATTGGCCGTGATCGGTGACATGGCCCCGGGCACACATGAATTGGAGTTCATCGAAGATGCCCGCTTTACCCTCGACGCCCCCAGTCAAACCATTCTGGAAGCTGGTGAATATCTTTTCGGAGAAAAGCCACAGATTGTGACAAGCGATGAAGCGGCGCTGATCGTCGGGTGTGCAGAAGGGAAAATGCTGCCGCAGATCTATACGTCGGGCCGATTTCAGGACCCAGAAGGGCTTGTGGACTTCGAGGTCTTCCTGTTCGTGCTGAATGAGCGGTCCATGTACGGTATCCTGTCTGGGAAATTGCATGCGATGGGTGGGCAGGCTAAACGCGTGACCCGCTGGTCACGATAGCCAAGGTGGGTACATCTCGACAACAATCGGCGCAATCACAGAAGACATCTACACTTCAATACCTTCAGCAGATCTGAACTGCTGCTTTGATAACAACGGCTGCATTGCAGCAAAAAGTTCCCAGCAGATGCGAACCAATGCTGCGTCAGCAAAGTGAGAAAATCAAGGACCGGATTGTCCGCAGACTGTGAATTCGCCCGTCATCGGGTTTTGCGCATGCAGCGAAAGTCCGGTCTGACGGGCCGCACTGCAGCGTCGCGACCGGTCGGTGAACGGCATCTGTGGGTGGCTCCTGCAT
>DDMF01000103.1 GCA_002340515.1 Rhodobacteraceae bacterium UBA2553 | reverse complement strand
GATGGATCCTGATGAGGTGATCATTCTTGCGTCGCCGCAGCATCCGATCAAAGCGCAACGGATAAAGTACTATGATGATCCGCTGTTCAAAGAAATGGACGCCATGCAGCAGGGCAAGCCGTTTCCTTATCCGCCAAGTGTGGATGGTGTTGGGCCGTGGGGTGTTGGGGGTGACGAGGACAGAGCGCAGGGGGCAAATGATACCGGGGGCGATCCGCCGGCGCGAGATCGTGCGGAACGGCGCGAGGCGCGGGGGATGCGGGTCATGGCTGAAGGGGTTGAGATGGAGCAGCAGCCTGCGCCGGAGACGCTGGAGCGCGAGGCGGATGTGCCGAAGGCATGGGAGCAAACGCTGGATATGCGGGAGGATGTCATCGAAGAGTTGTTGGGATTGTAAAATCTGCTGTCGCGACCATAATAGGTCGTTCGTGCAAGCTGCAGCGAATTCACACTTCGAGCCCGACCCAGTCATTGTGATTTTATGCTGCGCGCGCGCGCAGCGAGAGAAATGCGGTAGGAGCGAAAACTGCCGTGCTGTCGCGCGGCGAGAGAACCGGTCATTGGTGCGGTCCGCAGCATGGTTCAAGTGTCGAATTTACGGGTCGCGGACAATGGGTGCTTTCGCTGCGGCTGCGCCAGTGGCTGCTTTTAGGGCTAGGGTGATCGCTTTGATTTTTAACATTTAAAGATAGGTATGCGTTCTGCTGCATATTGCAAAGGCTTCACGTCAATTGCATATTTCGGGTCAAAAGGAGAACACCATGATAGAAGTTGATCACGCTGATCCAAATGATCCGGAAGTTAGCCAGATCATCGCAGCCCACGTTGCATACGGTGACGAGCATTATCCCACAGAAAGCAATCATCATGTTTATCTGGAAGAATATGATGAAAGCGGTGTTCAGCTTTTTGGTGCGTGGCTTGATGGATCCTGCGTAGGAATGGCTGGCCTCAAGTCAATCACCAATCGCCATGGCGAACTCAAGTCTATGCACGTTCTGAAGCAAGCGCGTGGTCATGGCGTCGGCGCATTGCTCATCAATACGGTGATAAAGGAGGCCAGTGAACGCGGTCTAGAACGCTTGTCATTGGAGACCGGAAGCCGCGATGCATCAGCCGCTGCCCGACTTGTTTACGAAAAATTTGGGTTCGAATATTGCGCACCATTTGGCGACTACCGCGAAGACCCCGAAAGCGTTTTTATGACCCGAGACATATCTGCGTAACGAACCTGCTGTGCTTTGCTTTGGCTAGAATACTTCTGAAACCAACGTTCGTCTTGTCCTTCTAGCGACCATCTACCCAGCCTGTTGCCAGTCTCGCTTCCCAGTTCGGATGGTCGTTATCTTTCGCCATTTCTATCATTCTGGTTGGATCGTAAGGAATGTGCCGGAACGTCGTCGCCCACCCATCCTTCACCTTTTCTACAACTGCATAGCAGGCGGCACGTGTGCCTGACTGCACCACATGATGCACGGGCGTGTCATCAATATAGCCCGGACAACCAACGCTGCCGGGGTTCAGGATCACACGACCGTCAGGCAAGTCTATGCGACGGGGAAGATGGGTGTGACCGCATAAAAGCAGGCTGGCGTTTATCCCTGCAGCTTCCTTAGCGATTTCCCCCAGTGACCTGACGACGACCTCGCCCATCGGCGAAACCTTTTCCATCCAATAGGTCGTGTCGCTACTCGGTGTGCCGTGGCAGGCGAAAATTTCCTCGGACAGCCATATCGTTGATGGCAGGTCCCGAAGCCAGTTCAGGTGGTGGTCTTCAAGCTGATCGTAAGCCACCCTATCAATCGAAATCATCTCCTCGGGCTTGTGTTCAATAAGCCATCGGTCATGGTTTCCACAGATAGAGGGCATGTCAGTCGATAAAAGTAAATCGGCGGTTTCACGAGCGGCCATCGGACCACTCAGATGATCTCCGAGATTGACGATACTTTCGATGCCTTGATTGGCGATGTCACGAAGGACGGCTGCAAGAGCGTCCGAGTTGCTGTGAATGTCGGCAATAACGGCGAAACGGCTGTGATCGAAGTTTTCCATTGGTCTCCCATTCAAAGCACGGATTACTGGCTCCAGCAATAGTTTCAGTGGAAAAGCGGCGAAGTAAATAGGACTGCCTGCAGAAAAGCTGACATTCGCATACAATGCAGCATCCGTGAATCTGGGCTCGCAGCCGCCGAATGCATACGCGGCAATACCAGTGCAGCAGGCTGATCGAGACCAGTCGTCGGGTTATCAGGCTAAGCCTCTGATATTGCGGCTTGTCGCGCAATGAGCGACCGTTGGCAGATCAGGAGCCGAAGTTCGCCCTCAAAGCGGCGAAAGCGGATGGAGAGCCCAAACCTACAGATGCTGCAATCCGTTGGAATGTCCGCTTCTGGGCTTGGTGGTTGAGAAATTCTAACCCTATCAATAGATACTGCCGCTTGCCTCATCGTCAACAAACGTGATGGCCCCATCGCAGATGGTCAGTGCGATGGGCAAACTGCTCAACTCATGTGGTGCATAGGAAGCAATATTTCCGTCCAGCATGACCAAATCCGCCGCCAGTCCGGGCTTCAGGCTTCCGTGGTGGTTCTCTCTATATGCCATCCAGGCATTTACAGCGGTGTAACTGTCTAACGTATCCATCAGAGTCTGGCTCTGATCTGACCAACTCGGCCCAAGGTCCACGGGCGTCACGGCACATTGGATATTGGCCATAACGTCCACCGGTACAACAGGCCAATCAGTAGAGAACGCCAACGGGATGTCATGATCACGCAGGATTTGCCACGCATAGGCCCGCGCGCATTCGTCATCGAATAGAACGGTGTTCGGCACGGGCGGTTCAAAGAAGCCTGCAAAGGCTGCGTGTCTGGGCTGCATCGAGGCGACGACATTCAACGTTTTCATACGGTCGATATCCGCCTCGGAAATCACCTCGATATGCTCGATCCGGTGGCGCGCATCACGTATGCCATTGTGCTTTCGGGCGTATTCATAGCCGTCCAGCACGCGGCTGACCGCCAGATCGCCCACGGCGTGCACGCTGATCTGCAACCCCATCGCATCGGCGATACGGCAAGCTTCGTTGAAGTGGTCGGGGTTAAACACCGCTTCGCCTTGCGTGTCGGGCGTATCAGGATAAGGGCGGGATTTAAGGGCTGTCCGGCTTTCCAGCACGCCGTCCATGAACATTTTCACCCGACCGGACCAGACCTTGTCGCCACCATATTGGGCGTGCATCTCGGCGGCTTCTTCCAGCCGTTCAAGGGGGTCATAATTTTTCAGATGCATGGGGACCTGAACACGCACATTTAGCCGCCCTTCTGCCTCTAACTCGCTAAGAAGTTCGAGCTGATAGAAATTGCCGTCCATATTGTGCAGCGCGGTGATGCCATGCGCGGCCACATGCTTGAGGCCTTTCACAAGCAGTGCCTTGTCCGCTTCGCGCTCGGCCGTGGTCGCTGCGGGATCAGGGTTGTCCCCTGTGACATAGCCCAGCATGTCCCGCCCGCCGGTGCGCGACAGGGTAAGAACCGGACCGAAGGCACCAGTTTCCAACAACACCCCATTGGCCAGCCCGTCATCGCCCATGACCACCGTGCTGCCTTCGGGCATATCGGCGCCTTGCAAAAACCCAACTTTTTCAAGCGCACATGTGTTGGCCCAGACCGTATGAAGATCCGCCGCCAGCAGTGCAAAGGGGCGATCCGGCAGGATGGCATCGAGCAAACACCGCGGAGAGCTGTCTTGTGCGTCAAAAAGATCGTAAAAGGCACCAACCCCCAGTATTAGTGGCTCTTCGGGGCGCGCGGTTGCATAGTCCAGAACTTTGAGCCGTACCTCAGCCAAATCCGTCAGCCCACCCACGGGAAGAAAATCCAGCTCGGCTGATCCTTGAAACAAATGCACGTGGCTGTCGATAAAACCGGGCAACACCGTGCGCCCCCTAGCATCAATCACCTTGGTCGTCGGTTGGGCAAGCGCCGTTATCTCAGCCGTACTTCCAATCGCGGAAATACGTTGTCCTGTGATGGCAATAGCTTCGGCGCGGGGATGGTCCGGCACCATCGTCAGGATGCTTGCGTTCAGGATGATCAGGTCGGTCATATACCGTTGACTTTCGATGGTTAAAGCGGTGGGGCCGAAGCCCCGCCTAGTAAGGTGGCATTATTGCAGAAGTGCGGTCCAAACCCGGTTCTGCAACTCTACCGCCTCAGGAGAGCAGGTTTGCGAGAAGACAAGCGGCGTGCCTTCTGGCGGCGACAGTTCATGGGCTGTTTTCAGTTTCTCGCTCATGAATGCTTCACTGCCTGTAATCCCATTGGAGTACCCGGCGAAATTCGACTGAATGGCGATGTTTTCCGGGTCCATCAAGAATTCAATGAACTCGATGGCATTGTCATAGTTAGGCGCGCCCTTGGGCACGGCAATATTATCAGCCCAGGCGATCACACCCTCTTTCGGAAAGGCGTATTTCATCGCTGGATTTTCGTCGCGCGCCCGAATGGAGTATCCGTTCCAGTTTTGGTGAACAGCAACATCTCCAGAGGTCAGACGCTCTAGAATGCCATCAGAATTATAGGTCTTCACATGCGGTTTCTGTGCTTTCAGCAGGTTGAGGATCTTTTGCATGTCTTCGGGGTTTTCGTTGCAAAGCGGCAGACCGAGCGAGATCAATCCCATCGAGATCACCTCATCTGCGGATTTGAACATACCAATTTTGCCCTGCAATTCTTCGGACGGTTGGAACAGAATGTCATAGGTGTTGATATCACCGCCATAGACATCCGTGTTCACGGTGAACGAGGTCGTCCCCCACTGCCATGGGATCGTATAGGTGTTGTCCTTGTCCCAGCTTGGGCTGGTGAAGTCAGCGTTCAGGTTGGCCGCACCTTCAAGTTTTGAGGCATTGATCGGCTGCAACAACCCTTCAGAGACGAAGATCTCGACAAAGTTGTGGCTGGGCACAACGATGTCATATCCGGTGGCCCCGGATTGCAGTTTGGCCAGCAAAGTCTCGTTGGAATCGTAAGTGTCGAGCGTGACGGAAATGCCGGTTTCATCCTCAAACTTCTTGATCAATTCGGGTGCCGTGTAATCTGTCCAGTTATAGACAAATAGCTCGCCGTCGGCAAAAGCGGCACCGGCGCCAAGCATCAGGCCCAGCAATGATGTTGTGATCTTTTTCATGGTTTCCTCCCAGTAATGAACCGCGTCCCTATTTCTTATTTCCGACCAGATAGGACACAGTGACGATGAGGACCGAAACCCCCAAAAGAACGGTCGATATTGCGTTGACCTCGGGCGTAATACCGACGCGCACAAGGCTGTAGATGTAGATTGGCAAGGTGGTTGATCCGGCCTCGGCCACCATCAACGTGATGATGAAATCATCCAGTGAAATGATAAAGGCAAGCATCGCGCCGGACACGATGCCCGGCATCAAAAGTGGCAGCGTGACCAGCCGCAACGTGGCCCATTTGTTTGAATACAGATCGCGCGCCGCTGCTTCTAAATTCTCATCCATCCCATCCAAACGGGCGCGGATGGGCAGATAGGCAAAGGGGATGCAAAACACCGAATGCGCGATGATGATATTGCCCAACCCAAGCGACAATCCGATTGCTGAAAAGAATGTGAGCGTGGCCACAGCGGTCACAATCTCAGGCACCATCAGGGGCAGGATTAACACACCCCCAAACAGGTTCTTACGTTTCACAGCTCGGTTTCGCGACAGGGTCAGTGCGGCCATCGTTGCCATGGTTGTGGCAAAGGTGGTCGAGAATACAGCGATGATCAGGCTGTTTTTCGTGGCGCGCTGGATGTCGTCATTGGCAAAGGCTTTGACATACCACTCCAGTGAAAAGCCGCTCCAAACCGTGGCGGACCGCGACGCGTTAAAGGAGAACACCACAAGGATGAACAGCGGCAAATAAAGGAACAGGAAGAAGAACAGGGTGACCCAATTGAAACCAGGCAGCCAGCGAATGTCGTTTTTCTGGGTCAATGCTGGATCCCCCCACCGTTTTTCTTGGCGCTGCGTGCGTAAAAGAACAAGCACAGCAGAACCATCGCCATGATGACCATCGCCAGCGCAGATCCGAAGGGCCAGTTGCGCGCAGACGAGAATTGTAGCTGCACCAAAGAACCCAGCATCAGATTCTTGCCTCCCCCCAGAAGGTCGGGTGCGATGAAGGCCCCAAGGGCCGGAATATACACCAAGATTGACCCGGCAATAATCCCCGGCATCGCCAGCGGTATCACCACATGGCGCAGAGCCACCCAACGGTTGGAATACAGGTCGCGCGCCGCCTCGATCAGACGCCGGTCCAGCCGTTCAAGCGCCGCATAGATCGGGAGCACCATGAAGGGCACATAGGTATAGATCAGGCCAAGTGCGATGGCCCCTTCGGTGTACAGTAGGGTCAGCGGCTCATCTATCAGCCCCAACCGTATCAATCCGCCATTAATCAAACCGGTGTCGCGCAAGACAAGGATCCAGCAGTAGGTACGGATCAACAGGTTGGTCCAGAACGGGATGGTGATGAGCAGT
Source organism: Rhodobacteraceae bacterium UBA2553 (assembly GCA_002340515.1). Taxonomy (GTDB): domain Bacteria; phylum Pseudomonadota; class Alphaproteobacteria; order Rhodobacterales; family Rhodobacteraceae; genus Aliiroseovarius. The sequence goes on along the minus strand of DDMF01000103.1, from coordinate 2,460 downwards.
AGGTAGATATTGCGCCGCTCTTCCGATTGGCAGGCGATGTAATAGGCGACGGGAAATCCAAGGACCAGACAGCCGACAACTGAAACGACAGCGACCCAAACAGACCGAAACGCAATTTTCAGGTAAGCCGGATCAAAGACCATCTGATCAAACAAGTCGCGCTGGAACAGCAGGCGTTGATAGGCATCGGTCGAAAATTCGGGCTTCACGCCACCGTAATCACCCGGCGCCAGAAATGAATAGACCAGAATGATCAGGATCGGCACGATCATGAATATTCCGATCACGATCGTTGCTGGAATTAAGGCCGCATGCGACCGTATTTTGGCTCCAAACTGCGTCATGCCGACAACACTCGCACCGCTGCGGGATCAATTTCGACCACCACATCCGAGCCCACTTCCGCAATGGCTGTCCCGTCCTTGTGGTTCTCTGAGCGCACGGTCAACGATCCGCCTTGCACCAATTCCACAACATAATCCGTGCTGTTGCCCAGATAGAGGATGTCTGAGACGCGTCCGGACAATCCGTTGCCCGCGCGTTTAAGGGTCGCTTTTTCGGGGCGGAAAAACAGGGTCACCTTTGCGCCGATTGCTGCTTTGGTTTGCGGGCCAGTTATAGTCTCGCCGTTGGGCAGTTTGTAGCTGGTGCCACCCAGTGTTTCGGCCTCAAAGAAATCCGCGTCGCCGATAAATTCGGCCACAAAGCGATTTTCGGGAAATTCATAGATGGTCGCGGGATCCCCCACTTGCTGGATCTCGCCCTGCGACATCACCGCAATCCGGTCGCTCATCGCCAACGCCTCTTCCTGATCATGGGTGACAAAGACAAAGGTGATCCCGGTGTCCCTCTGCAGGCGCTTCAACTCTGCCCGCATAGATTGGCGCAGCTTCAGATCAAGCGCAGAGAGCGGCTCGTCTAACAGCAAAACACGCGGCTGCGGGGCCAGCGCACGTGCCAGCGCCACACGTTGTTGTTGCCCACCTGACAGTTGGTCAGGTTTGCGCGCGCTGAAATCGGACAGATGCACCAGATCCAGCATCTCTTGCGCGACCCGCTTGGCTTCGGCATCTGGTTTGCGCAGGCGCTTGAGGCCAAAGGTGATGTTTTCCAATACTGTCATGTGTGGAAACAGCGAGTAATGTTGAAACACGGTGTTGATTGGGCGTTTTTCCGGCGGCAAATGCGCGATGTCATCCCCGAACAATGTCAGTTCACCTGCGGTCGGCACTTCGAACCCAGCCATAAGGCGTAAAAGCGTGGTTTTGCCACAGCCTGATGGGCCTAGAAGAGTAAAGAACTCATTGTCATTGATCGTAAGGTCGGCATTTCGCAGCGCCCGCACCGGGGGCGACCCCGGATATGTTTTTTGCAGCCCGTTCAGGCCAATTGCGGATGTCATGCCATCCCTCCCAAAATCTCGCGCCTTTGTGTGCGCTGTTGTTTTCAACGTTAATTGACACGGAAACAATCAACCAATACCACCAGCGTGGTATATTTTGTAGAAAATCCACAAATTTGGTGGTGCCTAAACGGCAGAAAGGGTGTGCTATGGATGAATATGAATTTCTAGGCGAGATCGCGGTTGCGGACAGCGTGGACAGTTTTGACCGCGCAATCACCCCGTTTTTCAGCCCAACCTTTCACGCCAAAAGTATCCTGGCGATCCACTTCCATCGCACACGCCTTCCCAAAGTCCTGTTTCGTTGGATCCCAGATGAAACCCTTTGCCGGCTGTTTGATGAACGATACGAAAAGCTGGGTTTTATGGTCGACCCATTCTTCCATCGCGCCTTTCTTGTCCAAGATTGGGAGGCCTGCTTGCTAAGAGATATTGCGCCGGACCGGTTTGAATCAAGCGAGTATTTCACAAACTATTTTGGGGACACAAATATGGTAGACGAACTGGGTTTTGTCGCTCGGATCGACAGTGACACCGCCGTCCATCTGTCGATGGGACGCAATCAGGGACAGCGACGGTTTCGCACCAACGATGTGGCCAAGTTTCGCCAGTTCGCAAAGGTCCTGGCCCCCAAGCTGAGGCAAATTCTGATCAATCAGCCCACAGAAGACGTCGTGGAAGCGCAGCCGCTGGATCGAAGATTTCATGCCATGGCCCAAGCGCGCGGCACAGATATCTCGATGCGCGAGGCAGAGGTTGCCGCTTTGATTGTCCAGGGCCATTCCAGCAGAGCCATCGGGTTGAAACTTGGGATTTCAAGCCAAACGATCAAAGTCCACCGGCGGGCACTTTACAAGAAACTGAACATCTCGTCACAAAATGAACTGTTCGGATTGCTGGTCAGTTATGTTGGGACAGATGCGTAACTGTTCAGAGTGTCGAAACAAGAACTGGTCTAACCCAAGTCCTCATATCGCGATTCAACAATCACGGAAAATATCGAACCAGACCTTCGACGATCCTCAGAGAGCGGCCGGTATGTTTAAGGTTTTTCGATG
>DDMF01000084.1 GCA_002340515.1 Rhodobacteraceae bacterium UBA2553 | reverse complement strand
GCATCTGTCATCGCTTTTTGCGTTTGTGCGAAGCGAAAGGCCGCGAACAAGCGATGCTATGTGAACTGGACAGGCCATAAGCGGTTCGCGTTTTCTTGGCCACGCGCCAAACATCGACGTTCTGACCTTCTAAATATCCATCTCTAGTGCAGAGTGATTTAAGCTATTGAAATCGCGCTGCGCTCAATCGGTGCTGCAGCCGCATGTGACGCCGACCCGCGGGCACCTTTCCAGTGGCAATAAGCCGCCATACGATAGTGAAAAATCGGAGCAAATGCGTTGTATCTCTTGGTCACATCCGGCTGGTTGTAAGCCTCAAAAAACCGGGAAATTTCGGCCGCCGTTAAGGGACGGTGCCCATATATGATCTGCATCGCAGGCGACAAAAAAATCGCAATATCCAAACACGGATCCCCGATTGCCGGGCATTGCCAGTCAATCAAGCGCAATCCATCATCGGTCTGAACCAAATTCCCTGGTACCACATCCCCATGCAGAAAGACATTTTCCGCGGGAGGTAAATGACATGCATCAGGCGGAAGAAACTGCTCGATATCATTTCTGCACGCGGACTGCATCAAGTGGGTTTGCGCGATAATCCCTTGTGGCAAATTTGGGGCGAGCGGTAGCCCTTCGGGGATTTTTTGGCGATGTAAATTGGCCAACAGCTGCGCAACGGCCGCAACATCGCCACTCCATTGAGGGCCAGCCAGATAGCTATAAGTCAAGCTCGGCCCAGCGGTACAGTGCAGCGAGGCAATCAGATCAGGCGCAAGACCACGTCCAGACAGCGCGGTCAGTGCCAGCGCTTCGTGCTCGGGATGATTTCCAAACAATGGCGAGGATTTACTGGTGTGATATAATTTGCAGATCACATCATCGGTGCTGTCGCGCACCCGCCAGACGGGATTGCTATGCCCTCCCATTTGCCGGGTCCAATTGGCCGTTTGGGAGATCACTCCAAACGTCTCCCAAGCCGCTTTCAGGGCCTTCGGAGGCGCCATATCACAAGGATCGACCATCACGCCCCCAACCTGCCGGGTCTTTTCAAAAACTCAGCGGCAAACTAGGCGAGCAGGAGCTTAAAAACAAGTCTCAGCCCGCATCGCGGAGTGATTTGACCGATGTCGCGTCCACTTTGGCCCCACTTTCCAACACCAACCACAGTTTTCCGTCTTCTGAGCGACTTTCTGTGACCTTTGAATAATTTTCTACGGGATCGGTCGACAAGAATTTTCCATTGCTTGAGCTGATGATTTCAAAGCTGTAGTTCCCCGAAGAAAGCGGCGTTCCATCATCACCGACACCCGCCCATTGGATTGGGTTTGAGGAGATCGGAATTTCGGTTTGTTGCACTATTATTCCCTCGGCATTTTTTACCACCAACTCAACTTTATCCGCTGTCGCAGGCGGGGATGGCACCAAGGTCAGTGGACTGCCATCAAAATGCGCCGGGGCATCCACCCTTGCTTCCATCCCAACCCAGCCCGCAATATCGGACAAGCCCATAAGGCCAAGCTGCGCACCCAAACCTTCAAGCAATTGATTGGTTTGTACTTGTTGCTCAACGCCTGAAAAAGTGGCCAATTGCATAGCCTGATCTGTCGCATCCATGGGGTTAAGAGGGTCTTGGTTCTCCATTTGCACCGTCAACATTTTGAGAAATGTCTCAAAATCAGACGAAATCGCGGCGGCTGCGGTTTTGCCATTAACCGGTTGACCGGGCTGGGCGGGGGGCGCCGTTAACGCAGCAGGCATTTGCGGGGAAGTTGCTGTTGTCACCATAAGATATCCTTACAATCTAATATCCACACCGGATGCTCCTGTCATGGACAGGCGCACTGATGAGGGGGGGATGTCTGGGGAATTCCCCGTTGGGTTCATGTGTTGGTTTTCATGATCCGAAGAGGTCTGCGCATCGTTGGATTGACCACCCGCCTCAGAGCCGGATTGCTCAAACGAAAATGTCACCTCGCCATACCCAATTTCACGCATTTCCTGCGCAAGTATCTCGATATGACGGCGCATGAGATCCAAGGTTTCGGGTCGCTCAACATTTACGGACACAGACATTGCAGATAAATCGCCAGTGAATGTTAACCGCAATCGGCCTAGTTCTTCCGGGCTTAAAGTGAGTTCAATCGGACGGTCAGGCATGGACCGAGCGACATCCGCCAATTGCTGCGCAATGTGACGCGGCAACTCAGCACGAAGTTGCGCCGAAACTTCGGCACGCGCAGTAAGCGTTTCAGCGGCGCGCACCTCATTCATTGCAATATCAGCCCCCAGCTCGGCCATGATCGGATCCGATGTCGAACGCACTGTGGCTGCCGGCATCATACCATCCTGTATCAAAGCCATTTCGCTGGTTTCCGGCAGACGCCCCGTCACCGTAAACTGGGCTGTGTCTTTGATGCTCGTGTATTGCGAGGCACTATCAGAGGGAGAGGTTAAGTGGGAAACTTCCCTTATTTCAGTTAATTGCCGGTCAGAAGCTGCGATACCCGATGATTCAGTTGGTGCATTTTTTGACCCAACGACTTTTTCAACAACGGTTCCAGATGACGATAACGGGGGTGGCGTCTTCTGTGTCATTTGTACGTCGGAATTATCCACCGGACCAGTGTCAAACTCCTGTCTTGGATGTGTCTCAAGCGTTACGGCCGGATTTGCGACCGCATTTGGTGCAAGAGACTGTCGCACCTGTGTATTTCTGGGTTGGGCAACCACAGAATTTGCCATCTGTCTCTGAAGTTTTTCAGCATGGGGTTCGGCGGTATTTAGTGAACCAGTCCCCACTGATGACCGAGGAGCGGGCGGTGTCGTGACCGCTGCTCCAGATAGCGCTTTCCGCGGGCCCCCTTGTACAAGATCTCGGGCTGCTTCACTCATTATAGGGGGCGTTGTCTCTGCGCGCACTGCCTTTGGCGTCGCCTCTGTTTGCCCACTATCTGCACCGGCCTGAAACTCTCCTGAAACCACCTCTTTGATAGCGGGTAAGGTCGGCGGAACACCTCCCTTTTCCGGACTGGCATCCGACCCTGGGGCGCCTATTTCGGCAATCCGAGGAAGTATTTTGCCATTTGTATCAACGGCCATGGTTTCACCAGCGCCTCCGTGCACAGCACCCAAAGCCAATTCAGGAACGGCCGCAAAACTGGAATATGTCATTGACGGAGAGGGGGGGGGCATCAACACAGCAACCTCACCCTGCGGGACACCAGCTCCAGTGGGTTCTGTCGATGCTCCATCGAGCATTACCGCGTCAAAGCTGGTCTCTTTCCCCTCTGAAAGAGCGGTTTTTTGTTGGGTCGCGGTTGCGCCCTCTGTCACCCCAACTGGGGGAAGCTGTGTACCAAGCTGCATAGTTTTTTTCCCGGGTATTCTGACACCGATGAGGTTCACTATCGCAGCACTTGGTTACCGGATCTTTACCGCTGACAGCGATAACAGAGAAAATGGATCACATTTGAAAGGATAGGGCATGGACCCAATTGCACAAACACTAGGGCCGCGGATCCAAGATGCGACCCGTCCAAATCTCACGACAGCAACGCCTTCAACGGATGATCCATTGCGTCAGGCTGCACGGGATCTGGAGGCTTCTTTTCTAGCAGAAATGCTAAAAGCTGCGGGGGCAGGACAAACGCGTGATGCCTTTGGTGGCGGCGCCGGAGAGGATCAGTTCAGTTCTTTTTTGGTTCAAGCCCAGGCTGAAGAAATGGTGAAATCTGGCGGTATTGGTTTGGCCGAATCGCTTTTTAATGCCCTGAAGGAGCGTGCGGATGGCGCTCTTTAATCTTCTGTCCGTGCCCGAAGCCTTGCGCGCCTTGCTAGACCAAGAACGGCAATTATTGCTGACGGGGAAAATCGAAGCCCTGACAAAAATTGCCCCCGAGAAAGAACGGTTATTGAGCCAATTGGCGGGATCAACAGATGATGCCGGACTGCTGGACCAATTGCGACGCAAGGCGGATCGCAATCAGGAACTTCTTGTGGCAGTCAGCAAAGGTATTCGCACAGTTTCACGTCGGCTTGAAATGCTGCGCACGCAAAAAACGCAATTGCGAACCTATGACTCGGGCGGGCAAAGCCAAAACCTGACACAGCGCAAATCCACTTTTGAAAAACGGTCGTAACCGACGATGGGTCAATCACCTTTAGTTCAAATCTGATCTATCTTGAGATCCCGTATTTAGACTTCCTTCAGGTTTTCAGCGTCACCTAAACCCGCATTCCAGAGGGGGTGGCGCGGTAGGGACAACCCAAAGACCCGCAGAGTTCAGAATGGCTCTTATAGGCTGCCAATTGGCAGAGTTTCAAAAACCCGGTGCAAAGCGCCGAATGACTGAAGGAAATTACTCATGTCCAGCATTCTGACGAACAACAGCGCGATGGTGGCGCTGCAAACGTTGAAAAGCATCAACTCGAATATGGAAGGTGTCCAATCCCAGATCTCGACTGGTAAGAAAGTTGCATCGGCCAAAGACAATTCAGCCGTTTGGGCAATCTCGAAGGTTATGGATTCTGACGTTAAGGGCTTTAAAGCGATCTCCGAATCTCTTTCACTCGGTGAATCTAGCATCGCAGTGGCCCGGAACGCGTCTGAGACCGTGACTGACCTTCTTACGGAAATGAAAGGCAAAATTGTCGCTGCCCAAGAAGAAAACGTAGACCGCGACAAATTGCAAACCGACATCGTAGCCTTGCGTGACCAAATTGGTTCTGTTGTCGGCGCAGCCCAGTTCAATGGCCTGAATCTCATTGATGGCTCCAGCACCGACGCAATGAATGTGCTGTCATCGTTGGATCGCGATTCAAGCGGCAATGTTACAGCGGCGCACATCGCGGTTGATCGCCAAAACCTGTCGACCACTACACCGGTTACGTCAGCGGCCTTTGGTACAACCGATCTAGCAGATGCAGCAGCGGCCGGCGCACTCATTGCCGGGACGTCAGGAACAGTGGTTCATGACGACACGGCCTTCGATCCGGCCTCACCAACCATGAGCATCGCAGATGGTGCCAACCATACATTCACGATCGGTCAGGTGAGCGAAGGTAATAGCTATCAAATCATTCTGGATGATGTGAATGTCAACGTCACAGGCGGCGGCACGTCGCTGGGTCAGCGTACTTTTGAATATGTTGCCAGCGCCTCTGATGGTACGGCTGACGTCGCAAAAAACCTGTCTGATCAGATCAGTGCCTTCTTTGGTGCAGCAACCGGTTCCGCCGAGGGGTACTCAGTGGCACAGGGCACAGGCTCCAACGCCAATGAGTTCACCATCACGAACGCCGCAGGTGGTGATGCAACGGCCATCAAGGTCGGCCTTCGCGCACAAACCGGTGGTACTGCGGGCTCTTCGGCGTCTTCTGGTGGTCTCGGAGCGTTGCAGAATATTGACGTGTCGAGCGATTCAGGTGCAACAGGTGCGCTTGCAGCAATTGAGGGCTTGATTGGCCAATCAATTGACGCAGCCGCCGCATTCGGTTCGGCCCAAGGTCGAATCGAGACGCAAAGCAGCTTCATTTCCTCGCTTTCAGACTCACTGAAATCTGGGATTGGCGCGATGGTTGACGCCGATATGGAAGCAACCTCAGCACGTCTGCAGGCTTTGCAGGTTCAGCAACAATTGGGCACTCAGTCCCTGTCGATCGCCAACCAGGCACCACAGAATATTCTGTCGCTGTTCCGTTAAGGGACCTGACGGAGGGGCGCCAAAACGGCGCCCCCCTCACCTTCACTCCCTGATTTCAACGTTTAGCGGAAGGAAATCCCGTGAACGCTATGAATATGGCCAAAACGGCCTACACTACCTCCCAGTCCCCTATCCGGACCCCCCGCGGCGTAGAATACGAAGCCTTCGCCCGCATTACTCATCGCCTGAAAGCCGCCTCCACAAAAGGCCGCACCGGATTTGGACAGCTGGCCGAAGCGCTGCATGAAAATCGCCGCCTTTGGACCATGCTCGCCACTGATGTGGCTGCAGATGACAATGGGTTACCACAGGACTTGCGTGCACGAATTTTCTATCTTTGCGAATTCACCGGAAACTATAGCGGCAAAGTGCTGAATGATGGCGCTGACGTAAATGTACTGGTGGAAATCAACACGGCCATTATGCGTGGCCTACGGCAAAAGGCGGAAGCAGCATGAGCGGACTAGTCCTAAAACTCAGCCCAAAAGAACGGGTTCTTATCAATGGTGCCGTGATCGAAAACGGGGACCGCCGGTCGCGTTTATCCATCGTGACGCCGAACGCCAATATTCTAAGATTACGCGACGCCATCCATCCAGAAGAGGTCAACACGCCGGTTCGTCGCGTCTGTTACATTGCACAGCTTGTCTTGTCTGGAGATGTAGACCACGAAGAAGCCCGCATGCAGCTTTTGCGAGGCATCGAACAGCTCAGTCAAGTGCTGACCGACCCAGACAGCCGCGATCATATGACCAAAGCAACCGAGGCTGTGACTCAAGACCAGTATTATCAGGTTTTGAAATGCTTGCGTGCATTGTTGCCGCGTGAAGAACGTCTGATGGCGGCCCGTCTGTCATGAGCTTTCAACCGGTCATACCTTTCGGCGGCATGGCCGGTTGGTCCTTTCTGCAGCGCACTCAAAGCGCGCAAAAAGAAGCCTTCAACACTTCGCCAGTGATGGATCGTGATATTCAATATTATAAAGAGAATATTGGCAAGGTAAACACTGCCGAAGAATTGGTGGATGACTATCGTCTGCTCAAAGTGACCCTTGGTGCCTATGGTTTGGACGCCGATATCGGCAATAAATTCTATATCAAAAAAGTGCTCGAAGACGGGACATTGGATACCGATGACCTGGCCAATAAACTCACCGATAAACGCTATTATGAGATGGCCAAGGACTTCGGTTTTGGCGACTTTGGCATTCCGGGCAACAAAGTCTCTGACTTCAGCGACAGGACAATCGCTGCCTATAAAGAACGACAATTTGAAATTGCAGTCGGCGAGCAAAGTCAGGAGATGCGCCTCGCTCTTTCTCTCGATCGAGATCTAAGTGCGATTGTGGATAAAACCACCTCTGACGAAGGGAAATGGTTTGCAATCATGGGCAATCCGCCCTTACGCCAAGTCTTTGAAACCGCTTTGGGATTGCCCAAATCCTTTGGGACGCTAGATCTTGACCAACAGTTGGGCGCATTTCGCGAAAAGGCCGAAACCTATTTTGGAGAGAGCACTGTGGGCCAGTTTTCAGACCCCGATAAAATGGAAGAGCTCAACCGCCTCTTCTTGGTTCGCTCTGAAATCGCCAATGGAACGGCCTCGCTGTCTGGTGGGGCTATCGCATTGACATTGTTGCAAAGTTTCAATCGTTAATCAGCCGCCGCCTTAGGCAACATACAATTCCCCAGCCGGCGAAAGCTGGCATCAGTATTATCCCATTCATCCTCGGCCAAGAACGCATCCAGCTTTGGGTAGCATTCAATTGCAGCATCCACCATCTTGTCGCTTCCCGCAGCGTAAAGCCCCGCCTGAATCATCATTTCCGATTTTGCATAGGCCCCAAGACGTTGACGCGCCGCCGAGATCAACGCGTTTTCTGCATCTGTCGCCGCACCGGGCAAGGCACGCGAAACAGAGCGCAGCAGGTCAATGGCCGGGAAACGACCACGCTCAGCAATTTCACGATCCATCACCACATGCCCATCCAAGACACCGCGCAAAATATCAGCAACCGGTTCTTCCATATCAGACCCCGCGACCAACACCGAAAAGATCGCGGTTATGTCCCCAGCTACGCCTGTTCCGGGGCCCGCCCGTTCACAAAGAGTAGTGATTTGTTGCGCGGTAGACGGTGGAAACCCTCGAAGTGAGCTGCCTTCGCCGGACGCCAGTGCAATCTCTCTGTGGGCTTCGGCAAACCGCGTCACACTATCCGCGAGAAACAACACATGTTGCCCCTTGTCACGAAAATGCTCGGCGACGGTCATGGCGGCCCACCCGGCACGCCGCCGCACCAAAGGAGATTGATCAGAGGTCGCGGCAACAACAACAGCGCGCGCCATTCCTTCTTTGCCAAGTACACGCTCTACAAACTCACGTACTTCCCGGCCGCGCTCCCCGATCAGAGCAATCACAACCACATCCGCATGAACCCCGCGCGCCAGCTTGGCCAACAAAGTTGATTTCCCGACACCAGACCCCGCAAAAAGACCAATGCGCTGACCACGAACAAGTGGCAATAGGGTATTAAAAACAGCAAGCCCCGTTTCCAACCGCTCGCCCAGCACACGCCGCTCAGTCGGATTGGTGGACGTGCCACGCAGCGAACGCGCGATGGCCCCGCGCATCACGGCATGCCCATCCAGCGCTTTGCCAAACGGGTCAATCACGCGGCCGATCCAGCTGTCATCTGGTGCAATTTGCCCCGACCCGCGCAAGGCCACTTGCTCGCCAATACGCAATCCTTCCACATCACCATCGGGCAATATGGTCACGCAATCTTTGGTCAGGTTCAGGACCTCGCCCAAGCGAGTTTGTCCTGCCGCGCCGATTTCGACAAGGTCACCTTGTGCCGCCACATGGGACAGGCCGGCCACCTCAATGGTTCCGCGCCCGATTTCAACGATCCGCCCTATGTCAGCCATTGCACTTACGGCGTCGACTTCTGCAGTGAGCTGCTCAAACCCGACGGGCTTCATGGCGATCTCCTCATTTTTGTCTCTGAAACCATTTCTAAAGGAATCAAGGTTAAGCCTTAGTTGAAGCCAATCGAGGGAGAAGCCCCGATGTTTGATAAAATTGAAATTTTTCGGATGAGCCAAGGGCTAGCAAAGCATGCCGCCGCTCGTCAATCGACCATTGCGCAGAATGTCGCAAATGCGGATACGCCGGGCTATCAAGCCCGCGATATTGCTTCTTTTGCCGAAACTTATGAGACAAAAACTGATGGTGGTGGCATGCTTGCCACACGGGCCAAACATATTGGCGCACCTGTGGGATCGCACAGCGCGTCTTCCCCCGAAACCATCATTCGCCAAGGCGCCACCTCTCCCAATGGAAATTCCGTTTCTCTTGAGAGTGAGATGATGGCCGCCGCCGAAGCCAAAAGCGATCATAACCTCGCATTAGCCGTCTACAACAGTTCGATGAACATCATGCGCGCCTCGATTGGGCGTCGATAGGAGGTGATCCATGAATGATTTGAAAGCCTCAATCGCCGCCGCCGCATCCGGCATGAAAAGCCAGGCATCTCGCCTACGCCATGTCTCGGAAAACATCGCAAACGCTGACACGCCGGGGTATCGGCGCAAGATGGTCAGCTTTACTGAAACGGTCGAAGCAGGGCGCGCCACTGGGCTGGTTGAAACCGGCCGGCTAACCCTCGACCAAACCAAATTGCCCAGCGTGTACGATCCGTCGCACCCGATGGCCAATGAGAAAGGCTACTACGACGGCTCGAATGTCGATCTGGTGGTCGAAATTGCTGACTCGCGCGAAGCGCAACGCAGCTATGAGGCGAACCTCAAAATGTTCGATCAGGCAAAACAAATGTCGAAAAGCCTGCTCGATCTTCTTCGCAGATAGGAGACACCAGAATGGATGTTAAATCCTCTATTGCGGCCCAAGGCTATGCAGCCACCCGTCCCGCGACACAGCCAAAGGCGCGTCCGGACGGACCGGCGGTGGATTTTGCTAAAACGGCAAATGACTTCGCCGCCACCATACAACAGGGCGAACAAACCGCGCTTGCGGCAATGTCAGGGAATGCGGATCCACATTCTTTGGTTCAGGCCTTGGCACAAACTGAGCTGGCTGTTGAAACGGCTGTGACCATTCGTGACAAAGTCGTCGAGGCCTATCAGGAAATCCTGAGGATGCCGGTATGATGAATGACGTGATTTTTTTTGACACTTTGCGGGCCGGGCTTTGGAATGCTGTTTTGATTTCCATGCCGATCCTAACCGTGGCGTTGGTCGCAGGTGTGGTCGTCGGCTTGTTCCAAGCCTTAACGTCCATTCAGGAAATGACGCTGACGTTTGTCCCAAAGCTGGCCGCTATCCTGACCGTGTTTTGGGTGTCCATGAGCTATATGACCGAAACACTGACCGGGTTTTTCCAAAACCAGATCATCCCTTTGATTGCGGGGAGCTGACATGGACAATATCGGCTATACCGCTCTCACCCGCCAATCAGGCTTGATGCGTGAAATGCAAACTGTTGCGAACAATATCGCAAACAGTTCCTCCACGGGGTATCGCCGCGAAGGTGTGATCTTTTCCGAGTATGTTCAAAGGCTTGACAAGGGCGATGCTTCGCTTTCCATGGCCACGGCCAATGCACGATTGATCGACCTGCAACAGGGAGCATTGACCCAAACCAATGGCAGCTTTGATCTGGCCATTGAAGGTGATGGTTTTTTCATGGTTGAGGGTGTCGACGGCCCCCTGCTCACCCGTGCAGGTGCGTTCACCCCCTCAGCCGAAGGGGAATTAATGACTCCCGATGGGTTGCGCCTTTTGGACGCTGGTGGTGCGCCCGTTTTTGTTCCCCCGGATGCGGGATCCATCTCGGTCGCTTCAGATGGAACAATGTCCGCCGACGGACGCCCATTAACCCAAATAGGCCTTTACCTACCAAGCGATCCGAATGACTTGAAACACCGTGACGGGGTTCGTTTTGCGGCACCCGGAGGTACTGAACCTGTCTTGGAAGGCACCTCAATTTTGCAAGGATTTGTCGAAGGGTCAAACGTCAATCCGGTTCAAGAAATCACCCGCATGATCGAAGTTCAGCGCAGTTATGAGCTGGGCCAGATGTTCATGGAAAAAGAGGATGAGCGTATTCGTTCTGTCCTTCAAACCGTCGTAAAATAAGGAGGCCGCCATGCGTTCTTTACAAATCGCCGCCACCGGCATGCTCGCCCAACAAATGCGGGTAGAAACCATTTCAAACAACCTCGCAAATATGAACACGACAGGCTACAATGCCCGCCGCGCCGAATTTGCCGATCTGCACTACCAACAAGCAACACGCCCTGGCACGATCAATGCAGCGGACGGAACGATCATTCCAACGGGGGTCCAGTTGGGCCTGGGGGTGCGCCCCTCATCCGTCACGATGATGGTTCAACAAGGCAGCCTTGCACAAACAAACGGCGAATTGGATGTCGCAATTGAGGGCAAAGGCTACCTAGAAGTCACGCTTCCCAGTGGGATCTCCGCTTATACCCGCGATGGTGCTTTGAAACTGTCCCCCGACGGGCAAATCGTAAACTCAGACGGTTACCCAATCGTACCCGACATCACCATTCCATCTGACGCGCGATCGATTTCGATCAACGCCGAAGGTGAGGTTTATGCGTATTTCAAAGATGTCGTAGAGCCTGAGCTTATGGGGGCGTTCACTCTGACTGGCTTTACCAACGAAAAGGGGCTCGAAGCGATTGGTTCAAATCTCTACACCGAAACCGCTGCCTCCGGTGCGCCGTTAACCTCTGCTCCTGGTGAGAATGGCCTCGGAGCCCTTCGCCAAAACTATCTCGAAAACAGTAGCGTAGACGCAGTTCGAGAGATCACAGAGTTGATCGAGGCCCAGCGCGGCTATGAAATGAACTCAAAAGTCATCACCGCATCCGACCAGATGTTGGCGGCAACCACGCAGGTACGATGATGGTACGGTTGGCTTTTTTGTTTCTCTTGCTGTCCGCGACTTTTGCATCGGCCGACATCGTTTTGGCCGCAAAAACGATGCGCGCGCACAGCTTGCTTACAGAAAGCGATCTGAAGGTCTCAGAGGGAGAGTTGCCCGGTGCATATGTTGCCATTGAAGATCTGATTGGTCAGGAAACGAGAGTTGTCCTATACGCCGGCCGGCCGATCAGAATCGACGATGTTGGCCCCCCCGCTTTGGTGGACCGCAATCAAATTGTCGTCTTAATATACTCCATCGGGGGCTTAAATATCGCAACCGAAGGCAGAGCGATGGCGCGCGGCGGTCTTGGTGATCGCATCCGTATCATGAACCTTTCCTCTCGCAGCACAGTTAATGGCACCATCCAGGCAGATGGATCCGTTTCGGTAGCGCCCCCCAAAATTCCCGGCTCATAAAGGATCTATAAATGCGCCTGTCTGTTATTGTCTTACTTCTGGCCGTCACGATATCGGGTTGCTCCCGGCTTGAAAATGTTGGGAAGGCGCCAGCTTTGTCGCCGGTCGAAATCAACCAAGAGCACCATGCTATGACTACGGCGGCCTTACCTGTGAAGCCACTACACCAAAGTTCGTCATCACGCGCATCCACTTGGAGCCGGGGGCGGCAATCGCTATTAGGGGACCGTCGCGCCCAACAGTCCGGCGATATTTTAACCGTGGTTATCGAAATTAATGACCGTGCAGAATTCTCCAACAGCTCGACCCGATCACGTGACGGTTCTGAACGCATGGCGGTGCCATCCCTTCTGGGCATCCCGCAGAAGATCAACGAAGCCCTTCCGTCCGGCGCCACCACTGACCCCGCAGTGGAATTCAACTCCAAAAGCTCTTCAACGGGCAGTGGATCAGTGCGCCGCAACGAAAAACTGGAATTGCGTGTCGCCGCTACCGTACTTGGGACACTCCCAAACGGTGTTCTGCAAATCCAGGGATCACAAGAGGTTCGCGTGAATTTTGAATTGCGTGAGCTGCTTGTCACTGGGTTTGTGCGTCCAGAGGATATCTCACGCCAAAACGAGATTGCCTATGACAAGATTGCCTCCGCCCGTATTTCATATGGTGGTCGAGGTATAATTTCCGACGTTCAGCAACCACGTATCGGCCAACAGGTCGCCGATATCATCCTTCCGTTCTGATCAGGAGCACCAAATGGGAAAAATTCTTCCAATTCTATTGGCTTTGATCGGCTTAGGAGGCGGCGTGGGCGCCGGATTGATGTTACGCCCCGCGCCCCAAGTGGTCGAAATCAACCCCTGCGGCGACCCTAATGCAATAGCTCAAGCAGGTCAGACTACTAAACCCGCAGTCGTGGAACCCGAGGAGGAGGGAGCTCCTACCAGCGATTTTGTGAAAATGAACAACCAATTTGTCATCCCAGTCGTTGGGGACGGACAGGTTCGATCTTTGGTGGTCGTATCTCTGAGTCTAGAGATCGCCTTGGGTGGTAGCGAAGAGTTTTATCAACGCGAGCCCAAACTAAGGGACGCGTTTTTACAAGAGCTTTTCGATCATGCAAACCTTGGAGGGTTTGACGGTGTCTTTACGGATTCTGTTCGTCTTTCAAGCCTGCGTATGGCTCTAGAAGAGGTCGCCGGTAAAATTATGACGGTTGATGTGATGGATGTATTGGTCACTGATATCGTACGCCAAGACATCTAGGCTAATAGATCAATCCTTGCTCATAACCCGCCGCTTTGAGAGTTCTGAGTGGCGGTTTCTCAATTGCACAATGTAAACTATTGAAAAGGAAGCCTACCGCGAACAAAGATACCTGATTTACGCTGAATCCTCTAAGTCGGATATTAAGCGATCTTCGCATCCATGCGTGGAAGGCCCATGACCTGCCTAACGGCAAGTGGTTCTCTTCATGCGAGAAATCATATTTCGCTCTTGGGTTATGCTAAATACCTTTTGGGCGGCTTGGAATATCATAATATATCAATTTGATATCAATTACTTCCAACTACGCGCCTTCTTAGGAACTCTCAGAACATCTATCCCCCGCATCAATGTTAGCGGTTTCTAGCGGA
>DDMF01000081.1 GCA_002340515.1 Rhodobacteraceae bacterium UBA2553 | reverse complement strand
CGCACTGCGATTGCGCTGGTGGGGCAAGAGGCCAACGGCAAAAAGTGGCATGACCGTTATGCGCTGATCCACCACGAAATGCACAAGGGCATGCCGTTTGACGCACAAAAGGCCACCATCCACGGGGTTGATGGGCGCTTTGATGTTGAAAGCTGGAAGGTTGATAAAACCGGCCTCGGCATGCAGCTCGCAGAAGAATTGCAAACCGCATCACCAGAACGATTTGAAGGTGTTTGGTTCTCCGCTCAGCGCAAATCCAAGCTGGCGCTAAACATGCTCAAGCTGTGCGAAGAGAAACGCCTGCTGTTGCCGAATGATCCTGACGTTTTGGCGCAAATGCACTCAATTCAGAAAATCACCAGCGGGCAATCCATCAAATATGACGCTGAACGCAATGACGAAGGCCACGGCGATTTGTTCTGGGCGGTGGCGCTGGCGTCCGATGGGCGCGCACTTCCCGGCGGCGGTGGTGGCTTTGGCGTCGAGGTGTTGTCGTGACGATCAAGCTGCAACCTCTGGCCCTGAAAATCGCAGAACGCTTGCGCGATTTCGCCACCCGTCAGGGCAATGTGCCCTTTGCAAAAGGCGATTTACGCAAGTCGCATGTGACCGAACCCCACGGCAAAAATGATGCGGTCCTGTCCGCCAACACGCCATATGCGCGAGCCGTGCATGACGGTCGCCCCGCCACCACCATTAAGCCCAAACGTAAGAAAGCCCTTGCGTGGAAGGGCGGCGCACATCCGGTCAAATCCGTCAAACAACCCGCCCGCAAAGGCAACCCATGGCTGGCCCGTGCGGTGGCTGATCTGGAACGCGAAGGGCTGGAATTCCTCGCGCCAGAAGTGGGCGAACAGGTAGCGGATGAGCTGACAGCCGCCTTGCGAAAGCGTGGGCTGGACGTGCGCAGACGCTAACCAAAACATTCAATTTGAACCGCCACGAAAGGAAACGACATGGCACAAAAGAAAACCACCACCGCAACACCAAAACCCAAGACCGAAAGCTTGTTTGATCAGGCCGTAGGGTTTGTGTTGGCTGATCGGATTGAGGGTGGATATGTGAATGATCCGCGCGACCCCGGCGGTGAAACCAACTTTGGGATTTCCCAACGCAGCTACCCCAAAGTGAATATCAAAAAGCTGACCCGCGCAGGCGCAATCAAGATTTATAAACGCGACTATTGGGACGCCGCACATTGCGACAAACTGCCCCCACAGGTTGCCGTTGTCGCCTTTGATTGCGCGATCAATCAGGGTGTTGGGATTTCGCGCCGCCTCTTGCAACGGGCTGCGAAAGTGCACGTTGACGGTGTGGTCGGGCCTAAAACTCTGGCCGCTGTTGGCAAAGCGGATGAGCTGACGCTCGCCAAGGAGTTCATGGGCTGGCGCTTGAAGCGTTACGCGTTCACCAACAACGCAGCAACCTACATGCGCGGCTGGTCAAACCGCATGCTTGAGCTGTTACAATTCCTGATCATCGACCTGAAAGCGGCGTGATGACACGAGAACCACAACCGCTTTTTAGTGATGCCGCACCGGGTCGGGCTTGGAAGTATATCAAACCCGACAGCCTGTCATGGTGGGCGTCAATTGCCCCCCTCATTGCCGGTTTGGTATTGGCAAGCGAACCCCTGCACAACCTTTCTGAGGTTGCGCAGACCTTGCGCAACATGACCGGCGATACGCCCCCGGCCTTGCTGATCAACGCCGGGCTTGCGGGCATCGGTATTCGGGGGGCGCTGGCATGATTTCCCGCAACTCTCAACTGTGGGCGGGGATCTGGGCGGCGCTGATTGCGGGCGTCGCCTACCTCATCACCCTGACGCGCCGCGATGCCAGGAGCGATGCAGTGCAAGATCTTGAAAAGAAGGATCAAAAAAATGCGAAAGCAATCTCTGACCGCGTTAACGCTGGCCGCGCTAACCCTGACCGGGTGCAAAACTACGCAGATCGTGGCTACCGCGACTGAGGCGCAATTGTGCACCACATGGGGGGAAAGCCTTCCAACACGGTCGCGCACCGACACCAAGGCCACGCAAGACGAAATTGGGCAGGCTTATGCGGATTTTTCCGACGCTTGCCCAGATCACAAACACTTAATCCCGTAAAGGACGCCGCAAATGTCGAGCTTCACCGCCCCGCTCATTGCCCAAGCGGTCCAGACCCTCCCCAAAGGCTGGCGTCGCTTCTTGCCCCCCAGCTTTCATACACCCAAATGGGAAGTGATTGGCGGGTTTTTCTATGCTGTGGGAAGTCTTGAAAACACCTCTGAGGTCATTTGGGTGCCAGCCGACTTCGAATTTGACGGGGCATCTGTGACGTGGCCGTTTCGCCTGCTAGTTCCCATGGCGCACCCCAACTACATGCAGGCCACCGCCTTGCATGATTTCATGCTGGGGTGCGGGCGCTATTCAAGGGATTACTGCGACCGCGTGTTTTATGAGGCGTTGGGCGTGTTGGGCATGCCGGACCCGTGGCGCAAGATCATGTTTGCAGCGGTCAAACTGCGCACATTTCGCCGCAAGCTGGAACAAAAATTCAAAGAGGTTTTCAATGGTTGTTGAGTTAAAAGACCTGATCGCATGGGGCCTTATCCTTGTGGGCACGGCTGGGGCATTTTTTCACCTGCGTGGGCGCGTTTCCATTTTGGAAGCCTTACTGGTGCGCGAAAAAGAGGCTATGGATCAGGCGATCAGCGACATCAAAACCGGCTTGAAAGACACATTTAAGGACTTCAAAGAAAGCTTGCGCCGCATTGAGGAAAAGCTGGATGATAAGGCGGATAAATGAAAAAGCCCCGCGTTTTGCGGGGCTTTGTAAGGCGACAGGCTCCTTTGCTCTTACTGCGAAATTGCCACATCATGGATGGTCCAGTTACTCATTTTCAGATATTCGCCAAACTCATCAAGCCCGCCATACTGTAGGTCACATGTGAAGCTGGCGCGCACCACGGCACCAAATGCGTTTTGTGCGTCAACGTGTCCAGCGGACAGGTAACGCCATTGCCCCTGACCAGCGCGACGCCACCCCCCAAAATCAGCGGTTGCCGGACTGGTGAGCTGGCGTTTGATAAGCTGCTGACACATCGTTGACGCATCAAAAGACAGATCTTTGGCGTCAAGCTCGTTGAAATGCGCTTCAAATGCAGCACGGTCATTCTTGGCGTCACCACTGCACCATTTAAACACAGCGGCGAACATCAATTCTTCGCTTTTGCTTCCAGCATAGTCACCCATGCAATTCACATAAAAAGACAAGTCTGTCTGGGATAAGCTTTGATCCGCCATGAGCGCCAATATCAGCTCTTCGCGGTCCTCAACTTCACCCGCCTTGTAATCCGCCAGCGTCAGCTCAAATGAACCCTCATTGATCGCTTTGCGCACTGGATTATCGTTACCCCAGAACCAAGCCGATGCTGGTGACGCCGCAACAACAAGCGCCAATCCCATAAGCCATTTACTCATAATTTTTTCTCCAATTCACTGAATTCAATCATTGTTGTTTTCTTGCTTTTCAATCGGTTTCCACCACCAATGCCCCTGCGGGATTGGCGGTGTTTCTCCACCTTCGTCGACGACAAAGCCCACCAATGCAACCTTTGGTTTGTGCTGGTGATGCTCCACCGCAAACGCCCGGTTGAACGCCTCGGCGTTCTCTTGCCAATGTGCATCAACCTTGTCCAGCTCAGCTCGTTGTGCGTCATTCAGTTGATCGCGCACAAATTCCAATGCTGATCTGTGGTGCAGGTGAAAATCACGGTCCCATTCAAAATCATCATCATCAAGCGTGTCATAGCAATTCAGGACGGTTTCAATGACCGACAGATTGCGCTCAATCAGCTTGCTATCGCCACCTAACCGATAAGCCATTGCCATACCCCTTTGCCCTTGATCACCATAGCCGGTGACACATCTGCGTTGCTTGTTTGATTGTTCCGCCAGTGATGGGAAATAATCACGTTTTCTTCAAGGTCCAACACCGTCACTAACTGCCCGTCAGCCCCATCAGCACGGTTTTTCATGGGCTTTGCAAACACCGCATGCAAGACCACTTCACCGGGGCGCTTTTCCCGGTTGCGTAAGGGCACCCGATTGGACAGCAACAATTGCGCCTTGGGATCATCAATCAACGCCCGCGCGTCGCCTTCATAGTCGCGCAATTTTTGGGTAGGAATGTTGGCGCGGTGGCGCTGAAACTTTGCCCGTGCGCGCTTATCACCCAAGAATGCGGCACCACCCGCATGCGCCAACACCGCCTTGCGTTCGTCTTTTGTCAGGCGTTCGCGATCAGTAATCTTTTGCCGGATCGCTGGCATGCCCTCTGGGGCGTCAAAATAGGCCACTGTGATTGTCCGGCACTGGAAATGGTATGGTGGCCCCGCAACACCCTTAGCAAGCCCTGACGTCGGCGTACCGGACAGGTCAGCATTTGCCCCGTGCATCACCCACGCTTCCTTGGCGGCGGGTTCATTGCGCACACTGACCGCATCCAGATAGGCATTGGCTTGCGCGCGCAGCTTGGTCACAGGAATAATGCGTCCGTGCATCTGGCGACAAATCGACGTGGTCTTTTCATCCAAATGGGCGCGCACTTGAACATGGGCAATTTCGGCCCGCTCATATCCAGTTACGCGCCCCAGCTCGCGGGTTTTTGTGGCGGTATGGTCAGCCAGAATTTCCCAATACCGCCGCCCGCGTTCCGCGAGTGTTCCAAAATCCTCGGCCATGCGCGCGGCCAATCCTTCACGCGTCATGCCCTCAGTGAAATAATCCTCTAGCGTCTTTGCCATTAGGTTCTGGGTGCGCACATTCCAGCTATTGCCAACCCAATAAAGGTTGCCCGATTTTAGAACGTCCAGCGCATCCAGATCAGGGCGCATAAAGGCAATGGAAACGCCGGTGGCTTTGCCCACCTCATCCGCGCCCAACCGGTAAAAAGCATCTGTTAGATTGACCATAGGTTCACGCATGGCGGCTGCGATAGCATCCACCCCCACAGACCCTTCCAACACGCGCAGGATCATCGCACCATCATCAGCGGTGAACTTGCCGGGGCCAAGGTCGCGCAGCCGGTCCAGCGCCGCCGCAATCCCTTCGCGCATGGCATTATCCCAAGCGTTGGTCATGGCGGTCTGTAGCTGGCCGTAAAGGGCCTTATAGCCTTCTGCGTCCTTGATCACCACAGACCGTACCATGCGGCGCTGTACGGCCCGCGCAAGGGCTTGTTCAGCTATGGTCATGGCTGGCCCCCATGCGCTTTAGCACCGGCTTCACATTTCGCCATAGCTTCGCTCTTAGACGCCTCAAAACCACCACCCACCAAGTCGCCAGTTTGCCTGTCATGTGAACCATCTAGTACACGCCAGCTATACCGCTGGGCATCCAGCATGCGCACTTCCATCAGGCAAAATCCGTGGCGCTTCACCCATGCTGGTGTGAAATTCCATCCGTTGCGCAAATCTGTTCCCATCACGCCGCCTCGATGTAAGCAAGCGCCACAGCTTTGTAGGCAAAAAAAGTGCCTACTTTCTTGGCCCGATCCTCTTCGCCAACATAGCAAAACGGCTGTTTTCCAAGGCCGATACTTTCAAGCTCAACCCAATGATCGCCGTCCGCATAAATGTCGCTGTGATACGGACCGCAATTCATAATCAG
This sequence comes from Rhodobacteraceae bacterium UBA2553, assembly GCA_002340515.1. Taxonomy (GTDB): domain Bacteria; phylum Pseudomonadota; class Alphaproteobacteria; order Rhodobacterales; family Rhodobacteraceae; genus Aliiroseovarius. The sequence goes on along the minus strand of DDMF01000081.1, from coordinate 8,992 downwards.
ACCGTTCGCAGGGTCCAGTTCCAGCCACAACAAATCTTGGCCTCTGTCTTCAAACTCAATTTTCATCCGTCTTTTCCTTTGCCTTCAACTTGACCGAACAAATCATGCGTCAGGGCCTTTGGTTTGGCCTCATATTCACGCACTGCGCGTTCGTCGATTTCTTCCCATGTGGTGAAACGGTGGTCGCAAATTCGGCATTTGCGATAACGCTGCTTAACCGTGCCTTCGGGCTTGGTCGCATAGCACATGCCGCGCCCGCCGCATTTAGGACATTGCATCGTCAGCCCCTTCGCTTCGCTGGCGCACCCATTCTTCCAGCCCGGTGATCAATTTGCTGGCTTGTGTGCGGTTCAGAAAACGGGTTGAGCTGGTTTTGGTTGTGCGCTTCACAAAGGCTTGCAAGCGCGCATCTTCCAGCCCTTTGTCCCAACCCATTGACCGGGCCAGCCCGCCAATCTTGCCCCATTGTGCGCTGGTTGGCCTGTCTTCACCCGCACCACCACGCCCGCGCTCAGGGATTAGCCCCTTGCGACGTAGCGTTTTGATCAGGGCTATGCGCTCTGGCGTGGTCAATTTTCCGGCTGATCGCTTGCCCTCTTTGCCATCGCTTCGGGTCTGTTCTTCCAGCCAATCCTCATAATCTTCACGCCCATCACTGCCTTTTGAAACATCGCCAAAAAGCCGCTTTGCGGCCATGTGGATCATGGCAAGATCGCTGTTGCGACGCTTGGGGGATGCTTTTGTCTGGGTCATTTTGGGCCTCATGTATCGCAAGGCAATCTGCCTGCATTATTGAATTGAAAGTGTTTTTGCTTGCGTGGCTCAGTCAAAAATAAAATGTGCAAACTGGTCGCTAGAGCGGCAATTCTTCCTGATCCAGCATCACAATCGCTTCGCGTTCACGCTGAGCAAGGGATGCAAGTTCAATCAGCCACTTGCCGTTTTCTTTGATCACCCGCATGCGTTGCCCGCCCCAATCAGAGGTGAAATTATCCTCAGCTCCACGCGACCGCCCAATCATGCGGCGCACATGTTTGGTTGTGCACCCCTTGGCGCGGGCAACTTGTTCAGGGGTGACGTAAGTTAGGCCCATGTCTCAAAGTCCATCCGCTCAAGGATAGAAACAATCTGGCAGCACAAGGCATAGGTTTCGCCCTTGTCGCGCCCGGCTTCCTTTTGGATTTTGGAAATTTTGATTGCCAACTGTTCAGCGCTATGCGCCTCGGTTTCCAGCGCCTCTATGCGCTCGTGCAAGCCTTCAATAATATCGCGGCTTCTTGCGGTTTCTTGCTCGTAAATACCCACCATGTCAGTGTTCGCAAATGGCATGGTCCAAGTGACATGCCCCACCGCTTGATCAGCAATTCTGACTTCGCCATCACCTCTGATTTCAATCTCAACCATATCTCATTTCCTTTTCAAATTGCCCCCGCGCCAGAGGCAGTTCAGCGCGAGGGCTGGGGCGGGCAATCGCGGCAAACGACACTCCCAGCCCGCCCGATTTCGTTAAGCTACGTGGTCAACCAGAGCCGGTGCAGGTTTGAAATTGGCAACGGTTTTCGCGGGAATATCAATTTCCGCGCCGGTGCTGGGGTTGCGACCCTTACGGGCTGCGCGATCTTTGGTGGTGAAGGTGCCAAAGTCGGTCAGCGCAACACGCTTGCCCTCTTTCAGCGCCGTGCGCGCAACAGCCGTAAAGGCGTCCAGTGTTCGCTCCGCCTCTGCTTTGGTGACGTTGGCGGCTTCTGCTACGGCGGTGATCAGTTGTGCTTTTTTCATGGGTGTTTTCCTTTGTTAGATGCCTGTATTGGCGGTTGGGTAATGGGGTTAAGAGGCTTCTTTCAGCTCGGTTTCAAAAGGTTCGACAATGAAGTCCTCACCATCCGAACCAATGGTCACACCAGCAATTGCCACCGCTGTTTCGCGGTCTTTCAGCATTGCCTCTTTGTTGATGCTTTCTTTGGTGGTCACGAATTTCTTAGCTAGCCGCGCTGATTTGAGTGCGGCAATAACGCTATCAACGCCCTTGATCGTGACCTTAGCAGGGCGCAAGCGCCATGAAATCTCGCCGGTCGCAAACTTGTGGTATTTGACCTTACCGCCACCCGTCAGCCGGTCACGGTTCACCTCACAGTACATTTTCAAGCCCTCTTGCTTGGCTGCGATTTGCTCGCGGATCGGGGCGACCTGCTTGCCGTATTTCTCTTGCAGTGCTGAAATCTCGGTGTTCATTTTGGCTTCAATGCACAGTGCATCGCGGCTCAAATCCCCGACTTCGCGAATAGCCGTGCGGGCCTCGCTATCGTCTTGCGGCACGGGGATATTCACTCCGATTGTTTTGTGTTTTCGGGATGCCATATTAGGTTCTCCTGTAGTGGCTAGGGTGTTGGAAATTCGGGGATTAAGCGGCGCGGGCCATCCATGCGGCGGCGGTCGCCACAACATCTTGATCAAGTTTTTCAAGGTTTTCATTCTGCATCAGCCGGGTGCAGGCATCCGCCAATTCAACGGAACTGCGCCAGTAACCGCCGGTTTCTTGATAAAACATCTTTGCGGTGGTTTTTGTGACCTGACCGAAACGCGGGGCCAGTACATAGGCCGCAAGCTCCGCAACATTTGCCACAGGTTTCATCTCGACACTTTTAGCGCCGATCCTTTGGCGGATTTGCTGGGTGTAAATCTGTGATTGCGCCAGTTTCAGGGTGCGACTTAGAACACTGGTGCCAACCAAAACCACGCCTGCCCCACGATCTGACAGGCCGCGCAACACTTCAATGGTCGCCCATGAAAGCTGGTTTGCCTCGTCAACAAGGATCAATTTTCCGTCCAGACCAGCGGCGCGCAGCCGGTGAAAAAATGTATCTGCACTGCCAGTCTGAGGCATAGCAACATCGTGCACCGCTTCATATTCGCGGGCAATTTCTTGCAGCAAGGCTTTCTTTGCCATCTTTGCCCAGCACTCGATATGGATAGCGCCAAATTCACCAGCCAGCCACGCGGCCAAAGATGATTTTCCGGTGCCGGGATCACCGATAATTTGACCCATACGCCCATATTTGCGGCCAGTGATCACGGCCTTGCACATTTCTTTTGCCTGTTCAGCGGCGGGCGTAACCATGTAATCCTGCATTGCTCTATTCCTCTGCAAATTCGAAGTTTTCCAGCGCTTCATTCGGGCCGGTTTTCCACTGTGAAGGCGTGGGGCGTTTGGCGTTCTCATCTTCAAACGCTTTGCGATCATCCCCGGCCAACCGCGCCATGCGGTCTAAAATGCCCGCGTCAATTGTTGCCGCAATCGGGGCGTCTGGCGCGTCTGGTGTGTGTTTGTTGTGACGGGCTGTTTCATCCACCAGTGACAACAGGGCCACATGGCGTTTGCTCTCTGCAATCTGGCGACGGAACACTTTGCCCCGACGGTTGCTTTCAATCGCGCCTTGTGGGTCCAGCACCGCAAATGTGCGCTCTGGCAAGGCTTGGCAAATCAGCTTGTCGCCATCAAAGCAGAACACAAATTCAGGATTAAAGGCGGGCACCCGCACGGTGATTTTGCGATCCATGCCAAGCAATTCATCTGCATAGTATGTGATCGTATTGCCGCGCCGTGGGGTATAGGTGATGCGGCCCCGGTCTGGCATGCGCTCAATCTCTTCTGAGAACGCCAGCGCCAGAACTTTAGGATCGCTAAGGACGGTTTTGCCCCAACCCTGATCAATAAACCCGCGCAATATTTCGTTGGGACTTTGCCCCGCAAGCCGCCCGTGTTGTGGGCGTTTGTGATAGGCTTCAAGCGCCCCGGCGATAGTGTCTAGGAACTCGTTTGCGTCACCCTTAAATGCCACCGGGTCTTTGCCTTTGGCGTGGGTCTTTTTGTTCATCCGGTCGCCAGCGGTCCAGCCGGGGACAGTCGCAAAGAAATACTGTTCTAGGTTGCCAAACACGCCCTCAATGCCGGGTTTGCCTTTGGCGTTATAGGGACGTGAGCGCACAATCGCTTCGCGACCTTCCTGCACCCGCTTTGAAACATTTACGTCGCCTTCCAAATCAAACACTTTCATGCCGGAATTGGTCAGCTTGGAAAGCTGGGTGAACCCGTCGATCATGGCATCCCAAGAATACTCTGACCCGTTGTCGAGATAGAGCATTTCAGGCAGGCCCCATTCTTCGACCATTGCTTGAAAACTCATGGCGACATGTTCGCGCCGGATGCCTTCGCCTTGCTCTAACAGGGCAAAGGTCATGTGCATTTCATTGGTTGCCACATCATACCAAGCAATTGCCTTTGGATAGACGACGGTGCCATCAGGGCGGCGCATCATAATATCCACGGGGTGCACATCGCCCACGACGATCTGACGCGGCAACAGGCTGGAATAGTCCCGGCGAATGGCTGGCATGTATTTGTCTTGGAAAACGGCGTTGTCTTTTTCTTTGATCGCAATCAGCTTGTAATCCCGCTCGCGTTCAACCAGCCGCCGCCCCACATTGCACAGGCCAAATTGGGTGCCGTGCTTGAACGTGTCGCCACAGCGGCCCACGTCCAGACCGTCAAAGGCCAGCACCCGCAAATCACGCGACATTTCAATCAGGCGTGTGGTGGATTTCTGCGTGATCTGACGCCAACCCGGCTCACCTGTGGCCCACATAGAGCGCACATATTTGATCAGCTCATCACTGACGCGGGCCATTTCGGCCTCATCAATATGCGGGGCAAAGAACGCATCCCATGTGCGGTTGATTTTCTGATAGTGGGTGCCTTTGTCAGCCCGCCGTTTGCGCAATAACCCTTGAAGGCCCTCGCTTTCCGCCGCCTTAATCCAGTTATAAAGCGTCTGACGCGTGACCGATTTGCGCCGCCCGTTGGGAAAGAGGTGTTTAATCGCTGCAATATCATCAACACTGGCGGAACGCTCGGGCGATCCTTTTTCCATCACCAGCGCGGGGCGGATCAGTTCATGGCGAAACCGGGCCAGTTCAAAATCAGCATCAAATTGTGCGTCGTTCTGAAATGCCTGTTCAGGTACAAGCAAGGTCTGGCTGGTTTCAGGATCAGACTTTTCGTGCAGCTTGATGCCTTTTGACAGATACCAATCAGTGCGCAAATCAGCGGGCAGGCTATCAACATGCACCAACAGCGTTTTGCCGCCCCGTCCGCGCCCTGTGCGCTCTTCGCGCACCAGCAATTCAGACCCGCGCCAAAAGCGGTTTGCTACAGCTTTGTGCACCGCCGCCTGAGAGACGCCAGCCAATGCTATCAGCTCGGCGGTGGTCAGCCATTTGTCGGGGTTGTTTTGGGGTTGTTTTGACGGTTGTTTTGACACACCGACTACCGGCTCAAAACAACCGCCTTCAACAACCGCAAATTTGTGCTGCGCCTGACCCATGGTTACACCGCACCCTGAAACACATCGGCGGACGTGCGGCGGCATGTGTCACACATGCGATTGTGTGGCCCCTCGGATTTAAATTCCTCGCTGCATGTGATGCAGGGGCGGAATTTCGCTTTTGCGGTCTTCTTTGCATCAATCCTGTCAGCGGCAATGAAATCCGCCAACAAGCCATTAACATAGCCTTTGCTGTCATATGGGCCGCGCACGGCCTTGCCATCCTTCTCGATGTAATAGCCCCACGGTGTTCTTGTGATTTCAAAGAATGCCATCTGAATTTCTCCTGCCTCGGTCGTGATCTTGAGGCTGGGGCGCTTACGCGCGCCCCATGCAATCTTGTGTTTGAATACTCGTTGCCATGTCTCTCACAGCATCCGAATAGACGCGCCCCATCACCGCCAGCGTGTTGTTGTCCGCACCGGATGCGGCCAATAAGGCAAAGGCATCGCCATAAGCATGTGCCAATGACATTGTGAGCTTTTCCAGATCAACGGCTTCGCCTTTTGCGCTCGCTTTCAGGCTTTCGACTGCTGCCATATGCGCTTCAAAGGCCGCGTTTTCGATACATGCTGGAACTGTCATTACCGCCTCCGCTCTTTAGACTGCTGACAAGGCACACAGCGCCGCGCAAAGGGGGCAACGGCAAGGCGGTCTGCGCCAATCTCTTCGCCGCAATCTTCGCATTCTGTGCGCCCGCTAGGGGCAAGGCTGGCCTGCAATCGCTTAACCGCTGTGGCGCTTTCCGCTTCCACTGCCAGTTCGGCATTTTCAATCTGGCGCTCGCTCATGCTGTACCCGCCTTTTCTTGCAGGCTCAGCTTTTCAGCGACGGTTGCCGCATGTGTCGATACCGAACCCAGCGCCACAACCGCGTCAGGGTCTTGAATGCCCGTGATCACCTGAAAACAATGGCGTACCTTGGCCTTGTCTGACAGACCCTCAAGGGCTTGTTCAGCCACATGGCGTTGTGCATATTCGAATTGTTTATGGTCGGGGATCATTGCCGCACCCATGCGCCGGTTGGCCCGGCCAAAAAGGTTCCAATCATCAATTGCCCTTTAATTGACAGGCTCTTAGTCAATTCTCGTTCAGCTCTGCGGCGCATAAGGCCCCGCTGTTGTGCCTGCTCGACTTGGCTTTTTTTGTAGAGACCTGCCATATTCATGCCGCTGCCCCTTCCAGCTTTGCGGCTTCCATCACCATGCGCTTGCGATAGGTGATCATCACCACATCGCGGCCCGCCGCATTAATGATGCGGTTGCGCAGCTTGTCGCCGCTGTCACCGGCGGATTGCCCATGTGTTGCGTTCCGCGCTGTGCTTGGGTGCACATCGTTTTCGCGGCACCATTTGACAAAGCTGGACCCCGCCGAACGGAACGCCCCGTCAATCACCTCATGCAAAATTGTTCCGGGCTGGAACATTTTATCTTTTACTGGCATAGTTTCCTCGCAATGCTTGTTGCGTTGTGTGTTGCAAATTCAAATTAGGATAATATCCTACATACATCAAGGGATATTATCCTAATAACTGCTAGAAAGCTCCTAAATGCCTGATATTGGTGCACAAATAAGGTTAATTCGTGAGGATTTGGGGCTAACTCGTGCCGAATTTGGTGCCCGAATTGGTGAAAAACCCACCAAAATTCAAGATATCGAAGCAGGAAAGCAGCGAATTAATGACATATTCCTACTCAAGCTTTTAGGAGAATACCCTATTAGCTTGGACGAATTGTTCTCTGGTGCGGCAAATTCGGCAAAGGTGGTTAATTCCAGCGGGGCGAAACAGCCAATGCCCGCACTAATCACAATCCCCAAACTGGACGTGCGCGCATCCGCAGGCACGGGACAACCTGCATACAGTGAAGATGAAGTAGGGCGATACGCGGTTAAAGCCTCTTGGCTTGAAAGGCGGGGATTAAAGCCTGAGAACTTGAGGGTCGTTACCGTTGTGGGTGATAGTATGGTGCCTGATATTTACGAGGATGACCGCATCATTGTTGATCTTTCGCAAACAGCCCTAAAGGACACGCATATCTACGCTGTGCGCTTTTCGGGTGATGTTTTTGTAAAGCGCATACAGCGATTACCAGATGATCGCGCGTTACTGATCAGTAAAAACGCAGATTATCCCGCTATGCCCATTGATGGTGACATGGATTTCAAAGTCATTGGCCGCGTCGTATCCTCTATGCACGAGTGGTAAAAGCCGCTATTCCTTTGTTGTGCAGTGGGTGCCGCTGTATGGTTTTTCTATAAAACAAAGAGATTTCAAGCATGACAAACCAATCTGTGCAGCCCTCAGAACTACACTCAAATTGGCGCAATTTTTCAAATAGTGAAGAATTACAAAGACTTGAGGTTTTGGATGAACGCATTGACCGAAAAAAGCGTAGTCTTGACGAAACTATCTCTGAACGCCAAAAGATTATGAACCGATCAATTCGCAGAATGCGCCGTGCACAAGGCAAAACCTAGCAAGCTGCCACACATCATTTCCGCCTTTGGCAATAAGCGGAAACAAACGGCAATAATAAAATTTACTTTGTGCCACTCTTTGCCGTCAGGCCAAAATTGGCGCACATTTGGAAAGCCCAATAAATAAAGGCATTCCAGCACAACGCCAAAATGCCCAATCTAATTTAGCATGTACTCACCAGTAAGGTTTATTCCGCTCCCCCCCAGCAAGCTCGCTCACCCCGGGGTATTTTCAGAAAGAGGAAGGCCAAGCGCGCTTTTCCTCTTTCTGAAAATATCCCCGCCGGAGGCAAATATTAGAAAAGCTTAGGCACCTCAGAGGTGGGGCGGCGCATGTCGTCCATTTGCATCTGAAACCCGCGCCCAATGCGTTGGGCAAGAGCGAGCCACGGGCGGGCGGTTTCATTTGGAAGTTCGGCCATCAACACCTCTTCGAATAGGTCAAGCCACGGGGCGAAGTGGTCTGATTTAATGTCTGTTGCGGCCATATGCACGCGCATGGGATTGCCGTCATAGACCCGCTCGCGTAGGATCGCATTGCGCCAAAAACGGTTGATTTTCTCGATATGCTCGGCCCATTCCGCGTTGCTTTCGCCAATGTGTCCGTTGAAGACAGGGCCCAGTTCCGGGTGATGGCGCACGCGGGTGTAAAACACGTCGAGCACGCGCGCGATTTGATCAGGTGTGATGGCAAAGCGTTGCATTGGGTTGGGTTGCGGGTCTGGAGTTGACATAGGGCACCTCTTTCCTGAGCTAAATAGTCAGGGAAAATCCCCTTGCCAAGAGACAAATGGGCGCATCCGGCCACTGTTTCGCGTGCTTCTCACCACTTTACCTCGCGCGCGCACCTGCTATAACGCCCTTATGATGCATTTTGCCGCCATCATTATTCGAATTATCGACCCGGCGCTCCACGCTTGAGCCGCCGGGAAAAGGCGCATGGATCACCGGCGCCGACCTTTTGCCCCAAAATCCGAAGACCTTCCGAAAAGGACCGGACACATGTGTGCCGATACCCCCGAAAAGACCACCGAAAACACCCCTGAATACAAAGATACCCTGACGCTTCCTGTCACTGATTTCCCGATGCGCGCGGGCCTGCCCAAGCGCGAGCCTGAATGGCTGGGCCGGGGG
>DDMF01000062.1:6200-12901 GCA_002340515.1 Rhodobacteraceae bacterium UBA2553 | reverse complement strand
TGCTGCGCGGCGCCATGGCCCGTATCAATCTGCCTGTGTTGGGCGCGGTATATCGTCAGGATCAAATGGCCCACCCGTCCCGTCATTTGGGATTGGTGCAAGCGGGCGAACACCCCGACTTGCAGGCCTATCTGGACCGGGTTGGGGACGCCGTCACAGAGGCCGTTGATCTTGAGGCCCTGACCTCGCTCGCGACCCCGTTGCCCGTTGCAGGAAAAGCACCGCAACTGACCCCGCCCGGGTCGCGGATCGCTGTGGCACATGATCGCGCCTTTGCCTTTGCTTACCCGCATATCCTGGCCGATTGGCGGGCCGCTGGGGCGGAGGTTTTGCCCTTTTCACCGCTTGCGGATGAGGCCCCACATCCTGATGCTGATTTCATTTTTTTACCCGGAGGCTACCCGGAGCTTCACGCAGCCCAATTAGCTGCGGCCAAGACCTTTAAATCTGCCATGCATGCCGCCACTTGTCCGATCTATGGTGAATGTGGGGGGTTTATGACCCTTGGCCAAACCATTGTAGATAAAGAGGGAATTTCACATGAGATGCTGGGTCTGTTGGCACTGGAGACCAGCTTTGCCACGCGGAAACTGCATCTTGGATATCGCAGTGTGACCGCCCAAGACGGCCCCTTCAAAGGCACGTGGAACGCACATGAATTCCACTACGCCACCATTTTACGCGCCGAAGGCACACCGCTTTTTGAGGCAACAGACGCCGAAGGGCAGACCCTTGTGCCGATGGGATTGATCCAAGGAAATGTGTCGGGCAGCTACGCCCATCTCATCGACAAAGAGGCGCCATAAGCAAGACCAATCCCCTGCATCACGAAATTTGATTGGTGCACAGGTGAAACGACGGATACGGATGCAACATGACGCATATGAACGCCCTTCCCGCTGATAACAGGCTTGCAAAGCGCAATGTAACCATTTTGGTGCTGGCCCAAGCCATTCTTGGGGCGCAGATGCCGATGATTTTCACGATGGCGGGGCTTGCGGGGCAATCTTTGGCGTCAAACATTTGCTGGGCGACCTTGCCAATCTCGCTGATGGTGGGGGGGTCTATGTTTTGGGCCAATCCGGTCAGCTGGGTGATGCAAACCTTTGGCCGTCGCATTGGCTTTTGGCTGGGGACACTGGGGGGATCACTTGGGGCGGCAATCAGTGCATATGCTCTATCCCAAGCCGATTTTACACTGTTCCTGGTGGGCTCTTTTATCATGGGGCTATATCAATCGGCACAAGGCTTTTATCGTTTTGCCGCCGCTGACACAGCAACGCCAGAGTTCCGACCCAAGGCAATTTCTTATGTGATGGCCGGGGGGCTGGCGGCCGCCGTAATAGGCCCGCAACTCTTCAACATTACCAATGACATGATGGTGGTTCCCTTTATGGGGGCTTATGTGGCAGTGATCGGCATCAATCTTGTCGGCTCACTTCTGTTTTTTGGATTGGACATCCCAAAACCGGAAAAACCACATGCCGATGCCCCCAAAGGCCGCACCCGGCTAGAGCTGTTGCGTGACCCGGTGATTGCCGTCGCGATCATCTGTGGCATGGTGTCTTATGCGCTGATGAACTTGGTGATGACCTCGACCCCGCTTGCGGTGGTTGGCTGTGGATTTGAAACCGATATGGCAGGCAATATCGTCACCGCCCACGTGTTGGCCATGTTCATTCCAAGCTTTTTCACCGGTCATTTGATTGCCCGTTTTGGCACCCGCAAAGTGATCGCTTTGGGCCTTACCATTCTTGGCTTCGCCGGGGTTGTCGCCCTGCAAGGGGTTGAGCTTGAGAACTTCTTTGTCGCCCTCATTCTGCTGGGTCTCGGTTGGAACTTTGGCTTTATCGGCGCAACCACCATGCTGTCTGGCGCCCACGCCCCGGAAGAACGCGGTCGGGTGCAGGGTATGAACGATATGATCGTGTTTGGCTGTGTGACGGTGGCGTCCTTGGCCTCGGGCGGATTGATGAATTGTTCAGGCGGCAGCGCGGTTGAGGGTTGGTCCGCCGTGAACCTCGCCATGGTGCCATTTTTGGCGCTGGCTGGTGCGTCGCTGATCTGGCTGATGCTGCGCCCGCGTGACGAGCTGAATTAAAGGTTGAGCGTGAGAGGCTGCTTTGAGCCCGACCCGGCCATTGTGAATTTGTGCTGCGCGCGCTCGCAGCGTGGAATACGCTGCACACGCGAATGAGCTTGTGCTGTGGGATTGCTGAGAGACCGGCCATTCATGAGAGGCGCATTGAGGTTGAGGCGGCCATGGTTCTGCACGCCTGAAACGCACATAATCTGTTCTGACAAGCGAAAGCGTTACGTTTGCAAAATATGAGATTGCCGAGAACATTTGCTTCTCTCGCTGAGAGCACGATGGCCTGGTAGACCTTCATCACGGGTTGATTTCCTAACTCGAAGAAGGCGCAGGATTGGTAGCGAGCAGCACATGCCCAGTCTGCGCCATCGCGATGCTCATCTCGTCGCTGAGTAAGTTCCAAAGCCGGTGCAGTCCCGGCTCTCCTCCAGCTGCGATGGCGAACTGTAGGATACGGCCCAAGAACACAAAATCTGCGCCTTGGTGCAGGGCACGCATGACATCTTCGCCGGATCTTATGCCGCTGTCGAAAAACAAAGGGAAATCGGGGCCGACTGCGGTGCGTATCTGCGGCAGCATTTCGATCGGGGTTGGCGCACTTTCAAGCTGTCGGGCTCCGTGGCTGGACACTTGGATGCCGTCAACGCCAGCTTGCTTCAGGTCTGCCGCATCTTCTACGTCTAGCACCCCTTTGACCACCAGCTTTCCGGGCCACATGTCACGCAATCTGGCCAGCGTCTCCCATGTGGCTTTGGCGCGGCTTTCGGTGCGATCAAAATCATAGCCGTCCATCTCGAAGTTGGCCATTTGGGGTTTGCCGGCTGCAAGCTGCGTTAGCGACCAACGAGGGTGCAGAGCAAAATCAATAAACTGACGCGGTCCGATCGAGAACGGCATTTTGAAACCGTGCCGCAATTCGCGTGGGCGGCGGCCGACTTCTGGGACATCAACGGTCAGCACTAGTGTGGTATAGCCTGCGGCCTTGGCCCGCTCGACCAACTTGAACGTACCATCCCCACCGCCAGAGAAATACAGTTGAAACCAAGCGTGCCCGTCAGCCACTTCGATAATCTTCTCAAGCGGAGTGGACGCAACGGTCGATACGCCGTGGGGTATTTTGTATCGCGCGGCCAGTCGGGCCAGCATCAAATCTGCCCCCGGTGCGCTTAGATTGCACATGCCCATCGGCGCAATGCCAAAGGGGCGTGCAGCTTGCGTTCCAAACAAGGGAACGCTGAGGTCTCGCTTTGAGACATCACGCAAAATGCGCGGCCGTAATGTCACGGCGTCAAGAGCGGCCCGATTACGCGCCGCCCCTGTTTCGCGTCCTGCTGCGCCGTCAATGTAGTCGAACACCATCCACGGCAGCCGCCATTTTGCAATGCGCCGCGCATCTTCAGCGTCATGGATGGCATTGACAGACATCAGCCTTTCACAGCTTCCATAAAGCGGTGACGGATCACAACTGGGTCCATCGTGATGACGGGCAGTTTGATGTTCCCGCTGTCGCATTTGCACACGATGATCGTCATCTGATCGCTATCAACTGCCTCTTGCAGCACGGGACCAAGGTCTTTGTCCTGCACCTCGATCACGTTCTCGCAGCCACATGCACGCGCCACATTCGTCAGGTTGGTTTTCATGCCGGCATAGGTCGGTTGATCACCGGTAGAGCCATAAGACCCGTTGTCGATGATCAACAGCGTATAGTTGCCCGTCGCATTGTTGGCGATGGTGGGCAGCGTGCCTAGGTTGGTCAGAACAGAACCGTCACCGTCAATCGAGATCACGGGTTTGTCCTGCGCAAGCGCGAGGCCAAAGCCAATGGAAGACGACAGACCCATGGTCCCGAGCATGTAAAAGTTACGCTCGTTATCGTCGATCATATGCAGCTCTTGGCTGGGAAGACCGATGTTACACACCACGAGGTGCGGATTAAGGATCGGAGCGATTTCTTTGAGTATTTCTGAACGGATCATTGGTCGCCATAGCCTCCCCAGAAGTTGGCGTCTGTCAGGATCGCCACGGGTTTATTGCACATGAAGGTGTATTTCAGGATGTTGTCGAATTCTTTGACATCATCCTTCCAGTGGAAGTGATAGGTAGGGATGTTCAGCTGCGCCAACAAAGCCTTTGTGTGCACGGCCATTTCGACCTGACAGGCCACTGGTTCGCGCAACTCGCCACGGTAGGAAATGATCATCGGCAGCGGCAACCGGTAGAATTGTGTAAGCGTTGCCAACGTATTGATCGTCACACCGATTGCGGTGTTCTGCATGATGATCGCGGGGCGCTTACCGCCCATAAAGGCACCGGCACACAGCCCCATGCCTTCGTCTTCCTTGTTTGAGGGGATATGGAAGATGTCTTCGCGCGCCTCGACCTCTTCGATCACACCAGCCAACTGTTTGCACGGCACGGTGGTCACGAATGAGACGTCGTTTGCGACAAGATCGTCCACGATCTTCTTGTCGATATTCATAAGAGGGAAGCCTTTCTGATTGGATACGTTCTTTGTGAATAAGCCAGCGTTAGGTGCTGCGATAAACATGCACAGCGCAGGGCGCATGCCGCACAACACGCGCCGCAGTCGAGCCCAGCAAATAGTCGCTGAACCCCGGTTTATGTGATCCCATGACGATGCAATCGACACTGTGTTCGGATGCGTAATCAATGATGGAGCGATAGGTATGTCCAACCACCATCTCGGCTTGCACGCCGTTCAGGTGTTCGGTTTTTGCCTGCAATTCGGCCCGTGCCCGCTCAAGTCCTTCTTGTTTTACTTCTTCATCGACATAAGCCTGAACCGATCCTTGCGGCGCTTCATAGACATGCAGGGCGATGATCTCACCGGAGCCGCCGGTCAGGGCTTTGGCGATCTCTAGGGTGCCTTTGGACACACCGTGGTCGAGGGCCATGGGAACAAGGATTTTTTGATACACGGGTCGATCTCCAATTCAGAGGTGTTGCTAGGACCAAGGGGCAAGAATGATTTTTGGCGTCACAACTTTGCCCGCACGCAGATCAGCAAAGGCCGAGGTTCCCTCTGCCAAGGGGCGGGTTTGTGTCCAGTCTAACGGGCCGAGACGTCCGTCGAAAAGGGCCGCAGCTGTATCGCGGAAATCGGCGGCAGTGTATGTGTAGGTCCCGATAAACGTGATCTCTTGCAAAGTGGCGCGGCGCACGTCTAACCCCGGCTTGTCATCGCCCAACCCCACATGCGCGATCACACCGCCCGGTTGCACAAGGCTGGATGCAGAGGCACGCGTGACTCCAAAGCCAACCGCGTCAATCACAATGGGATAGTTTTGATCGGTTGAAGCAACCGCAATCTGATCCGCCTGTTCACACAAAAACGCGCATCTGGCAGGATCAGGTTCCACGATTGTCACATCGACTAGCCCCATCACCTTCAGCGCAAGGGACGCGGCCAAACCGATAGCACCCCCACCGATGACCAACGCACGGCGTTCCATCGCAGGATGTAGCGCCTGAAGCGCCAATTGGGCCGCATGCCAGCTGACGGCCAATGGTTCCGCCAAAGCAGCCTTTTCCAGCGGCACATGATCCGGCACTTCGACCAGATTGGACATCGGCATTGCCACATATTGCGCGAATGCGCCTTCGCGGGGCATCATGGAAATGATCTGCCTCTCAGGGCACAGGTTCTCGCGGCCTGCCTTGCAAGCGGGGCAGACACCGCAAGTAACCAGCGGGTTCACTGTGACACGCATGCCGTCATATGTGCCGCCTTTGATCGTTCCAGCCGCCTCATGACCCAGAATAAGCGGCGCAGGACGGCGTACATCGTGCCCCAGATAAGCATGCATATCGGATCCACAGATGCCAACGGCCTCTACCTTGATCAGGTGCTCTCCGGCTTGCGGGATCGCATCCGGCACATCGGTAAAACCCAATGTCTCAACACCTTGATAAACCAATGCTTTCATTTTGCAGTGAATCCTCCGTCAACCATCAGAACCTGACCTGTGACAAATGCAGACGCATCCGAGCACAAAAACAGGATCGGGCCGTCCACATCTTCCAGCGTGCCGTTACGACCCACACAGGTCTGCGTGGCATTGCGGTCCGCACGTGCCGGATCTTCAAAAACCGTCGCGGTCAATTCCGTCGGGAAAAACCCCGGCCCGATGGCATTTGTGTTGATCCCGTGGGGGGACCACGCCTCGGCCATGGCACGGGTCAATTGGCTGATGGCTCCCTTGGTCGCGCCATATGCGATGCCGCCGGGAAAAGCCCGTGTGCTTTGCAATGAGGCAAAGTTCACGATGCGCCCCCAGCCCTTGTCGCGCATGGCAGGCACAAAGGCCTGAGACAAAAAGAACGGCGCATTGAGGTTCAGGGCAATCGTTTGATCCCATCCCTCTGCAGTCACATCATCCGCCGCTTGCCGCGTGTTGACGCCCGCTGCGTGCACCAGAATGTCCGGTGCGCCGAAAGGGGCGGACACATCGCGAACCAGTTGCGCCAAGCCATCGCGATCCGCCACATCGGCCACGACACGCGCAGCCTTGGGGCCGATTTCAGCACAAAGGCTGTCCAAAGCCTCCGCACGTCTTGCAACTCCCACAACCGACGCCCCCGCCGC
>DDMF01000062.1:5557-6153 GCA_002340515.1 Rhodobacteraceae bacterium UBA2553 | reverse complement strand
CGCTGCGCGACGTCCAAGGCCGGAACTGGCACCTGTGATACAAGCTACCTTGCCAGACAGGTCAAAAAGGCGGGCGGTATGGGTCACGTGTTTAACCTTCAGCTGTCAGGTCAAAGTTTTCGCCGGGGAAGTATTTGGCAAGGCGTACATCTGCGGCGCGCGCGTGCCCTTCCATCCCCTCAAGCCGTGAAATGCGGGCTGTTGCAATCGCCACATCCTTGGAGGCTTCTTGCGTTGCGCGCTGCCATGTAACGATCTTCATGTACTTGTGCACCGACAGACCGCCCGTGTAGCCTGCCGCACCAGAGGTCGGTAAAACGTGGTTTGTGCCCGACGCTTTGTCGCCGTAGCTGACCGTGGTCTCTTCGCCCAGGAACAGCGACCCGTAGCAGGTCAGGTTTTCCAGCCACCAATCGAGGTCTTCGGCCATCACGGTCAAATGCTCCGGTGCGTATTCGTCGCTGCATTTGGCCATATCAACGCGATCAGCACATACGATGACTTCGGCATAATCGCGCCATGCGGCAAAGGCGTTGTCGCGGTTCAGCTGCGGCAGGTCTTCGATCAACGCAGGCACGCGCGCCATGACGTCTTCG
>DDMF01000062.1:5139-5543 GCA_002340515.1 Rhodobacteraceae bacterium UBA2553 | reverse complement strand
CCGGAGAGTTGTAGCCATGTTCGGCTTGGCTGACCAAGTCGGTCGCAACGATGTGCGCATCGGCGTGCTTGTCTGCAAGGATCAAGCTGTCGGTAGGGCCAGCGATCATGTCGATGCCGACACTGCCAAAAAGGATACGCTTGGCTTCGGCAACAAACTGGTTGCCAGGACCGACGAGAATGTTGGCCTTGGGCAACCCGAACAGGCCGTAGGTCATTGCGGCCACGCCCTGCACGCCGCCCATGGCCAAAATCTTGTCTGCGCCACAGATGTGCGCGGCATAGATGATGGCAGGGGCCACACCGACGCCGGGGCGCGGCGGTGAACAGGCGGTGATGTGCTTGCAGCCTGCGACCTTGGCGGTGGTGACTGTCATAATGGCGCTAGCGATGTGGCTGTAGCGG
>DDMF01000062.1:0-5063 GCA_002340515.1 Rhodobacteraceae bacterium UBA2553 | reverse complement strand
GATCGACTTCTGACCGGCCACATATCCCGGCTGGATTTCCATCTCTACGTCCGCAACCGTGCTCTTTTGCAACTCGGCAAAGCGTTTCACGTTGTCATGGGCGAACTGGATATCGGCCTTGAGCTTTTCGGGAACCAAAGCGCTGGCGGCTTCAATCTCGGCTTCGGTCAACATGACATTGCCTTCGTACTGGTCGAACTTGGCAGCATATTCCATCGCTTTAGCGTCGCCGCCTGCCTTGATGTCATCCAGAATTGTGACAACCGTATCGTGGACGTCCGACGCGCCGGACGCCGATGTAAGGGTCGCTTTCTTGAGGTATTCGCGTGTCATTGTTTTGAGGTCCTACTTGTAGATATCCGGAAGCAAAGTTGTTGAAACGGCAGGCACATAGGCGATGAACAACACCACCACGAACATGCACAGCACAAAGGGCACCGCGCGCGCCGCGATCTTTAAGATCGACTCCCCCGTTATCCCCGAGACTACGAACAGGTTCAGCCCAAGGGGCGGCGTAATAAAGCCCACGCCCAGTGCGGTGATCATCATGATGCAGAACTGGATTTCGTTCATGCCGATGTTTTCGGCCAAAGGCTGAAGGATCGGGGCCAGGATCACGATGTTGGGCGTCGTTTCCATCACACAGCCCGCAGCAATCAAAATGCCGATCATGAGCAGAATCAGAATCCAGGGCTCTTCCGTCAAAGCAGTGACCGATGTCACAAACCCTTGCGGCACACCCATAATTGCCAATGCCTCAGCCAGAGGAGCAGAAAAGGCGATAATGGGCAGGATGACCCCGTTGACCTTGGCGGAGCTGAGCAGCATCGCAGGGAAATCCGCGAATTTGAGCGTGCCCATTATGAAGCCCATAGCGATGGTGACCACAACGGCCAGCGCGCCAGCCTCTGTCGGGGTCAAACGGCCCGAAAAGATGCCGTAGAAAATGATGCCGGGCACGATAAAGGCATACCACCCTGTCCAAAGAGACCGGCCCAGATTGCCCAGCCATTCCATAAAGGTCAGGTTGCCGCCGCCCTCGTAGGAATAGATGCGGTTCATGACGAGGTTGGTGATCAGGATCGACAACAGAATACAAAGCCCCGGGATCAGGGCCGCCAGAAACAACGTTGATGCCGATATACCCAGAACGAGACCGATGATGATATAAGCGATGGAGGGCGGGATCAGGATGCCGGTACAGGCCCCTGCGGCCACCAGCGCACAGGCATAGGGGCGTGGATATCCCGCCTCGACCAGCCGCGCGATTGTCATGCGGCCCACCGCTGCAGCCCCTGCCGCATCAGATCCCGAAATCGCAGCGAACATGCCGCAGACCAGAACCGTGGCAGAGCCAAAGCCGCCTTTGGTGAAACAGGTCAAAGCCTCGGCCACGTCCAGAAATTTTCGACTAAGCCCTGTGCGCACCAGCACGTCACCCGTCAGGATAAAGAGCGGGATCGCGGTCAGCGCAAAGGCGTCAATCCCCGAAAACAGGCGCTCCCCCACTAGGCTCAGCGGTAGATCGCCCGACATGAGCAACATCAAGATGGCAGAAGAGCCGATGGCGGCCCAAACAGGCACGGCCATCGCGATCAGCACCACGAAAATCATAACGGGAATGTAGAAATCCCAACCCAGCTCAACCGTTTGAGCAACAGTGTTCCAAAGCATGGTGCGGCCCCTTAATCAAACAGCGTGTCACCCTCGTAGACAGGTTTACCCGTCTTGAGGGAAATGAAGTCTCGGCGGAAGGACTGAAGGAGGCGCCAGATCATTAGGGCAAACCCGGTCGGCACAGCCATCAAAAACCAGACTTGCGAAATACGCAGGCCATGGGTCACCGATCCGAACTTGTATGAGACATGAACGGCCTCCATGGACCAATACAGCGCGATAACGGCGACGATCATCATGACGATGTCACCGAACATATAAAGCAGCGCTTTTGGCCGCGGACTGAGGTAATGCATTATCACGTCAATGCGGATGTGGGCGCGTTCTTTGACCGCTGCAGCGGCCCCCACCCATGCAAGGTAAATGAACGAGTAGCGTACGATCTCTTCGCCCCAGATGGACGAATAGGCGAATATCTCGCGGCGCAGCACTTCGACAGCCATGGTGATGACAAGCATCACATAGAAGGTCAAAAGCAACCACCGTTCGGCATTTTGGTCAAATTTGCGCAGGAGTTCCATGTCTGGCCCCAATCGGTTTCCACGAGGAAAGACGACGCTGACGCGCGATGACTTTGATCATGGCGATAAAAAGGAAATGGGGCACCCGGTATGTCCCGGATGCCCGCAAAATCTTAGGCGTCGTGGACGTAGTATTTGCCCTGCGTGCCTGCAGCTTCTTCCATCTGCGCGAAGGCATCCATGGAGCCTGCAAGCTCGACCTTGAACTCGTCCCATTCGGACCGCTGGTAGCCGCCTGCGGCTTGCCATTCTGCCAGCTGATCACTTGAGAGGCTGTGGAATTCGACGCCGGCTTTGGCCAGCTCGGCCATGGCGTAGGCGCGGGCCGAGGGAACCTTGGACAGGTTCTGGTGTGCGGTCATCTCGGACCCCCACATGATGCCTTCCTGAACGTCGCCAGGCATGGAGTTGAACCATTCAAGGTTACACGAATAGACCTGCGAATCCGGTACAGCTTGCGTGAAGGTCACGTGGGACAGAATGTCTTTGAAACCGAACACGTAAAGCGCGCCAACGGATGGATCAAGCGCGTCTGCCACACCCTGCTGGATCGCAGACGGCGTTTCGCCCCATGCAACCGGCGTCGGGTTTGCGCCAACCATGCGGTAGTACTGCTGCAACATCGCAGATCCCGGTACGCGGAACTTCACACCATCCAGATCGCCCGGAGTGATAACAGCGCCAGCACCGCCCTTGCGAACAGCCACAACGCGTGGGTCGATATTGACGTAGAACAGCGGCTTGAAGCCGTTTTCTTCTATCTTAGGCGTTACATTGTTGTTCCAGAAGCTAGAATTCACAAGGTTCGTGAAACGCTGGTTCGAGCCACACAGATAGGGCATGTTGATCAGATCGACAGTCGACGCAAAAGGCGCAAAGTTCGCAAGCGAATGCTGCGCGGCCTGAATGGTGCCGCCTTGAACGGCAGACACCAATGCGCCGCCGGCACCAAGCTGGCCACCAGGGGCCAGTTTGACATAGACTTTGCCGTTTGTGGCGTTTTGAATGTTCTCTTTTAGGTCAAGCTGCATGATCGGATAGCTGCGCGACGCGCCCAGCACGTAGGCCGTGGCGATTGTCATGGTGTGCTCGGCTGCGGCCTCGCGGTCGCGCTCTTCGTTGGCGGACTGGGCTGCGGCCTGTGTGGACCAAAGCGTGCCTGCTGCACCTGCTACAAGTGCGGCGGTGAAACCGGCAGTTGATGCAATTTTCAGGAAATTCCGGCGCTCGACCGAGGCAACTTCGTTTTTCTCTTGGTTATCCATATGGTTCCCCTCCCTTTAGACTTATTTGCTATCATCGCTCTTTGAGCGATCAGCTTCTTTTCTCAAAATAGCGACGACAAACAGGACCGACGCACATGACAGAACCAACATTTCCCCCACATCCCCAAGGAACGCAGCATCGGCAAAAGCGCCCAAGGCTACGTTCAAAAAGAACGCCAAAAATACAATGAATGCACCTATGAGAAACATGACGAGCCTCCCTGCTGTCTGGTTCTGAAGTGACTGTAAGCGCTTACAGGGGGATATGGCAAGCGCTTACATTTACAATTGGGTCCGCTGACATTTTATGCTAGTTTTAACAAAAATGAGCAACGGATCAGTATGTAAATGCATGAAACACCACACATTCCTACATTGGATGATGTCGCCAAGGCGGCAGGTGTTTCGACGGCAACGGTATCGCGCTGCTTGAACGAAAAGCAAAAAGTGTCGGCGAAAACGCTCGCAAAAGTAATGGAAACGGTAGAATCACTTGGCTACACGCCAAACTTCAATGCGCGTGCGATGGCGGCCAAACAGTCCCGCACAATTGGCGCGATCATCCCCACAATGGAGAACGCGATTTTTGCGCGCGGCTTGCAGGCTTTTCAAGAAAAACTACTTGAAAAAGGATACAATTTGCTGGTGTCAAGCAGCGCCTATCAGCCCAAACTGGAAGCCCAGCAAATCCGCGAACTTGTGGCGCGTGGCGCAGATGGCCTGCTGTTGATCGGCTATGAACGTGACGAGGCGGTGTATGAGTATTTGGCCCGACGTGGAATTCCAACAGTGTTGGCATGGGCCTCGATGCCAGGCTCGGAACACGCCTCTGTGGGATTCGACAACCGTGCGGCGATGCGGCTGTTAGCGGACAAAGTCATCGAGATGGGCCACAGACGCATTGCTGTCATTTCCGGCATTGTTGACGGCAATGATCGCGCCGCGGAACGACTGGCTGGCATTCAGGACAGCTGGCAGGCACATGGCTTTCATCTGAATGACCTCCCCATCATCCAAACGCCCTATGAGATTGAAAACGGTGCTACAGCCTTTGAACAGCTGGTTCAGGCTGACGTTAAACCGACAGTCATTATGTGCGGAAACGATGTTCTTGCGGCTGGGGTGATCTCAAAGGCACGCGACTTGGGTTTCAATGTTCCAAATGATATTTCAGTCACTGGATTTGACGATATTGAGCTGGCCAAGCACGTCTTTCCAGCCCTCACCACAGTTCATGTTCCGCACCGGCAAATGGGTCGCGTTGCCGCTGAAAGTTTGATCGAATTGATCGAACATCGAGTGAAAAAAGTGTCTCATCAACTGGACGTATCTATTGAGATGCGCGCGTCTCTGCAAAGGATATGACAAGAAAACCAAGCTGTAAGAGCGATGGTCGAACTTCGCTGGGTTGTTCTTTTCACGGACTTAACGGAAATTTTCCACGGCTTGGAAGCCCTCGGCGGATAAATCGAATGCGGTGCCTGTGAATGACCGGATTGGCGATTTGTGCCAAGATGCAAAAAAGCGTGATGTAGATGCGGAGCTGTCCTGCGTCAGCGAAGGCGAAATATCCAAGGTCTGCTTGGTTTAAGGTTTTTCG
>DDMF01000061.1:1917-8751 GCA_002340515.1 Rhodobacteraceae bacterium UBA2553 | reverse complement strand
GGCGCGTTTGACGACAACGCTTTGGTCAGATTGTCAGCGCCGGGAAACAGGCTGGCCGTGTGCATGTCTTCGCCCATTCCCAGCAATACAACCGACAGGGGCAATGCGGCCTCAACCCCTTGGGACAGCTCAGTTAAAACCGCATCCTCCAACGGTCCCGCCCGATAAAGTGGCACCAGATTGGCCGCTGCCGCGCGGTTGGTCAAAAGCCGTTTCCGCAGTAAAGCGGTGTTCGAACGCGGGTTGCTTTCTGGCACCCAACGCTCGTCGGTCAGCATCACGTTAACCCGCGCCCAATCCAGATCAGCGGCACAAAGCGCGTCGAAAACTGGCCCCGGTGTGGTGCCACCGGGCACCGCAAGGCTCGCGGTTTCACTGTGATCCAAAACGGACACCAATTCAGAGGCAATGACATCCGCCAAATCCAGCATCATCATGTCTTGGTCGGGATATTCTCTCAGGTTCATTCTCGCAACTCCCTCCAGCGACGGCCATCTTTATGCAGCAACATCAGCGCCTCTTCTGGGCCCGATGAGAATGCATCGTAATTATGGGGGGTGTCGCGCCGTTCCTGCCAGCCTTCGATGATTGGATCGGTCCACGCCCAAGCGGCCTCGACCTCATCCCCGCGCATAAACAGCGTTTGATTGCCGCGGATCACATCCATAATCAGCCGCTCATAAGCGTCCGGCACGTCGGCGACCTCTTCCCCAAGGGCTTCGGCAAAGGTCATATCAAGCGGCACGTCGATCAGACGCATGCCCCCCGGCCCCGGTTCTTTGATAGTGACCTTCAGATCCATGCCTTCGTTGGGCTGCAGACGGATCGAAAGCTCATTGGCGGTCTGACCGGTGTCTTCTTCAAAAATCGAATGGGGTGGTTCTTTGAAGCGGACGACAATCTCTGACATGCGCGCACGCAGGCGTTTTCCGGTGCGCAGGTAAAACGGCGTGCCATTCCAACGCCAGTTCGACACATGCAGCTTCATCGCCACAAAGCTTTCTGTCTTGCTGTCATCCGCCTCGGCGTCATCGGTATAGGCGGCCACATCTTCGTTGCCCAAATATTGCCCGCGCACAATGTCATCCGGCTTGGCCGGATCCAACGCGCGGATCACCTTGAGCTTTTCATCCCGCACCGCGTCGGGATCAAACTTCGACGGTGGTTCCATTGCGGTAAGACACAAGAGTTGCATCAAGTGGTTTTGCACCATGTCCCGCATGGCGCCGGATTTGTCATAATAGGCCCCGCGCCCTTCAACCCCAACGGTTTCGGCAACCGTGATCTGGATATGGTCCACATATTGCGCGTTCCACAGGGGTTCAAAAAGCATATTGCCAAAGCGCAAAGCCATCAGGTTCTGAACGGTTTCTTTACCAAGATAATGGTCAATACGATAAATCTGGCTTTCAGCAAAATGCTGCGCCAAGGTCTGGTTCAGCGCGCGCGCGGTGGCAAGATCGTGACCAAAGGGTTTTTCCACGACAATGCGTGCCTCGGGGGCGGCAATACCCTTGGATTTCAGCCGTTCGGCAATCGGGCCAAACAGGCGCGGCCCAACAGAGAAGTAGAACGCTTGCACCACATCCGGGCGCATAAGTTGAGCAAGCTCCTGCCAGCCATCATCCCCCATTGCATCCACAGTGACATAGGAGAAAAGACCGGCGAACCCTTCCAACACTTTGGGATCACATTTCTTTTTGGATACAAATTCGCGAACAGAGCTTTCGACAAAGGCGCGATAGCCGGCGGTGTCCTGCTCAGAACGTGCCGCACCGATAATGCGCGCATCTTCAGGCATTTGCCCGTCGCGATAGCGCCGATAGAGGCCGGGAATTATTTTGCGGCGGGCCAGATCACCTGTCCCGCCAAAGATAACCAGATCAAAAGGATCAACCGGAATGACGCGCGAAACCATGGGGATCTCCGTATTGTGTTAGCGCTAACGAAGCGTTTTGTCCGCGTAGTTAACCCAAGTGGTTCCAAAAGTCTACCACCGCATTCAACACAGGTAAAAGCCCTTTTGATCCCGACAATCACCACCGGTCGAAACGCGTTTATGACACCATGACACAGAGCAGTTCAAACATGATCGACGCGCCAAGATAGGCGGTTGCGCCTGATGCATCAAAAGGAGGAGAAACCTCGACCAAATCTGCGCCAATAATGTTCACGCCCGCCAGCGCACGCACCACCTGAAGCGCTTGATAGGAACTGGGGCCGCCCACTTCCGGCGTGCCGGTGCCCGGTGCAAAGGCCGGGTCAACAAAATCAATATCATAGCTGACATAGGTTTCCTGAGTTCCGACAATACCACATGCTTCGACCATAACATCGTCAACACCGCGCGCATGAAATTCCTCGATCCCGATCACACGAATACCAACCCGGTCGGCAAAATCCCGGTCTTCATTGTCATAAGCAGTGCCGCGAATGCCGATCATCACAACGCGTTTTGGATCTAAAAGCCCCTCTTCCACCGCGCGGCGAAACGGGGTGCCATGGGTATACATCGTCCCATCAAAATACGAGTGAAACAGGTCGGTGTGGCTGTCAAAATGCACCATCCCCAGCGGGCCATCTTTGGCCAGCGCCCGGAGAATGGGCAAGGTGCACAGATGATCGCCCCCGCCCGTCAGCGGCCGGATTCCGGCGGCTTTCACCCGGTCGTAAAACGCCTGCATCCGCGCCAGACTGTCCATCACATCAGCGGGGTTTGGGGCCACATCGCCAAGATCGGCACAGTTCACCGCCTCAAACGGGCGCACACCAGTGGCGCCGTTTTGCGCGCGGATCATCGTGGACATATCGCGCAGCTGGCGGGGACCGTGGCGTGGGCCGGGGCGATTGGTGGTGCCCCCATCCCAGGGCGCACCGATCAGGCCAACATCAACATCCCCAAACCGAGGATGATCAAAATCCACATGCGGCAGGCGCATGAAGGTCGGCACGCCCGCAAAGCGCGGCAGGACAAAGCCGGAAATGGGTGTGAAAAAATCATCTGGCGTGCGGGGCATGGCATCCTCCTGTTTCACCTGTGCGACATGTAACGGCACAGAATGTTGCCACGCTAACAGCTGCGCTGCCCTTCGTCATGCCCAGAGCGACATTGCCGGGTCGGAAATCAGTGCACTACCCTTCAAGCTCCGTGTCCCAATACAGGAAATCCATCCAGGTCTGGTGCAATCTTTCACGCGGATAGGGCAAACGGCGCGCCGCGGCATCAAGTTCATGCGCCGTGGGTTCATAGGGTTTTCGCCGCAGCTTCATCCCCGCCTGTTCCGGCGTGCGATTGGCCTTGCGGAGGTTATCTGCCCCGCAACACGTCGCAATATTATGCCAGTTTGACCCGCCATTTTTACTGCGCGGCACGACATGATCAAAGGTCAAATCGCGGATATCGAACTGCTCGCCACAATATTGACAGCGAAATTCATCGCGCAAGAACACGTTATACCGGGTAAAGGAGACGTTTTTCCGTTTCCGGTAGCGTTTCAGCGCAATCACCGAGGGCACTTCGAAGGCTTGCGTGGCGGAATGCACCACTACATCCTCATAGGTGCGCACCTCGATCACCCGGTCTTGCAGCACGGCCACCAAAGCACTTTGCCAACTCCAGATCGACAATGGCGCATAGCTCAGCGGCTGCATATCGGCGTTCAACACCAGCGTGCGCATATTTGTCATCGCATTCATGACGCCCCCCTGCCCAATGGGCCAAAACATTCGACGGGCACAATAAAAAAGCGCGTGAAATCCACGCGCCTTTGCAACGGTAAATTTTGAAAACCAATCATACTCGGCCATGTATTTGGCCAAACATTTCGCCAGGCTGCAACAGGGCGCAAAACGCCCATCGGCTCTGGTCCCGGCATATCTGTTCGTTTGAAATCGCCATCCATTGTGACAGTTTCCTCGCCCTGCAATTAAATGCCGCGACCAATGCCACGACCACTACGGGGCGAGAGCTCTCGCCCCTACGCATAGGTTGACTATATATGGGATAGACAACCAAACAACCCCCTAGATCGTGGGGCCGCCTTCTGCATAGCGGGGCGAGATGACAGGGATATGACGGGGAAGTTACGCGGAAACTGACGGTTACTGCCCGTCATCCTCGCCCTTTTGCATCGGCTTAATCCCGAGTTTGTCGAGCATGAATTGCATCGCCACCGACAGGCCCTCCATGTCGATGCCATGACCGGTGCCCTTCATGATATAGCCATAGGTTTCAAACCCATTGGCCTCAAGAATTTGACCGCTTTCAGTGAAATGCGCAGGTGGCACCATGTCGTCCTGATCCCCATGCACCAGCAACACAGGCGGCTTAGAGACAACATGGTCAGCAAAATCATCCGGCTCCAGCATCCGCCCCGAAAACGCCACCAGCCCAGCGACAGGCTCAGCCCGCTTCGGCAAAACGCGCAGCGACAACATTGTCCCTTGCGAAAAGCCAAAAACGACGAGCTGCGAAGGGGTTATCCCCTCTTCCTTCAACACATTATCAAGAAAATTGTTGATGTCGGCATCCGCCATCTCGACGCCACGCAGGCTGTCTTCTTCTGATGAGCCATCCAACCAAGGGATCGGGAACCACTGATAACCCATCGGGTTGTTCACGCATTTTTCAGGCGCATCTGGCGCAATAAACACCGTGTCCGGCATGTGTTCCGACAGCGGGTCGGACAAGCCCAACAAATCCGCGCCATCCGCGCCATACCCATGCAAAAACACCACCACTGATTTGGTTGTGCCTGAGGCCGCAGGTTTGCGGTGTGCGTCCAATATGCGTAACATCAACGGATCCCTTCTCTCTTTTTGATTATGCGGTAATAGGCCCACAACAGCCGCGCCGCAACGCCCCGCCACGGCGACCACGCGTCAGACATCACGCGCATCTCACGCGAAGTTGGGCGCGCAGGTAGTGAAAAAAGCACTTTCGCCGCCTCTTGCAGGGCCAAATCCCCGGCAGGAAAAATATCGGCACGACCCAATGAAAACAGCACATAAATCTCGGCGGTCCATTCGCCAATGCCAGACACGGCTGTAAGGGTTTTGATCACCTCTGCCGCCGGGGCGCTGCGCAAGGCAGGATAATCAATATCAGCACGTGCCAAGGCATGGGCATATTTGATCTTTGGTCGTGACAACCCCAATGCGGCGAGATCTGCATCACTGGCGGCAGAAACCCGCTCTGGCGTGACCATCCCGGCCCCCACAATCCGTGCCCAAATGGCTGTGGCTGACGCTGTTGAGACTTGCTGGCCGATGATGGCGGAGAACACCGCCTCAAACCCATCTCCGCGCAGGCGCAGCGGAATTTCATCAATTACCTCAATCACCTGCGAAAATCGCGCGTCTTGCTTCACCAGCCAATTGGCCCCTTCGCGCAAACAGTCAGGGCCAAGGATCACAGGTTCATCCATTCTGACGCACCGTCAAATCTAACACCCAATCCAAGGCGGCGTTCACACTGTCCACGGTTGGCGCATCCGGGCCTTGCGGCCGATCAATCATCGCCACAGACAGCCCCAGTTCCTGCGCGGCCGCCAGCTTTGCCCGCGCTGGCCCACCCGCGTTTTTCGCCACAATCCAAGTGGTCTCTAGCTGCTGAAACAGGGCGACCTCCGCATCCACAGAAAAGGGGGGGCGCCCGATGATCCATCCCCCGGACAGGGCGAAAGGCTCTGGTCCCGCCTCTATGCGCCGACAAAACAGCACCCGCCCCGGCAAAGCCTGCGCAATATCGCTGCTTTGTGCACCAGTAGCCAGGAACACCTTTTCGTCCAATGGGATAAGGGCCGATAACTCATCAACTGTTGCTATGTGATGCCAGATCTCGCCCGGGGCCGGCACCCATGCGGGGCGACTTAGACGCAGATACGGAAGCGCCATCTCCTTGCAAATTTCATGGCTGCGATGGGTGATCTTTTCTGCAAATGGATGGGTCGCATCAACAAGCACATCAAAACCTTCGCTGCGCATATAGTCAGCCTGCGCCTGTCGCCCGCCAAACCCACTGCTTCTCGTCGCGACAGCAAGTGGCGTCGGCGCGCGTGTTACCCCAGCAAGCGAGGCCACAACCTGATGGCCCACATGTGCCAAGCCTTTTGCCAAGACCTGTGCCTCCGCCGTTCCGGCCAGCAAAAGGATCTTTAACCCGCCGCTCATTTTGCCCGCGCAATTACCGCACCTTTGCGGTCAATCACCACGACATCCGGCACACAAGACGCATCGCGCAGGAAAAACCTGACTTGATCCAAGGCCCGGTCCGCAATCAATTGAGACATGCATTCTCCATGCTTTTCAAAAGCTTGAAGGGCAGTGTTCATATTCCTAACATCGTCATCGCCCAACCATTGGGCCAAGAGATCAAAATCCACCTGACTGCGCCCGGAATGCAGATCCCGCGCCCCTTGTGCCAGTTTGGTCAGCTTTCCAATACCGCCGCCAATGGTGGCACGATCCACCGGGTGCCGGGCAAGGTATTTCAACATGCCCCCGGCAAAGTCGCCCATATCAATCATGGCCCCTTCGCTAAGATTATAGAGTTCTTGAACCGTTGCTTCGGACGTGGCCCCGGTACATCCCGCAACATGAGTTAATCCCGTCGCGCGGGCCACATCGATGCCACGGTGAATGGATGCAATCCACGCCGCACAGGAAAACGGGCGCACAATGCCGGTGGTGCCAAGAATTGACAGACCGCCAACAATTCCAAGTCGAGGGTTCCACGTCTTTTGCGCCAGTGCTTCGCCATTTGGCACAGAAATCGTCACATCGAGATCCGGGGCTTGACCAAACCGCTCGCTCGCGGCCTCGATCACACCGGTG